>NZ_JBVAXQ010000003.1:0-420569 GCF_055419425.1 Mycobacterium sp. IDUB_21 | reverse complement strand
AAACCCCCGCCCCCAGCGACACCGTCGGCATCAACCTTCCCAAGCCCGAACGACTCCAGGCAGCTTGACAACGCCCGATCAGGGGGCTTTTGTGACTGCTCGGCGGGATCAGATCGCGCTGGGCAGTTCCCCACGGGCGGCCTCATAGGCCGCGCCCACCCGGTAGAGCCGGTCATCAGCCAGGGCCGGAGCCATGATCTGCAGGCCCACCGGAAGCCCGTCGTCGCCGGAGAGCCCGGACGGCACGGACATACCGCAGTGCCCGGCCAGGTTCAGCGGCAGCGTGCACAGATCGAACAGGTACATCGCCAGCGGGTCGTCGACCTTCTCCCCCAGCCGGAACGCCGTGGTGGGCGTGGTGGGCGAGATCAGCACGTCGACTGACTTGTAGGCCTCGTCGAGGTCGCGGGCGATCAGGGTGCGCACCTTCTGGGCCTGGTTGTAGTAGGCGTCGTAGTACCCCGCCGACAGCGCGTAGGTCCCGAGCATGATGCGGCGCTTGACCTCCGGGCCGAAGCCGGCCGCGCGGGTCAGCGCCATCACCTCCTCGGCGCTGTGGGTGCCGTCGTCGCCGATGCGCAGCCCGAATCGCATCGCGTCGAAGCGGGCCAGATTTGACGACACCTCCGAGGGCAGGATCAGGTAATAGGCACTCAGCGAGTAGTTGAAGTGCGGGCAGTCCACCTCGGAGACCTGCGCGCCCAGCGCGGTCAATTGTTCGACGGCGGCGTTGAACGACGTCAGTACACCCGGCTGGTAGCCCTCCCCGCTGTGCAGCTGGCGGACCACCCCGATCCGCACGCCCGACAGGTCACCGCCTGCCCCGGCGCGCGCAGCGGCCACGACATCGGGCACCGGTGCATCGACCGACGTGGAGTCGCGCGGGTCGTGCCCGGCGATCACGGCGTGCAGCAGCGCGGTGTCGGCCACGGTGCGCGCGCAGGGCCCACCCTGATCCAGCGACGACGCGCATGCCACCAGCCCGTAGCGACTCACGGTGCCGTAGGTGGGTTTGACGCCGACGGTGGCGGTCAGCGCGGCCGGCTGGCGGATGGAGCCCCCGGTGTCGGTGCCGATCGCCAGCGGCGCCTGGAACGCCGCCAGCGCCGCGGCACTCCCCCCGCCGGACCCGCCCGGCACCCGCTCGACATCCCACGGATTGCGGGTGGGGCCATAGGCGGAGTTCTCCGTGGAGGAGCCCATCGCGAACTCGTCCATATTGGTCTTGCCCAGGATCGGGATGCCCGCGGCGCGCAGCCGCGCGGTGACGGTCGCGTCGTAGGGGGGCCGCCAGCCTTCCAGGATCTTCGATCCGCAGGTGGTGGGCGCGTCGATGGTGGTGAACACATCCTTGAGAGCCAATGGCACCCCGGCCAGTGCCGACGGCGCCTCGCCGGCCGCGATGGCCTTGTCCGCGGCCTCGGCGGCGGCCAGCGCCTCTTCGGCGCCGACGTGCAGGAAAGCCCCATAGCGCTCGTCGGTGGCCTCGATCTGGTCGAGGTGGGCGCGGGTGACCTCGACCGAGGACACCTCGCGGGCGGCGATTCTGGCCGCCAAGGTGGCCGCGTCGGAACGGATCAACTCACTCACTGGCTCTCCCCCAGGATCTGCGGGACCGCGAACCGGTTCTCGACGACGCGGGGCGCGGCGGCCAAGGCCTGCTCTTGGGTCAGGCACGGCACGATCTGGTCCGGCCGGGTCACGTTGACGTCCTTGAGCGGGTTGTCGGTCGCCTCGACGCCGGTGACGTCGACGGCCGCAATCGTGCTGACATGAGTCAGGATCGCGTCGAGCTGGCCGGCGAAGCCGTCCAACTCGTCCTCGGTCAGCGCCAGCCGGGCCAGTCGGGCCAGGTGAGCTACGTCGTCACGGGAGATCTGGGACACGGCCGCCAAGCCTAGTCGGGCTGTGGAACAGTGTTCGCCGTGCCTTCCTATCTGCTGCGCGTCGAGCTCGACGACCGCCCCGGCAGCCTCGGCTCGCTGGCGGTGGCGCTGGGCTCGGTGGGAGCCGACATTCTCTCCCTGGACGTCGTCGAGCGCGGAGCCGGATCAGCGATCGACGATCTGGTGGTCGAGTTGCCGCCCGGGTCGATGCCCGACGTGCTGATCACCGCCGCCGAACGACTCGAGGGCATCCGGGTGCACACTCTCCGCCCGCACACCGGGCTGCTGGACGCACACCGCGAACTCGAACTCATCGACCACGTCGCGGCGGCCGGTGGTCGCCAGACCAAGCTGCAGAAACTGGTCGACGAAGCGCCCCGGGTGCTTCGGGTCAGCTGGGCCGCGGTGCTGCGCGCCGAGGGGTCTGCCGGGGGGTTCCGCCGGCTGGCCGGCAGCGCAGGCGCCCCGGAAACCGCGGTGGTCGCGGTGCCGTGGTTGCCGATCGAGCGCGCCACCGCCTTGGACAACACCGCCGACTGGGTTCCGGCGGTGTGGCGGGACATGGATATTGCGCTGCTGGCCGCCCCACTCGGTGACCCGGGCACCGCGATCGTGTTGGGCCGCACCGGCGGGCCGGCCTTCCTGACCGCCGAGGTGGTACGGCTGGGTTATCTGGCCGGGATCGTCGCGACCCTGCTGCGCTAATCCGTTGAGGCGCCGTCGTCGGCAGCCGGTCCCTCGGCCAGCAACCTGACGAACCCGTCCTCATCCAGGATCGGCACGCCTAGTTCGACGGCCTTGTCGTACTTGGACCCCGGCGCATCACCGGCGACGACATAGGCGGTCTTCTTCGAGACCGACCCGGCGGCTCGGCCGCCGCGCGCGACGATGGCCTCCTTGGCCTCATCGCGGGAGAACCCGGTCAGCGAGCCCGTCACGACGATGCTCAGGCCCTCCAGCGTGCGTTCGATGCTCTCGTCTCGTTCGTCGGCCATCCGCACCCCGGCGGCCCGCCACTTGTCGACGATCGCACGGTGCCAGTCGACGTCGAACCATTCGGTGACCGCCGTGGCGATGGTGGGGCCGACGCCCTCGACGGCGGCCAGCTGCTCGGTGGAAGCCGCGGTGATCGCATCCAGGCTGCCGAATTCGGTTGCCAGCGCCCGGGCCGCGGTCGGGCCGACGTGGCGGATCGACAACGCCACCAGCACCCGCCACAGCGGTTGAGATTTGGCCTTGTCGAGGTTGGCCAACAACTGTTGGCCGTTCTTGGACAGCACACCTTTCTGCGTGGTGAACAGCTCGGTGCGCAGCAACTCGTCCTCGGTGAGCGTGAACAGGTCGCCCTCGTCGGTGATGACGCCGGCGCTCAGTAGCGCGATCGCCGCCTCGTAGCCCAGGGCCTCGATGTCGAAAGCGCCGCGGCCGGCGACGTGGAACACCCGCTCGCGCAGCTGCGCCGGGCAGGATCGGGCGTTGGGGCAGCGGATGTCGACGTCGGCCTCCTTGGCCGGCGCCAGCAGGGTTCCGCATTCCGGGCAGTGCGTCGGCATCACGAATTCGCGTTCGGTGCCGTCGCGCAGGTCGACGACGGGCCCGAGCACCTCGGGGATCACGTCACCGGCCTTGCGGATCACCACGGTGTCGCCGATCAGCACCCCTTTGCGTTTGACCTCCGAAGCGTTGTGCAGGGTGGCCAGCCCCACCGTCGAGCCGGCGACCTTGACCGGGGTCATGTAGGCGAACGGGGTGACACGGCCGGTGCGACCGACGCTGACCCGGATGTCGACCAGCGTGGTCTGCGCCTCCTCCGGCGGATACTTGTAGGCCACCGCCCAGCGGGGCACCCGCGAGGTGGCGCCGAGCCGGCGCTGCAGCCTCCGCTCATCGACTTTGACTACCACTCCGTCGATTTCGTGTTCGACGTCGTGGCGGTGCTCGCCCCAGTAGACGATGCGTTCGGCCACCGCCGCCATGCCCTCGACGCGGGTGGTGTGGGTGGAGACCGGCAGTCCCCAGGCCTTCATCGCGGTGTAGGCGTCGTGCAGGGTGTCGGGGTTGAAGCCTTCGGTGTAGCCGAGGCCGTGACAGACCATCCGCAGGTTGCGCCGGGCGGTGACGGCGGGGTTCTTCTGCCGCAGTGAGCCGGCCGCACTGTTGCGGGGATTGGCGAACGGCGGCTTTCCCTCGGCGACCAGTCCGGCGTTGAGGGTTTCGAAGTCCTCCAGCCGGAAGTACACCTCGCCGCGCACCTCCAGCACCGCCGGGACCGGGAATTCGCTGTCGGCGGTGAGGAATTCGGGAATGTCGACGATGGTGCGCGCGTTAAGCGTCACGTCTTCGCCGACGCGACCGTCACCGCGGGTCGCCCCGCTGCTCAATCGGCCGTCGCGATAGACCAGACCCAGCGCCACCCCGTCGACCTTGAGCTCGCACAGGTAGCTGGTATCGCCGCCGATCTCACCGATGACCCGGCCGGCCCAGGCCGTCAGCTCATCGGGCGAGAACACGTCTTCCAGCGACAGCATCCGCTCCAGGTGCTCGGCCGGCGCGAAGTCGGTGGTGAAGCCGGCCCCGCCCACCAGCTGGGTGGGCGAGTCGGCGGCGCGCAGCTCGGGGTGTGCCTCCTCAAGTGCGAGCAGCCGGTTGAACAGTTCGTCGAACTCGCCGTCGGTGATGATCGGCGCATCCTTGACGTAGTAGCGAAACTGGTGTTCGCGTACCTCTTCGGCCAGGTCATGCCACTGCCGCCGGATGTCGGGGGTGACGCTGTCCGCCTCTGGGCTCACGTTGGCAGGTTATCTGCTGGCTACCCTGGCGGCATGCCGCACCCGATCATGTTCCGCGATGACGACCCGGGTCTGACGGACCTGCGCCGCATCGCCCTGGGGTTTCCCGAGGCCATCGAGAAGATCTCCCATGGCCGCCCGGTGTTCTGCGCCCCCAAGATGTTCGCGATCTACGGCGGCAGCACCAAGGTCACCGGCGCGATGGTGCGCCACCCCCACGCGCTACTGGTCAAAGTCGACGAGTCCGAGCGGCGGGCACTGGAGCAAGACTCGCGATTCTTCTATCCGATGTACCTGGGTCCGTCCGGTTGGCTGGGACTGGATTTCACTGCGGCTCCGGTGGATTGGGACGAGGTCGGCGAGCTGATCGACGCCTCGTTTCGGCTGACCGCGGCGCAGCGGCTGATCCGGCGTCTGGACGGGACCTAATCCTCGACAACCTCGACGAATGCCCGCAGCCGCTCGATGGCGGCGTCCCAGCGCCGCGACAGTCCGGTGAGATAGTCGCTGGCATCGGCCAGCTGCTGAGGCTGCACCGTCCAGATGCGCCGACGACCGCGACGGCTGCTGCTGATCAGACCCACCGCCTCCAACAGCTGCAGATGTTTGGTGGCAGCTTGACGCGTTACCGGAATGGCGTCGGTTATCTGCGACGTCGAACACGGCCCTCCGTCGCAGAGGCGCCCGATGATGCGCAACCGGTTCGGGTCGCCGAGCGCGTCGAAAACGGGCGCCTCGATGACCGTCACGCCCGCTCCAACTCCAGGTATTTGCCCACCAACCGAACCTGGTGCGCCCAGCCGCCGGTGTTCGCCTCGAAGGCGCTCGATTGCCGGGACGCCGGCAGTGCGTCGAAGCCGCTCTCGACAATGGTGAGCCGCACTCCGTCGGTCGTCTCGACCAGGGTGAACTCCACCAGCGTGGTGGGTTCGTCCTCGACGTCTGTCTCACCCGGGCAGGGGTGCCAGCGGAAGGCGAGCCGCCTGCGCGGTTCGACCGTGACGACCTGCCAGGTGCTCCGGTTGCCGGCGTGCGGTTCCTGCAGCCGGGCAACCTCCTCATCGACGGTCGTCGGCGTGATCGTCGCCGTCACCGACGCGCCGGCGACAAAGGGACCGTCGATCCGGACGCCGAACCATTGCCCGAACTGCCCCGAGTCGCTGATCGCGCGCCAGACCCGGTCCAGCGGTGCCCGCAGCACGACTTGCTTCTCGATACGGTCGCTGCTCATATGCAACCTCCTGGTTGCCTATCAGTACAGCAAGTCTACGGCTGAAGCGCAACTTTTTGGTTGCCCTTATATCGCCTCGGGATCGCCGGCCAGCGCCTCGCCCACTTTTCGCACCAGGCCGGCCGCGGTGCGCGCCCACGCCGCGGTGGCGCCGGCCATCCCGCAGACCGGGCTGATGCCGACCCGCTCGGCCAGCACCGAGCGGGCAAAGCCGATCCGGTCGGTGATCGCGGCCGCCGCGGCGGCCAACTCCTCCACGGACGGGGGCCGCGACGACGCGACCGCCGGAATCAGCCCCATCACCACGGTGCGGCCGGAATCGATGAACGCGCCGATCTGGTCGTAGTCTGTGGAGTCCAGCGCGGTGCAATCCAGCGCTAATGCCGTGATCACGCTGCGTTGCAACACGTTCCACGGCAACTCAGAAGTACAGGTGTGCACCATCACCTCGCCTCCCACCGCCTCGACGCAGCCGTCGAGCAGCGTCGTCGCCACCGTTTCGTCGATGGCGCGCACCGGACTGAACGAGGTGACCCCGGCCAGCCGACCGGTCACTGCGGCGGCCAGGGAGGGCTCGTCGAGCTGCACGATCACCGGAGTGTCGAGCCGGCGGGACAATTCGGCCCGGTGCCTCTTCAGGCCCTCTGCCAGCGATGCGGCCAAGTCCCGTACCGCACCGGGGTCGGTAATGGCCCGGTGCCCTCCTGCCAACTCCAGTTGCGCGGCCAGGGTGAGCGGCCCGGGCGCCTGCACCTTGACCGGATGCCCACCGCCGCGCAGGCCGGCGATCTCCCAGGCTTCTTCGAGGGCGTCGGTGTCCTCGGCGAGCAGGCTGACCGCGCGACGGCTCAGCGCGCCGGGGCGCGCGGCCAGTCGGTAGCCGCGGGGGGCGGTGTCGATGGCGATGTCGACCAGCAGCGCACCGGCCCGGCCGATCATGTCGGCACCGACCCCGCGGCCCGGCAATTCGACCAGGTGAGCCAGGCTTGCGCCCAGCTCACCGACGACCACGTCGGCGGCCTGCCGCGCGGAGATGCCCGGCCAGGAGCCGATTCCGGTCCCGACAGCGAAGGCATTCACCCGGCAACCGTATCGGGATAACCTTTCAGCGGTGAAAACATGGCGGCGGGCACTGATCTGTGGCCCGGTCGCGATGTTGCTGGGCTGCACCCGATTGGTCGGCGGTGCGGCGTTGCCACCGGTCGGTCCACTTATGGCGGACGGCGTCCTAAGCGTCGGCCGGCTCATGCTCGATACGTCCCGGATGCGCGGCATCACCGGCTCCGGCGAGGAGCTGACCATCATCCCCACAATGGATTCCACCGCGCCGGTGGACATCGACGAGCTCGCCGCAACCGTCCCGCCGCCCTGCCGCTTCATCTACGCCGAGACGATGGTGTTCGGCAGCGAGCACACCCAGTTCCACAAGACCACCTACCAGTACCCGCCCAAAGGCGCTTTGATCTCCGAGGGTGCCGCGGCCTACCCCGACCCGGAGTCGGCCCGCCGCGCCCTTGACACTGTGGTGACTACCGTCGCCGAGTGCGCCGACAGTCCCACCGGGCCGGGGTTGGTCGGCGAGTGGAGCGCCGATGAGCAGTCGCTACATACCCGTCCCGGTGCCTGCGGACGTGCCTACCTGCTGAAATCGGTGGTCCTGTTTGAGGTCACGCACTGCGGCTTTTCCGAGTCGATCGCCGACCTGGTGCTGACGAACATGGCGGCCGAGGTGCCCGGGTAGGTCGACTCACACCCCGGTGCCGGCGATCGTGGCACTGGCGATGACCTCGTCGCCTTGTGCGTCCGGGCGGTAACAGGCCAAGGTCTGGCCGCGGGCCACGCCGCGCAGCGGCTCACGCAGCCGCACCCGCAGCTCGTCGCCGACCAGTTCGGCCAACGCGCCGACGGTCTCGCCGTGGGCGCGCACCTGCACCTCGCACTCGAGGGGGCCCTGCCACGCGCTCCCCGAGGTGAACACCGGCGCGCGCCCGGTCAGCGCCACCACGTCCAGGTCGGCGACGGCCCCCACCGTGACGGTGGCGGTGGCGGCGTCGATGCCGGTCACATACCGCGGCTGGCCGTCCGGGCCGGGGCCGGCGATGCCCAGGCCCTTGCGCTGGCCGATGGTGAACGCGTGTACCCCGTCGTGTTCGGCCAGCACCGCGCCGCCGGCGTCGATGACGGCCCCGGGCCGGACACCGATCTGGTTGCCCAGGAAGGTGCGAGTGTCGCCGGTCGGGATGAAGCAGATGTCGTGGCTGTCGGGTTTGCTCGCCACGGCCAGGCCGCGTTCGGCGGCTTCGGCGCGGATTGCCGGCTTGGGTGTGTCACCGATCGGGAACGCCGCGTGGCTGAGCTGTTCGGCGGTCAGCACCGCCAGCACGTAGGACTGGTCCTTGTCGGCGTCGACCGCGCGGCGCAGCCGGCCGTCGACCAGCCGGGCGTAATGGCCGGTGGCCACCATGTCGAAGCCGAGCGCCAACGCCCGGACGGCGACTGCGGAGAACTTGATCTTCTCGTTGCACCGCACGCACGGGTTCGGGGTCTCGCCGCGCGCGTAGGACTCGACGAAGTCGTCGATCACCTCTTCTTGGAATTGTTCGGAGAAGTCCCACACGTAGAACGGGATGCCCAGCACGTCGGCGACCCGGCGGGCGTCGTCGGAGTCCTCCCGCGAGCAGCAACCCCGCGAGCCGGTGCGCAGGGTGCCCGGGTTGCGGGACAGCGCCAGGTGCACGCCGACCACGTCATGTCCGGCGTCGACCATGCGGGCCGCGGCAACCGACGAATCCACCCCACCGCTCATTGCGGCGATTACCTTCATCGCGGCACCCCCGCAGCGGCCAGCATGGCGTGGCGGGCCCGGTCCACCGCGCCCGGGAGCACCGCCAGCACCGCGTCCACGTCATCATCGATGCTGGTGTGTCCCAACGACAGTCGCAGCGAACCACGAGCGATCACCGGATCGGCGCCCATCGCGGTCAGGACGTGTGAAGGCCGTGCCACCCCGGCGGTGCAAGCCGAACCGGTGGAGCATTCGATGCCGTTGGCGTCCAACAGCATCAGCAGGGAATCACCTTCGCAGCCGGCAAACGTGAAGTGCGCGTTGCCGGGCAGCCGCTCGGTGCGCGACCCGTTGACGCAGGTGTCTTCGATCGCCGCGAGCACCCCGTCGATGAGCCGGTCACGCAGGGCCGCGACACGGTCGGCGGTCACCTCAAGTGACCCGACAGCGATCCGCAGTGCGGTCGCCATTCCGACCGCGCTCGCGACATCCGGTGTGCCCGAACGGATGTCACGTTCCTGACCGCCGCCGTGCGTCAGTGGAACACAAGACACGTCGCGGCGTATGAGCAGTGCGCCGGCGCCGCAGGGCCCACCGAACTTGTGGGCGGTCAGACTCAGCGCGGACAGTCCACTAGCGGTGAAGTCGACCGGCAGCGCCCCTACGGCCTGCACTGCGTCGGAATGCATCGGCACCCCGAATTCGGCGGCGATCGCAGCGAGTTCGGCGATCGGCATGACCGTGCCCACCTCATTGTTGGCCCACATCACCGACACCAGCGCGACGTCCTCGGCGTCGCGCAAGGCTTCCCGCAAAGCATCCGGTGACACCGACCCGTCGGGTCCGGTGGGCAACCAGGTGATCTCGGCGCCTTCGTGGTCGGCCAGCCAGCTGACCGAGTCCAGCACGGCGTGGTGCTCGATCTCGGTGGTGATGATCCGGCGCCGGCGGGGGTCGGCGTCCCGGCGGGCCCAGTAGATGCCCTTGACCGCCAGGTTGTCGCCGTCGGTGCCGCCGGCGGTGAACACCACTTCGGACGGGCGTGCGCCCAGCTGCGCGGCGATGGACTCCCGGGACTCCTCCATCCGGCGCCGCGCGGTGCGACCCGCGGCGTGCAGCGACGAAGCGTTGCCGACCCTGCCCATCACAGCCGTCATCGCCTCGATGGCCTCGGGGTACATCGGGGTGGTGGCGGCGTGATCCAGATAGACCATGACCGGCCCAGGATACCGGGCACTTCGAGCCGGCCCGGCGCGGCGGCAGGCTGCCGGGGTCGTCAACAGAAGATGCAGGCCGGTCGGGTCGGCTGTGCCCGGCACCCGACCGCGGCCTGGCAGCGGGCGGCCAGCTCACGGCGATCGGCTCCCGGCAGCTGCAGGGATGCGACGTGCACCTGCGCGACGACGCCCCGTGCGGTGATCAAACGCCGCATCGAGGCCACCAGGGTGTCGTCGCCGACGAAGGCCGGCAGGGTCGAGCGCGCTCCGTCGTGGCGGTGGTAGGTCAGCCGCAGCGGCTGCACCGGGCGCGACGCGTCGACGGCGGCCTGGAACATCGCCGGATAGAACCTGCCGTGGGCGCGCCCGCACCAGGTGGTGCCTTCCGGGAACGCCACGACGGTGCGACCGGCCCGCAGCCTGGCCGCCACCGCCCCGACCACCGCCGGCAGCCGCCGCAGGCTGTCCCGGTCGATCGGAATGATCCGCATGAGCCGGGCCAGCGTCCCGATGCCCGGCCAGCTGATCAGGTCGGCGCGTGCCACGAACATCCCCGGCGACACCGCGCCGACGACGAACACGTCCAGCCAGGAAGTGTGCGCGCTGACCACCAACATGCCGCGTAGGTTGCGCACCGGTCCGCCCGTGGTGATCACCCGCACCCCGAAACAGCGCAACACCAACCGGCAGCAGCCGCGCTGGAACCGCACCCGCCCCGGGAGCGGCACCGCAAGCAGTGGCAGCACCGGAACGAGCAGCAGGACCAGCGCGAGCCGCAACACCACCACCGCCGGGGACAGCTGCTCGACACCGCCGCGTACGCACGCCGGCGTGCAGAATCCGCGGGGCGCCCAGGCGTGCGTCACGGGCCCGGTCACGCGTCCGCGGTGGCGCCGGCCACCGAAGACACCGCCGCCACCGAGCGCAGCCGGTGCAGGTAGCGCGTGTCGGCTTCGCTTCGGCACAGCAGCGCCGGGAAGTCCCCGACCCCGAAGGCGGGGTCGTGGGCCGGTTCACCGCAGATCCGCGCTCCCAGCCGCAGGTAGCCGCGCAGCAGCGGCGGCATGACCGGGCGGGCCGGCGGCGCGATCTCGTCGAGCGATCTGCCCTCGAGCATCACCGGCCGGTACGGGGTCACCCGGTGCGGTGAGGCGTGCCGGCGGCGCACGAAATCACGGACGCCGCGGATCTGAGTGCCGGGCGGGCCCTCGCCGTTGACGGGCACCGACACGCAGCCGGTGATGTAGTCGTACTGGTAGCGGTCCAGATAGGCCAGGATCCCGGCCCACATCAACAGCACGACGGCGCCGTTGCGGTGCCCCGGGCGTACCACCGCCCGGCCCATCTCGACCAGCGACGGCCGCAGCGGGTCCAGCGCTCCGACATCGAATTCGCTTGCGCTGTAAAGGCCACCGGCGGCGATGGCGCCGGTCGGGGGCAGCATCCGGTAGCAGCCGACCAGCGCTCCGGAGTTGTCGTCGCGCACCAGCAGGTGGTCGCAGAATTGGTCGAACCGGTCGGCGTCGCGGCCGTCGGCGGCGTAGGGCAGGGCGAAACCCGGCTCGGTGCTGAACACCTCGTAGCGCAGCCGCTGGGCGGCTTCGATCAGGGCGGTGTCGGTGGATACCAGCAGCGAGTAGCGCGGGGTGTCGGTCGTGGCGGTTTTCGGGTCGGGGGCGATGAGTACAGAACCAGTGCTCACACTCAGCACGGTGGCGCAGCCATGCGGCGCCGAGGCAATCACCGCATGACATGTCGGTGCACGCTCGGTGACGACTTGTGCCCGGCGGCAGTTCAGTTACCGAGAAACACCACGTTGTCGCTGACGGGGTTGCGCGGAATGCGCAGGTTGTTGGCGGGAAAAGCGGGGTCGGCGTAACCGATGCACAGTCCGCACAGCACCCTGAGGTCGTCGGGGATGTCGAGTTGTTCCCGCACGATCTCGGGATACATCGCCGTGGACACCTGTACGCAGCTGTCCAGTCCGCGGTCGGTCAGGGCCAACAACAACGTCTGCAGGAACGCTCCGACCCCGACCGCATCAGCTAATCCCAGATCCTGGTGCATACACACGATCCCGGCTACCGGGGCACGGAAGAACTCCCAGTTGCGGCGCTGGGCATTCCACCGTCCGTCGCCGTCTTCTCGGGCCAGTCCCATCGCGCCGTACACCAGCGCGCCGAGTTCGCGGCGTAACCGGTTGTGCGACTCGGGAAGTCCGCCGATCACTTTGGGCCGGTTGACCTGCACCTCGGCGGATAATGCCGCCACCAGACGTTCGCGGCGTGTGCCGGTGACGATGAACAGGTGCCAGGGCTGGATGTTGGAATTCGACGGCGCCCGCATCGCCAGGCTGAGGGCCTCATTGAGCAGCTCGGCCGGGACCGGTTTGTCGGCCAGGAACATTCGCGACGAGTGTCGCCGATTGACCACGTCATCCAAGCGGGTGTCCATGTTGCGACTCCAACGCTCAGGCGGCGGCGCCGCCGCCGTCGGCGTGCAGTGTCGAGCCGGTGACGAAGCTGGAGCGCGGGGAGGCCAGAAACAAGACGGCTTCGGCGATCTCGGTCGCGTGCGCGGTGCGACCGAGCGGAAGCGTCCGGCCCAGTTCGTCGTTGACGTCGCCCCACTCGGCGACCACCCCATCGGTGGCCGTCGGGCCGGGCGCGACGCTGTTCACCCGCACACCCTGCGGTCCGAATTCGGCGGCCCAGGTGCGGGTCAGCGATTCCAACGCGGCTTTGGACGCACTGTAGCTCGACGCACCGGGGACGCCCTTGAACGCGACCATGCTGGTGACGTTGACGATGCTGCCGTAACCGCGCCGCAGCATCGCCGGCACCAGGGACGCGACCAGGAAGTAGGCGCCGCGCACGTTGGTGTCGAACGTCGACTCGAAGGATGACACGTCCTGTTCGATGGTCAGCGCGCCGGGGAAGCTGGCGGCGTTGTTCACCAGGATGTCGACGCCGCCATCGCCGCATTGCCGGACAAGGTCGTTCACCGATTCGAGGTCGGACAGGTCGGCGGCCACGAACCGCACGCCGGCGCCCAGCTCGGCGGCGGCTGCGGCGCCGCGGTCAGCGGACCGGCCGGTGATGATGACCGCGGCGCCGTGCCGCGCGAGCAGCCGTGCGGACTCGAGCCCGATGCCCGCGGTCCCGCCGGTCACCAGTGCGGTCTGGCCGGCAAGTTCGTTCACTGCGTCGCCAGCCAGTCCGCCAGGCGGGTCTGAGCCAAAGTCGCCTCAGCGCCGGTGACCAGCCCGGTGTCGCCGACCTTGGTGCCGAAGTAGACCGCCTCCGGGTCGACGACGATCGGCAGGGTCTCACCGCGGTGGGCCAGCGCCACCGCGGCCAAGTCGGCGAAGGTCATCTTCTCCGGCCCGCCGACCTCGACGATGCCGTCGACCGGCGCCGCCTGGGCGGCCCGGGCCACCGCGGCGGCCACGTCGGCGCCGGCGATCGGCTGGATCAGCCCCTCGGGGGCCCGAACCACGCCGTCGACGGTCAGCGACGCGGTGATCGCCTCGGCGAACTCGTGGAACTGGGTGGCGCGCACGATCGTGTACGGCAGCCCCGATTCGGTGATGATCCGTTCCTGGGCGACCTTGGCGCGCATGTAGCCGCTGTCCGGCAGGGTGTCGCAACCGACGATCGACAGCGCCACGTAGTGGCCGACGTCGGCCGCCTTGGCGGCCGCCACCTGGTTGGTCGCCGAACGGGTGAAGAAGTCCATCACCGGGTCATCGTCGAAGTTCGGCGAGTTCACCACGTCGACCAGCACGTCGGCGCCCGACAGTGCCTCCACCAGGCCCTTGCCGGTGAGCACGTCGGCGCCGGTGTCGCGCGACGCCGCCACCGGCTCATGCCCCGCGGCGGCCAACAGCGCGACCACCTTCGAGCCGATCTGCCCGCTGGCGCCCATCACAGTGATTTTCATGTCTTTCAGACCTTCCGTTTGCCGTTTACGCTCCCTTCACATTGGCACCGGAGAAGCCGTGGGTGTACCCCGGAAAGTCCGTAGTCTCACCCGCGCCACGGAGCATCACGCAGTTCGCGGCGCGACCGGATGCCGAGCTTGGCGAACACCTTGCGCAGGTGCCATTCGACGGTGTGCGCGCTGATGAACAACTGCACACCGATCTCGGCATTGGTCAGGCCCGCGCCGGCCAGCTCGGCGATCTGCCTTTCCTGCGCGGTCAACGCGTCGCCCGCGGCGACAGGCTGCTTGCGGACCTTCTCCCCGGTCGCCTGCAGCTCCCGGTGACTGCGCGCGGCGAACGCCTGCGCCCCGAAGCCGCTGAACATCGCATGCGCGAGCCGGAGTTGGGTCCGTGCGTCGGTGCGGCGGTTCTCCCGGCGCAGCCACTCCCCGTAGAGCAGGTGGGTGCGCGCCAGCTGCACGGCGATACGGGTTCGTCCCAGCCGTTCGATCGCCTCGGCGTAGAGGCCTTCCGCGGCGTCGCCGTCGCTGAGCAGCGCCCGGGACCGGGCCCGCACCCCGAGCGCCCAATCGGTTCCGGCGGCCCGGGTTCGGTCGTCGAGTTGCTCCAGCGCGTCGGCGGCTACGGCGTGCTGGTCGGTTCGCGCGGCGGCCTCCACCAGTTCCGCCAGGTTCCACCCGTAAAGCCCCAGATCCTCGTATTCGCACGCCCGGCTCAGCGCTTCGTATGCCAGTTGGTAGCGGCCCAGGCCGTTGTGCAGCACCGCCCCGGCATAGCCGGCCAGCGCGGTCACCCGTCCCTCCCCGCGCGCGGCCCCTTGGCGTGTGGCGGCGTCGATCAGCGCGACGGCCTCCGCTTCCTCACCGGCCCACGCCGCGAGTGCCAGCGCGTGGTAGCTCACCGGCGCCTGGCCGGCGGCGGCCGCGATGGCGCCGGCGTCGGCGATCAGCACCCGGGCCGCTGCGAACTCGCCGGCCTGGACATGGACACCGGCCCGAGTCGTCAGCGCCATCGGCAAGGCCGCGAGCGCACCGGTGCCGGTGGCGACCCGGACTGCGTCGGTGGCGATCCGGTGCCAGGCTTCGTCGTCCCACAGATCGTGCACGGCTGCTTCGTATCCGACCGGAAACGCCTGCCATGACCAGGTTCTGGGGATCAGCGCCGCAACAGCCGCACGCATCGGCGCCACGCCGGCGGCGCTCCCTGCGCTGATTCGGGTGGTCAGGGCCCGCAGCAGCAACTCGGACGGCCGGTTCGGGTCAACATCCGGTCCGGCGGACAGCGTCGCTGTGACGTGTTCGCGTACATCGGCCCCAAACCGCCGGCCGGCGTACATCGCCGCGCTGACCGCTTCCAGCAGCGTCTCCTGTGCCATCGCCGCATCCAGTGGCTCCAAACCACTTGCAGCACGAAAGAATTGGTGCACCGAGTCGACCAGTCCGGGCGCTTCGCCGCCGCCGCGGCCACGGGTGAACGCCAACTGCGCGCGCATGCGTGCCACCCGAGCGCGCTGCAGATCGTCCAACGGCGCCAGTTCGGCGGTGGCCAGCAGCTGACCGGCCGTGTCGAGATCGGCGGCCGCGCGCATCGCCTCGGCCGCGTCGAGGGCGCGGGCGCCGCGCCGGGCGGCGTCCGGGGTCAGTTCGGTGGCCCGGTTCAAAAACGCTGCTGCGGCGGCGGTTCCACCACGAAGCTGGGCTCGCCCGGCGGAGTGTTCCAGTTCAGCGGCCACCGATTCATCCGGTACCGCCGCGGCGTGTGCGGCGTGCCAGGCGCGGCGGTCGGGGTCGTGCGCCGAGTCGGTCGCTTCGGCCAGGGCACGGTGGGCCTGCCGGCGCTCATCGTGCTGCGCCGCACGGTAGACGGCCGAACGCACCAGCGGATGACGGAACCGCACCCGCGGGCCGGTTTCGAGAAGCCCCGCCGCTTCGGCCGGCGCCAGGGCCGCCGTCGGCAGGCCGAGCAGCTGTGCGGCGGCCAGCAGCAATGTCGGGTCGCCCAGCGGCTCGGCCGCGGCCAGCAGCAACAACCGCTGGGTGTCGTCGGGCAACGACCGGACCTGGACCAGGTAATGCTGTTCGATCTGGCCGGCGACGGGTTGGACGTCGGGCGGGTAGTAGCCGCCGGCCAGTTCGGCCGCCGACAGCCCCCGCGGCAACTCCAGCAGCGCCAGCGGATTACCGTGCGTCTCGGCGACGATGCGGTCGCGCACCTGCACATCGATGCGGCCGGTGACGGCGGAGGCCAGCAGCTCGCGGGCGTCGGCGTCGCCGAGTCCGCGTAGCACCAGCCTCGGAAGGCCGGTCAGGGCGTCGACCGGCTCGCGTAGCGCGAATACCAGCGCGACCGGTTCGGCCACCAGGCGGCGGGCCACAAAGCCCAACGTCTGCGCGGTTACCCGGTCCAGCCACTGGGCGTCGTCCACCAGGCACAGCACCGGGCGCTCGCCGGCAGCCGCGGCGAGCAGGCCCAGCACGGCCAGGCCGACCAGAAAGCGGTCCGGGGCGAGACCTGACTTCAGCCCGAAGGCGATCTGCAGCGCCTCGCGTTGCGGCTCGGGAAGCGCATCGGCGCAATCCATCACCGGGACGCACAGCTGCTGCAGGCCGGCGAAGGCGAGTTCCATGTCGGACTCCACCCCGGCGGTGCCGATCACCCGGAACCCGGTCGCGGTCTCGGCGAGGTGGTCCAGCAACGCAGTTTTGCCGACACCGGCCTCGCCCCGCAGGATCAGCACCTGGCCGTCGCCGGCGCGGGACCGCGTGAGGAGGTCCTGCAGTTGCGCCTGCTCGGCATCCCTGCCGACCAGCCCACGACCAGTCCCCCGCAAGCGGGAGGTACCCCCAGCAAAAGCCCCCGTTTCGTGTACGAAACGGGGGCTGTTGCGTCTACTGCTCACGCAGAAGAAATTAACCCTTGCGGGCCTTGACCGCATCGGTCAGCTGCGGGGCGACCTTGAAAAGGTCCCCGACGATGCCGTAGTCGGCGATCTCGAAGATCGGCGCTTCCTCGTCCTTGTTGACCACCACGATGGTCTTGGACGTCTGCATGCCGGCCCGGTGCTGGATCGCGCCGGAGATGCCCAGCGCGATGTACAGCTGCGGCGAGACGGTCTTGCCGGTCTGGCCGATCTGGAACTGACCCGGGTAGTAGCCCGAGTCCACCGCGGCACGCGAGGCGCCCACGGCCGCACCGAGCGAGTCGGCCAGGTCCTCGACAACCGAGAAGCTCTCCGCGCTGCCGACACCACGACCGCCGGCCACCACGATGGAAGCCTCGGCGAGCTCCGGACGGTCACCGGCCACCGCGGGCTCACGCGAGGTGACCTTGGTGACGTTCTCGCCCGCTGCGGGCACCTCCACGGTGACCTGCTCACCGGCGCCGGCGCTCGGGGCCGGCTCCACGGCACCCGCCCGCACGGTGATCACCGGGGTGTCGCCGGTGGGCTCGGCCTCGACAGTGTAGGCGCCACCGAAGATGGAGTGCACCACCTTCGCGCCTTCTTTGACCTCGACCACATCGACCAGCAGACCGGATCCGATCCGGGCCGCCAGCCGACCGGCCACCTCTTTGCCGTCGGCGCTGGCGGCGAGCAGCACAGCGGCCGGGGTCGCCGATTCGGTCAGCGCGGCCAGCACGTCGACGGTCGGGGTGAGCAGGTAGCTCTCCACCACGTCGGACTCGGCGACATAGATCTTGGCGGCGCCGGCCTCCTTCAGCCCGTCGACCAGCGGGGCGGCGGCGCCGGGGCCCCCGACGACGACAGCGGACGGTTCGCCGAGCACACGCGCGGCGGTGATCAGTTCGGAGCTGACCTTCTTCAGCGCTCCGTCGGCGTGCTCAACGAGCACCAGTACTTCAGCCATAGTTTGTCTTCGTCTTTCTCTAAGTCCGGGGATCGCTTAGATGAGCTTCTGGGCAACGAGGTACTCGGCGATCTTGGTGCCGCCTTCGCCCTCGTCGGTCACCTTCTCGCCAGCGGTCTTCGGTGGCTTCGGCGTCGAAGCGGTCACCTTGGAGCCGGCGTTGGCGACACCGACCTCGTCGCCCTCCACACCGATCTCTGCCAGCGTGAGCACGCTGACTTCCTTCTTCTTGGCGGCCATGATGCCCTTGAAGGACGGGAAGCGCGGCTCGTTGATCTTCTCGTTGACGCTCACCACCGCGGGCAGCGAGGCTTCCAGGGTGAACACCCCGTCGTCCGTCTCACGCTCACCGGTGACCTTGCCGCCCTCGACGGTCAGCTTGCGCAGGTGGGTCAGCTGCGGAAGACCCAGGTACTCGGCGATGATCGCCGGAACCGCGCCGCCGACACCGTCGGTGGACTCGTTACCGGCGATGACCAGCTCGGTGCCCTCGATGGCGCCCAGCGCCCGGGCCAGCGCCCAGCCGGTCTGCACGACGTCGGACCCCTTCATGCCGTCGTCGAGCAGGTGCACGGCCTTGTCGGCCCCCATCGACAGCGCTTTGCGGATCGCCTCGGTGGCCCGCTCGGGACCGGCGGTCAGCACGGTCACCGTTCCCTCCGCGCCTTCCTTCTCGCGGATCAGCAGCGCCTCTTCGACGGCCCGCTCGTTGATCTCGTCGAGCACGGCGTCGGCGGCGTCACGATCCAGCGTGAAGTCACCGTCGGTGAGCTTGCGCTCCGACCAGGTGTCTGGGACCTGTTTGATCAGGACCACGATGTTCGTCATGAGTGTGGTTCGTCCTCCTCGAAGGGGTCTTGCAGCGGCCGGCCACAAGACTGGGTCACGATTCACGCAGCCGCACAATCATGTTACTGATGAGTAACTTAGAGCGGTTCGCGTGTACAGCGTAGCGGGTCGTGATAGGGCCGCTGCGGGGTAGCCGGTTCGGGGACCGTGCGGTTCGCGTTAGCCTGCCTGTGCAATGAAATCCACTGACGGTCCCGATTCCCCCGCAGACACCACGTTGATGCTGACGGGGGAACGCACCATTCCCGGCCTCGACGTCGAGAACTACTGGTTCCGCCGCCATGAGGTCGTCTACCAACAGTTGGCGCAGCGATGCGCCGGTTTGGACGTGCTCGAGGCCGGCTGCGGCGAAGGCTACGGCGCCGACCTGATCGCCGGCGTGGCACACCGGGTGATCGGCCTGGACTATGACGACGCCGCGGTGGCGCATGTGCGGGCCCGCTATCCGCGGGTGGAGGCGATCCAGGGGAATCTGGCCGAGTTGCCGCTACCAGATGCAGCGGTGGACATCGTCGTCAATTTCCAGGTCATCGAGCACCTGTGGGACCAGGCCCAGTTCATTGCCGAATGCGCCCGGGTGCTGCGACCGGGCGGGTTGCTGATGATCTCCACCCCCAACCGCATCACCTTCTCCCCCGGGCGCGACACCCCGATCAACCCGTTCCACACCCGCGAACTCAACGCCGCCGAGCTGACCGAACTGCTGGTCGACGGCGGATTCGTCATGGACGGCGTTTACGGGGTTTTTCATGGGCCGGCTCTGCGCGAGATGGACGTTCGACACGGCGGCTCGATCATCGACGCCCAGATCGAACGCGCGCTGGCCGATGCGCCGTGGCCGGAGGATCTGACCCGCGACGTCGCGGCGGTGCGTACCGCCGACTTCGACATCATCGAGGCCGGCGACGGTCACATCAACCGCCATATCGATGACAGCCTGGATCTGGTCGCGATCGCGGTGCGGCCGTGAGCGAAAGGCCTTCGGTACCGGGGATGTTCACCCTGGTGCTGCACACCCACCTACCGTGGCTGGCCCACCACGGCCGCTGGCCCGTCGGCGAGGAGTGGCTCTACCAATCCTGGTCGGCGGCCTACCTGCCGCTGATGCGGGTGCTGCGGACACTGGCCGCCGAGGGCCGGCGGAACCTGCTCACCCTCGGGATGACGCCGGTGGTCGCCGCCCAACTCGACGACCCGTACTGCCTCGACGGCATGCACCACTGGCTGGCGAACTGGCAACTGCGCGCCACCCAGGCCACCACCCTGCCGGATCTACGCGCCTTCGGCCGCCACGAGTGCGCCGCGGCCGAGCAGGCTCTCGACGAGTTCGCGCTGCTGTGGCGCCACGGGGCCAGCCCGCTGCTGCGCGAACTGGCGCAGGCCGGCACCGTCGAACTGCTCGGCGGTCCGCTGGCCCACCCGTTCCAGCCGCTGCTGGCACCGCGACTGCGTGACTTCGCGCTGCGCGAGGGCCTGGCCGACGCCCGGGCGCGGCTGGCCTACACCCCGACCGGGATCTGGGCGCCGGAATGCGCCTATGCGCCGGGCCTCGAGCACGGCTACGCCGCCGCCGGAATTTCGCACTTCATGGTCGACGGTCCCTCGCTACACGGCGACACCGCGTTGGGCCGCCCGGTCGGTGAGACGGACGTGATCGCGTTCGGCCGCGACCTGCAGGTCAGCTATCGGGTGTGGTCGCCGAAATCCGGTTATCCGGGGCACGGCTCCTACCGGGATTTTCATACCTATGACCACCGCACCGGACTGAAGCCGTCCCGGGTCACCGGCCGCAACGTCGACCCCGAGCACAAGGCGCCGTACGACCCGCAGCGCGCCGAGGCCGCCGTCGACGCCCACGTCGCCGATTTCGTCGAGGTCGTCCGTAACCGGCTCAGCGACGAATCCGAGCGGATCGGCCGGCCCGCCCATGTGGTCGCCGCCTTCGACACCGAGCTGTTCGGCCACTGGTGGTACGAGGGACCGCTGTGGCTGGCCCGGGTGTTGCGGGCGCTGCCGGAGGCCGGGGTTCGCGTCGGCACCCTGTCGGACGCGATCAGCGACGGGTTCGTCGGCGACGCCGTCGAACTGCCGCCCGGCTCATGGGGTTCGGGCAAGGACTGGCAGGTGTGGTCCGGCGAGAAGGTCGCCGACCTGGTGCAGTTGAACACCGAGGTGGTCGACACCGCGCTGGGCGCCGTCGACAAGGCCCTGGCCCAGTCCGCGGCGCCGTCGGGCCCGACCCCGCGCGACCGGGTCGCCGACCAGATCCTGCGGGAGGCGCTGCTGACGGTCTCCAGTGACTGGCCGTTCATGGTGAGCAAGGACTCCGCCGCCGACTACGCCCGCTACCGGGCGCAGCTGCACGCCCACGCCACCAGGGAGATCGCCGACGCGTTGGCATCAGGGCATCGCGAAGCGGCCGAACGGCTGGCCGAGGGCTGGAATCGGGCCGACGGTCTGTTCGGCGCACTGGATGCCCGTAGGCTGCCACGGTGACCCCTCTACCTCAACGACGAGGACCAGCCACGTGAAGATCCTGATGGTTTCGTGGGAATACCCGCCGGTGGTGATCGGTGGGCTGGGTCGGCACGTCCACCACCTGTCCACCGCGCTCGCCGCCGCCGGGCACGACGTCGTGGTGCTGGCCAGGCGTCCCTCCGACACCGACCCGAGCACGCATCCGTCCTCGGACGAGATCAGCGAGGGCGTGCGGGTGGTCGCCGCGGCCCAGGATCCGCACGAGTTCTCCTTCGGCGACGACATGATGGCCTGGACGCTGGCGATGGGTCACTCCATGGTGCGCGCCGGGTTGTCTTTGAAGATCGACGGCGGCCAGACGTTATGGCGTCCCGACCTGGTGCACGCCCACGATTGGCTGGTGGCGCACCCGGCAATCGCGCTGGCCGAATTCTATGATGTGCCTTTGGTTTCCACGATCCATGCCACTGAGGCTGGGCGGCATTCCGGCTGGGTCTCCGGCCGGCTGAGCCGTCAGGTGCACGCAGCGGAATCCTGGCTGGTCCGCGAATCCGATTCGCTGATCGCCTGTTCGGCCTCCATGCGTGACGAGATCATCGACCTGTTCGGGCCGGGGCTGGCCGAAACCACCGTGATCCGCAACGGAATCGACGCCGCTCGTTGGCCGTTCGCTCACCGCCGGCCCCGGACCGGCCCGCCGGAGCTGCTGTTCGTCGGGCGGCTCGAATACGAGAAGGGCGTACACGACGCCATCGCGGCGCTGCCGCGGATCCGCCGGGCTCACCCGGGGACGACGCTGACCATCGCCGGTGACGGCACTCAGCAGGACTGGCTGATCGAATGCGCCCGAAAGCACCGGGTGCTCAAGGCGACCCGGTTCGTAGGGCGGCTGGACCACGAGGAATTGTTGGCGTTGCTTCACTGCGCCGACGCCGCGGTGCTGCCCAGCCACTACGAGCCGTTCGGCTTGGCCGCACTGGAGGCGGCGGCCGCCGGAACCCCGCTGGTGGTGTCGAACGTCGGCGGGCTGGGTGAGGCCGTGATCGACGGCGAAACCGGTATGTCCTGCCCGCCGCGCGACGTGCCGGCCCTGGCTTCGGCGGTCTGCACGGTGCTCGATGACCCGACCGCGGCGCAGCGCCGCGCCGTGGCCGCCCGGGATCGGCTCAGCGCCGACTTCGATTGGCACACCGTCGCCGACGAGACCGCGCAGGTGTACCTGGCCGCCAAGCGACGCGAGCGCGAACCGCAGCCGCGCCGGCCGATCATCGAGCACGCTCTGCCCGACCGGTAGCCATCGCCGTGTGGGGCCGCACCTCCGCCGTAGTCACGCACCGTCGTTCGTGGCTGGTGGCGCTCGCGATCCTCTTGGCTGCCGCCGCGCTGATGGCATTGGGCGGACACAATGCCGACGCCAGCGCATCACCGGATCTGCTGCCCGGATCCTCGGAGTCCGCTGCGGTCGCCGCGGCGCAGCGCGGCTTCCCCGAGGGCGATCGGGCGACGGCGATCCTCGTCGTCACCCGCGATGACGGCGCAGCGCTGAGCACCGACGACCTCGAGGCGATCCAACAGGCGGACGCCCGCATGCAGCGGGCCGCCCGGCCGGGAACCGGCACGCCCGGTGTGGTGCGGGTCTCCGGAGACGGCAGAGCAGCGATCGCCACCGCGCCGTTGAGCAGCTCGCTGTCCGGATTCGAACTTCGCGACACGGTGCAGGCACTGCGGTCGGCGGTGACCGACCGGCTGCCCGGCCCACTGGCCGCCCACGTCACCGGCGGGCCCGCTTTCGGCGCCGACATCGCCAATGCCTTCACCGGCGCCAACATCACCCTGCTGGCAGTGACAGCGCTGGTGGTCGCACTCCTGTTGATCGTCACCTACCGCTCACCGGTGCTGTGGTTGCTGCCGCTGCTGGTCGTCGCGTTCGCCGACCGGGTCGCCACCGTGGTGGGCGCCGTGGTCGCCGACGCGGCCGGGGTCACCTTCGACGGCTCGACATCGGGGATCACCAGCGTCCTGGTGTTCGGCGCCGGTACCAACTACGCGTTGCTGCTGATCTCCCGGTATCGCGAAGAGCTGCGCCAGTCCGCAGATCACCGCAGCGCGTTGCGCGCCGCGGTGCGTGCTGCCGGTCCGGCGATTGTGGCCAGCAACGCCACCGTGGTGCTGGCTCTGCTGACGCTGATCGCGGCGAGCATTCCGAGCACTCGCAGCCTGGGAATCTGCGCGGCCTGCGGGCTGGTGGTGGCCGCGGTGTTCGTACTGCTCGTTCTCCCGCCGCTGCTGGCGCTGTGCGGACGAAACGTCTTCTGGCCGTTCATTCCCCGGATCGGTGAAGATTCGACGACCACCCGCTGGCGCCGGGTCGCCGAGGCGGTGGGCCGCCGGCCGGCCCCGATCTGCGCGGTCGCGGTGGTGATGCTGGGGGTATTGACAACCGGGCTGCTCGGCACCCGGATCGGCCTTTCGCAAACCGAGCAGTTCCGGGTTCGCGCCGACTCGGTGACCGGCTTTCAGACCCTGGCCGAGCACTTCCCGGGCGGCGCGTCCGACCCCACGGTCGTCATCGGGTCCAGCGCCCGCACGGCAAAGCTCCGGGATGCCATCACCCGGGTGCCCGGGGTGACATCGGCGGTTCCCACCGGCCTGTCGCCGGCCGGCAAGACCCGGTGGTCTGTCGTGATCGACGCCGCACCGTCGACCGCCCACGCATTCGACACCGTTACGGAACTGCGGGATTCGGTCCGCGTCGCGGACCCCGGTGCACTGGTCGGCGGTGCCGACGCCCAGGCGCTCGACATCCGCGACGCCGCAGACCGTGACCGTCGGGTGCTGATCCCGGCGATCCTGGCAGTGGTTCTGGTGGTGCTCTACGCGCTGCTGCGCGCCGCGCTCGCCCCGCCGATACTGGTCGCCGCGACCGTGCTCAGCGCGCTGGCCGCACTCGGCCTGGGTGGCTGGGCCAGTATCCATCTGTTCGGTTTCCCCGCCCTGGACAACGGCACCCCGCTGTTCGCGTTTCTGTTCCTGGTCGCCCTGGGCGTCGACTACACGATCTTCCTGGTGACCCGCGCCCGCGAGGAGAGCGCCGAACACGGCACCCGCGAAGGCATGGTGGCCGCGGTCGCCGCCACCGGCGGGGTGATCACCAGCGCGGGCATAGTTCTGGCCGCGGTGTTCTGCGTGCTCGGTGTGCTGCCGCTGATCGTGCTGACCCAGTTGGGCATCATCGTCGGGGTCGGCATCCTGCTGGACACCTTCGTGGTCCGCACGCTGGTCATCCCGGCGTTGTTCGCGCTGATCGGCGACCGGATCTGGTGGCCGTCAAGACCCGCGGGCATCCGGGGATGAGAAGCCGCGCCGCGATCCTGCGCAGCTACGGCGCCCCTTGGTCGCTCGAGGAGTTCGAACTCGATCCGCCGCGCGCCGGCGAGGTCCTGATCAAGATGGCGGCGGCGGGCTTGTGCCATTCCGACGAACACATCCGCCAGGGCCATCTGGCCGCGCCGTCGCAGCACGCCCCCATGGCCCCGACCATCGGCGGCCACGAGGGCTCGGGTGTGGTCGTCGCGGTCGGTGACGGTGTTGCCGGGCTGGCCCCCGGCGATCACGTGGTGACGTCTTTCGTCGCGGTATGCGGTCAATGCCGTTGGTGCGCTTCAGGCATGGAGTACATCTGTGATGCCGGGGCGGGCACCATGCTGCCCGGTATGCCTACCGACGGCACCTTCCGGCACCACGGCAGCGATGGCTGCGACCTCGCCCATGTGTCGAAGATCGGCGCGTTCGCCGAGCACACCGTCGTCTCTGCCGCCTCGCTGGTCAAGATCGAGCCGCACCTGCCACTGCTGCCCGCCGCGTTGCTGGCTTGCGCGGCACCGACCGGATACGGCTCGGCGGCGTACCGCGGCGGGGTGCGCGGCGGAGACACGGTGGTGGTCATCGGGGTGGGCGGCATCGGCATGGCCGCGGTACAGGGGGCCCGTATCAACGGGGCGGTCCAGATCGTCGCGGTGGATCCGGTGGCATTCAAACGAGAGTCGGCAATGGCATTCGGCGCCACCCACACCGCGGCCGGCGCGGCCGAGGCTTTCGGGGTGGTCACCGACCTGACCCGCGGGGTGATGGCCGACGTTGTGGTGGTGTCCCCGTCGGTCGTCACCGACTCCGATGTCGAAGACGCGCTGCGCCTGACTCGCAAGTCCGGCACCTGCGTGCTGACCGGAATGTCAGTGCAGGGCACCCGGACCGGTCTCGATCCGCAGGATCTCATGCTGATGAACAAGAGCCTGTGCGGCACCGTCTTCGGGTCGTGCAACCCGCGCACCGACATCCCGATGTTGGCCACGCTCTACGAGGCGGGCCGACTGCAGCTCGACGAGATGATCACCAAGCGTTACCGGCTCGACGACATCAATGAGGCGTACGCAGACCTGGCCGCCGGCGCATTGGTCAGAGGCGTCATCGACTTCGGCCTCTAGACATTCGTCGCCGCTAGCTGGTGACCTCGAGCCCGTCCAAGCTCCCGGCTTCCCGCCACTGGCCCAGGATGTCGGCGTATTCGGTGGGGCTGCCGAAGAAGAAGCTGTCTTGGCGCAGCCTCGCGTTGGCCTGGCCCTCGCGGTTGTAGTAGCCGGGCGTACACGTTTCACGCCGGCCGGCGATGACACCGGAGCGCTGCACCACACCGTCGACCCAGCCCTGCTCGGCGTCGGGGGTGGCCTCCAGCGCGGTGATCCCCTGCTGCAGCGCCCGGGCGATCACCCAGGCCACGTGACTGGACTGGGTGTCGATCAGGTAGGGGAAGTTCACGGTGAACCCGGACTGGGCGATGCTCTCGATGAAGCAGTTCGGGAAGCCGCTGACGTGCAGCCCGTGGAAGGTACGTACCCCGTCGGCCCACTTGTCGGTCAGTGTCACACCGTCCCGGCCGATGACTTCGAATCCGGTACGCCGGCAATAGTCGGTTCCCACCTCGAATCCGGTGGCGAAAACCAGGCAGTCCAAAGGGTATTCGGTGCCGTCGACCACGGCGCCGGCACTGGTGATCCGCTCGACGCCGCGGCCCCGGGTGTCGACCAGGGTGACGTTGTCGCGATTGAATGCCTGCAGGTATTCGTCGTGGAAGCAGGGCCGTTTACAGAAGTAGCCGTACCACGGTTTCAATGCTTCGGCAGTGGCCGGATCGGTCACCAGCGCGTCGACGCGGCCGCGGATCTCCTCCATCTTGGCGAAGTCGGCGAGCTCTGCGCGGGTGGATTGGTCGACTGCCCCGTCTCCGCTGACGATCGGCAACTTCTTGGTGAGGCTGGTCCACGCGTCGTCGACCAGGTCTTCGTCGGCGTGACCGCCCGCGGTGAGGATCTGGAAGTTCTCCATGCGGCGCCGCTGCCAGCCGGGCTCCAACTCTGCCGCCCACTGCTGGTCGGTCGAACGGTTACCCCGCACGTCCACCGTGGACGGAGTGCGCTGGAATACGTACAGCTGCCCTGCCGCCTCGGCCAGCCGCGGCACGCATTGAATCGCCGTGGCACCGGTTCCGATGATCCCGACCCGCTGGTCGCCCAGCTGCTGCAACTGTGTGCCGGTGTAGTCGTAGTCCCAGCGGCTGGTGTGAAAGGTCCGGCCGGCGAATTCGTCGATTCCCGGGATACCAGCCAGCTTCGGTTTCTGCAGGTACCCGTTCGCCATCGACACGAATCGGGCCCGGATCACATCTCCCCGGTTGGTGGAAATCAGCCAGCGTGTTATCGCTGGGTCCCAACGGATTTCGAGCACCTCGGTCTGTAGGCAGGCGTCCCGGTACAGGTCGTAGTGGTCGGCGATTCGCTGGCAGTGCGCGAAGATCTCCGGTCCCTTGGCGTATTTCTCGGTCGGGACGTAGCCGAGTTCCTCCAGCAGCGGCATGTAGACGTAGGACTCCACGTCACAGGCGATGCCCGGATACCGGTTCCAGTACCAGGTGCCACCGACGTCGGCCGCCTTGTCGATCAGCCGGATGCTCTGCACCCCGAGCTCGCGCAACCGGGCACCAGTCAGCAGTCCACCGAAGCCTGCGCCCACGATCGCGACGTCGACCGCATCGGACAGCGGCTCCCGGGTGAACCCCGGGTCGGCCCACGGATCTTCGGCAAATCGGGAGAAGCGACCTCGCACCTCGACGTACTGGTCGATGCCGTCGTTCCGCAGGCGTCGCTGACGCTCCCGGGTGTACTTGTCCCGCAGGGCATTCGGATCAAAGGCTGCGCCTTGGAAATCCTGGCCGTCCGTCACGATCGAGGCACCTCCGGATCACCAACTGCCCAGCAACCCGCTCAGCATATAAGCAATCAGTCGATTCGGGCAGCCGTGGCGACCGCCATCGGGGGCGCGTTGTTCTACGCGCTTGTTGCGGCGGCGATTCCGATGTCGATCCATTCGGCGAGCCGACGCCGCGAGCCCAGATGCTCGCCATCGACGTGGACCCAGCCGCGCATGGTTCGCCCGCCCATCTCCATGGGTTGAGCAGGAGTGGTTCTCAAGAGCTGTTCTGCGCGTGCGGCACCGACGCGGACCAGCAAGCCGCTGTCAGCACTGGCGGCGATCGCGATTTTGCCGGCGACGAGGAAAGCCAAACCTCCGAACATCGCCTTTTCGAGCACCGGTGGGCCATCGGCAAATATCTCCCGCACGCGGGCTGCCAGCTGCGCGTCGTAGGCCACTATGACCCCGAACGTGTGGGCCAGTGGCGGATTACCGCCGCGGATTGCCCGGGGGTATCGGATGGAGCCCGAGCAGGCCGTTCCGAGACTGTCATAGCTATCTCTCCAACGCTGGACTTGATATTACAGCGACGCCAGATACCGCACCCGGTTTGCGATAACCCGTTGCGACACATCGGCATCGGGCACCAGCAGATCGAACCCGTGCGGACAACCCGGGTACACGTGCAGCTCGACGGGGACGCTCGCGGCGATCAGCCGCTGCGCAAAGGCAACGTCCTCCCCGGCGAAGATGTCCAGGTCGCCGACATCGAGATAGGCCGGCGGTAGGCCGGCCAGGTCATCGGTGCGGGCCGGCGCGGCGTACCCGTCTGCGTCGCCGCCGCCCAGCAGCGCGCCCCAGCCGGTGGCGTTGTCGTCGTAGCTCCAGGTGAGCAGCGTGCCACCCGCCGCATCGCCACCACCGGTCCGGTCGTCGAGCATCGGGTAGATCAGCAGCTGGGCTGCGATCGCCGGCCCGCCCCGGTCCCGGGCCAGCAGGCACACCCCGGCCGCCAGTCCCCCGCCGGCGCTGTCGCCCATCACGGCCAGCCGGGACGCATCGACGCCCAGCTCGGCGGAGTGCCCGGCCAGCCAGCGCAGTGCCGCATAGCAGTCCTGCAGCGGAACCGGATGCGGGAATTCCGGGGCGACCCGGTAATCGACCACCAGCATCGGCACCCCCGACGCGGCGACATAGCTGCGGACCACCTCGTCGTAGAGCCCACCGAGGCGTCCCCAGTCCAGGATCATCCCGCCGCCGTGCAGATACAGCGCCGCACTGCCGGGCTGATCGGCGCCGACCAGCCGGTACCAGCGCAACGGAAGCGTCCCGCCGTCGTAATCCAGCGAGAACTCCTGCACCTCAACGCCGCTGATCGGTTGCCGCGACGCCAGCGCCTGGTTGAACATGTGACCGGCGGTGCGGCGACGGGTGGCGACGTCACCGACCGCCGGCGGCGGCACCGCGTCGGCGCCTTCTCGCATCGCCAGCAACGCCGCGAGCACCTGGGGGTCGGGAGGACCGGCCATCAACACTCCGTCCCGGTGACCGCGGTCGCCACCACCTTGGTCTCCAGATATTCCTCGAAGCCGGCCAGCCCCATCTCACGACCGATCCCGGACTGCTTGTAACCGCCGAACGGTACGTCGGCGGAGTACCACATGCCGCCGTTGACGTTAACCGTCCCGGCCCGCAGCCGGGAGGCGACATGGGCGGCCCGGCCGCCGCTGCCGAACACGGTGGCGGACAGCCCATAGAGCGAGTCGTTGGCGATCCGCACGGCGTCGGCGTCACCGTCGTGTGCCAGTACCACCAGTACCGGGCCGAAGATCTCCTCGCGGGCCGCCCGGGCGTCGTTGGTCAGCCCGGCGATCACCGTCGGTTCGATGAAGAAACCGCGGTCCAGGCCGGCGGGCCGCCCGCCGCCGCAGTGAAACGTTCCGCCTTCGGCGATCGCCAGGTCCAGATAGGACTGCACCCGGTCGCGCTGCCGAGCCGAGATCAGCGGTCCACACCGTGTTTTCGGGTCGCTGGGGTCTCCCACCGGAATCCGGGCCATTGCCGCGGCCACCGCGTCGAGCGCCTCGCCGTAGCGGTCGCGAGGCACCAGCAGACGGGTGGTGAGCGCGCAGCCCTGCCCGGCGTGGGTCGTCACCGTCGATGCCGCCGCGGTGCACGCGCGGGCCAGGTCGGCGTCGTCGAGAACCACGAATGCCGACTTGCCGCCGAGTTCTAAGAAGACTTTCTTGATGGTCTGCGCGGCAGCGGTCATCACCGAGCGGCCGGTCGCGGTCGAGCCGGTGAAGGAGACCACGTCGACCCGGGCATCCTCGGCCAGCCGGGCTCCGATGCGGTGGTCGGCCGCGGTGAGAATATTCACCACCCCCGGCGGGAAGTCGGTCTTGTCGGCAATGATCCGGCCGACTTCGGCTGCGCACCATGGAGTGTCGGGCGCCGGCTTGAGAACGACGGTGTTCCCGGCCGCCAGTGCCGGTCCGAGCTTGGCGAAGGTGACCTGATGCGGGAAGTTCCACGGCGTGATGGCCCCCACCACCCCGAAAGGCTCTCGCACGAGGGTGCGTGCGGTCGGGATGCCCAGCGGGGCGGCCACGCCGAAGTCCACGGCCCAGGGATAGCTTTCGGCGGTGGCGGCGGGGAACTCCAGGTCGTCCACCGGGCCCTGCAGTTGGCCGTGGTAGGTGAGCGCCCGCGGGGCGCCGGCCTCGGCGATGGTGATCTCACGCAGGCTTTCGATCTCGTCGTTGAGTGCGTCGCGCAGTTGCCGAAGGCAGTGCACCCGTAACGCGGTGTCGCAGCACCAGTCCGAGGAGTCGAAGGCTGTCCTGGCGGCGGCGACGGCGCGGTCCAGGTCGGTGGCATCGGCGTCCGCGGCCTGCCCGAGAGGTTCTTCGGTGGCCGGGTTGATGGTGTCGAACGTGCCCCCACCACCGGGCTGAAGCGCGCCATCGATCAGCAGTCGGGTCGACGGGCCGGTCACGATCCTAGGCTAGCGACGAGGCCGCGGCGTAATCAGTCGATTGATCACATGCGCTACGGTGACGCCGGAGGAGGTGACCGGTCAGTCCCATGCCGCTGTTGAGCGCCCTGCGCCTGAACATGACCAATGTGCCCGGCGCCGGGCACGCCCAGCGCTACCGGGCGGCACTGGAGATGGCGTCCTACGCCGATGCCCACGGGCTGACCGCGATCGGTTGCGAAGAACATCATCTCGCGGCCACCGGATGGTTGCCGGCCCCGCTGCTGATGGCCGCCGCCGTCGCCGGATGCACCGAGACCATCCGGATCAGCGTCGGCGCGCTGCTGGTGCCGCTCTATGACCCGGTACGGCTGGCCGAGGACATCGCGGTCCTCGATCACCTGTCCGCCGGGCGGGTCAGCTTCGTCACCGGAATCGGTTATCGCCCAGCCGAATACCACGCCGCCGGCAAGGATTTCCGGAGACGGGGACGGCTGATGGACGAATGTCTGACCGTGCTGTTCAAGGCCTGGGGCGATGAGCCGTTCGACTACCGCGGCCAGTTGGTCGACGTGACGCCCAAGCCGTACAGCAGGCCGCATCCGGTGTTGTTCATCGGCGGGATGAGCATCGCGGCGGCCCGCCGGGCGGCCCGCTTCGGGTTGCCGTTCTCGCCGCCGATGCCGATGCCCGACGTCGAAGCGGTGTATCGGGATGAGCTGGCGCGCAACGGCAAGCAGGGTTTCGTGTTCAGCCCCGGAAACGGCAACACCGTCACGCATCTGAGCACCGATCCGGAGCGGACCTGGGCCCGCTGCGGTCACCACTTCCTCACCGAGGCGCGCGAATACAGTTCGTGGGCGGCGCCGGACGTGCCGCGCCCCAACGAACGTCCGGCGAGCACGATCGCCGAACTGCGCCGGGCCGGCACGGTGGAAGTGCTGACCCCCGGCGAACTCATCGCGCAGTGCCGCAACGGACGGACCGGCGTGACCCTGCATCCGCTGATCGGCGGCCTGCCTCTCGAGGACGGGTGGGAGAGCCTGCGTCTGCTGGTCGAGCGGGTGCTGCCGGAGCTGGAACCCTGACGGTTCAGGCCTGGATGGCAGCCAGCCCGACCATTCGATCGCCACCCCAGCTGCGCTGCAGATATCCCAGTACCCGATCCAACTCGGTCTGGGTGACCGCGGCCCGCTCACCGGGTTCCAGCGGATCGAAGTGGAAGATGTAGAGCCGCGAGGCGAACTGTTCGAACGGCAGCGACGCCTCGCCGAAGCGTTCGGCGTGTCCGGCGGTGCTCACCACCACACCGTCGCCCCAGTCCTGGCCACTGTCGTTGTTGGGGTTGTAGAAGTAGACCCGCATGGCCCCCTCGGGGTCCAGGCTCACCCGCAGCACGGTGATCGCATGCCACCCGACGAATCGGGCGGCGCTGTCGGTCACGGCGATACCGGCCGGCTGCGGGTGGATGAGCGGTTGATTTCCGTTGTAGAACGGGTGGTAGGCGCCGTAGAAGTGCCGCAGAAAGCCTTCCAGGTCAACCAGATTGCCGGTCGCGACATCGACGTTGATCCGGAAGCCACGCCCGGACCACCACCCGTGGAACTCCGGATTGACCCACCTGTGCGGGTCGCCTTCCCGACCTACACATCGCCGGAACATCTCCGCGTAGATGCGGTCCAGATGCGGCACCACGAGCAACGACACCGGATCGAGGTCGACGGGAAGGTGCGCGGCCACCCCCGCAGCGCTGTTCCCCGACGAGATCGGCTGCCCCTCGAAGTGCATGACGATTTCGTCGTCGCGCGCCGCCCAGGTGATCGTCTGAAGCAGATAGTCCGGATCGTTGTAGGACCACATCGACAGGGCACGCGCTGCCTGGCAGGTCGGGTTGTCACCCTGTCCCACCCCCAGCGGCAGCCCGAGCATCGACAACGTCCCCGCCAGTAGCCAGGTGTGCGGGTCCTGCGCAGGTCCGAACACCTGGGTAAGCCGCTCCCGGGACTGCTTGGAGACCGGCAGTGCCAACTGGCGCCACAGCGACGGCGCCACCGGCGGTTGGTAGAGGATGCCGCGTTCCAGCAGCAGCGCCAGCCCGTAGATGCATTGGGCCGTCTCGACGTGCACCGCCCCCGAGATCAGGCTGTGCACCAGATCGTGGAAGCAGAGCAGGCTGTCGCGGCCGGTGCTGGACAGGCCCAGCGCCTCGCCGATCAGATAGTCGCTCTTTTCCACCAGGAAGCGCAGCAGTACTGCGTGATAGGCCGAAACCAGCCCGGTGTCGTGCATCGACCGCGCGAATCCGGCCGCCTCGTACTGCAGCGTCGGTTCGTCCATCGATTCCAGCCGGCTGCGATACACCTGGACCCCGGGGTCTTCGCGACAGCCGTCGGTGGTGCCGTACAAGCTGGTGATCAGCCGATCGGTGCCCACCGCACCGCTGCCCAGATCAATGTCCGGATCGCTGCGCACGATCGAGATCTGGGTGATCATCGCCTTGATCTGGTCGACCTGGATGGGCCGCTGCCGCAGAATCCGCCAGATCTCGTCGACCAGCCGGTCGAGGACGCCGTCGTAACCGACCTGGTCGACCAGGTAGCGAAACAGGTCACGTGTCAACCGCGCCATCCGGCCCTGCAGTTCGCGCTCCGCCTCGGTCGGCGGGGTCAACAGCAGGGACAGGTTGATCGCCAGTACCTGCGCGAGATGGTGCCGCGCCTGCTCTGCGGTGATCAGCGGATGGATGTACTCGCCGTTGGCGACCGCGAGCAGACGCAGTTCGTTGACCGCCTCCAGCACCACGGTGTCAGGATTCGGGCTGCGCAGCGAGCCGGTGGTCAGCACCGGCAACAGCGTGCGTGGTGACGCCCAGTCCGTCCCGAGGAACAGGCCGGCCTCCTCCAGTGCCGCCGTCCGGGCCTGTACCGCCGCGCAGCCTCCCGGTTGCAGCAACACCAACCGGAGTCCGTCCAGAACACGCCGCAGCCGTTCCGGCTTGCCCATCACACCGGCCTCCGCCAGCGCCCCGGTCGCGTCGTCGAGCCTTGCCAGACGACTTTCCAGGGTCGCTACGTCACCGTTTGTCTGGCCCTCCGGTGAATTCGCAGTCACAACGGGTTCCTCACGTGCGTGCCGCCGCGTCAAACGTAGAAGTCAAGCCCCTCTTGCTGCTTGAGCAACCGCCGCATCTCATACGGATCCTCACCGAAGAAGTAGACCAGACCCCAGTGGGTGCCGAATGCGGTGCGCTTGGTGACAGTCTCTTCGAGCGGTGCGGTGAGTTCGTGCGATTCGAAGTATTGGTGATCCTCGGTCTCCTCGGGGATGGCCAGCGTGCTGACCACCCGACGGCGTGGATATACCCCGAAACAGCCCGCGTGCCCTTTGGCGTCGACGACCTCGCGCGGGAAGAACTCCTCGAGTTCCTCCTCGGTGGTCTTGGGGTCGAACACCACCACCAGGCCCTGATAGCCGTTGAACCCGTAGACGCGTTCCAACAGTTCGAAGACCTTGAAACCCGGCGGCCGGTAGGCGACCTCACCGAAGTACATCTCCCCATCGCTGGTCACGAAGTACTCGGGGTGGACGAAGCCGAAATCGATGTCGAACGTCTTGATCAACTTCTCGATCTGAGCGGTGATCTGGGCCCGGTAGCGTTCCAATTCCGGCGACGCCGGCACGAATACCGAATATCCGAGCGTGACGTACTCAGAAATGTTGAGGAAGCGAATTTTTCCATTGTGCACCCACGCCTCGACAGCGAATTCCCAGCCGTCGAGATGCGACTCCATCAAAGCCGGAAATTCCTCATCGGGAATCGAGTCGATGTCGTCGGGAGCACGAATTACCCGATGCCCCAGACAGCCGGCCTTGTCGAATGCCTTGAAGTGGATGGGGTCGTTAGGGTCCCCGTCGAGCTTCAGCAGCGTCTGGTTCACCCGCTTGAGGAACCGGATCACATCGTCGCGGTCGTGGGCCTCCTCGAAGATGCCGACTCGGATCCCGCCCAGCTGGGCACGACGCTTCATCAGTGATTTGTCCCGCAGCAACATGGCTTGGCCGAGCAGCCGCGGGTTGTCCAGCAGGACGGAGTTGATGGCCCCCGCCCACTCGACGGTCTCCTCGAAGAGCGGGATCGCGACGTCGACGCCGCGCTCCTTGAGGGTTTCGGCGATCTCCATCGACCGCTCGTTGAGACGCTCGAAATTCCAGGCGATATAGGGAATATCGTGCTGCTGACAGTATTCCTCAGCCCAGTCCGGTGCAACGACCACATACCGGCGGTCGAAACGGTCCACCGCATCAATGGCGTTCAAACTCCAGCCGAGTAATGCGATATAACCCTTCTCCGGGTTCCGGCGCTTTTCCGAGGTCCGCTCTTCTGTGATTCCGGCGGAATTCTGCAAAATCCCTCCATTACTTCCGGTTTTCTGCGTGCGCTTTCTCGTCCACGGTACCTGCCGGGCGCCGGCGCGCATCCGCCGTGCAGCGGGCGGGCCGCAGCGCCCGCACTCGGGCAGGGGCGGGCTCCAGCGGCGTCGGCGAGGCCGGCGATCTTGGCCGAATCAGGAGACGGCGAGCGTCAGCGCGCCGCTTTCTTGCGTTCGATGTCGGCCAGCGCGGCGGCCAGCTCGGCCCGCTCGGCGGCAGAGGTCTCCCACGCCAGTTTGCGGTTCTTGACCACCTTGGCCGGGGCACCCACCGCTATCGAGTAGTCCGGGATGACGCCCTTGACCACCGCGTGGGCGCCCAGCACGCAGCCGCGGCCGACGCTGGTCTCGCGCAGGATGGTGACCTTGGCCGCGATCCAGGTGTCCGGACCGATCCGCACCGGGCTCTTGATGATGCCCTGGTCCTTGATCGGCATGTCGATGTCGTCCATCCGGTGGTCGAAGTCGCAGACGTAGCACCAGTCCGCCATCAGCACCGAGTCCCCGAGCTCGATGTCGAGATAGGTGTTGATGACGTTGTCGCGACCCAGCACCACCTTGTCACCGAACCGCAGCGACCCCTCGTGGGCCCTGATGGTGTTCTTGTCGCCGATATGCACCCAGCGGCCGATCTCCAGCTCGGACAGCTCCGGGGTGGACTGAATCTCGACGCCCTTGCCCAGGAACACCATGCCGCGGGTGATGATGTGCGGGTTGGCCAGCTTGAACTTCAGCAGCCGCCAGTAACGCACCAGATACCACGGGGTGTAGGCGCGGTTGGCCAGCACCCAGCGCAGCGAGGCCAGCGTGAGAAAGCGGGCCTGGCGCGGATCCCGCAGACGCGAACCACGCCAGCGTTTGTGGATCGGAGCACCCCACATGGTCGTCATGGCCGGAAAGCCTACGCGAGCGGGTTTCGCCCACGCGCTACCCTCACCTGGACTCGTTCACTGCCCTGCCGATGATTGGGGACTGCCACTGTGTTGCGGCGACGTGGTGTCCTGGCAGCCATCGCGGTGACATCGATGGCGTGGGCGCTGGGCGGCTGCGCCAACACCGATTCGTGGGTGGACGCCGCCCCCGCGCCCGGCTGGCCCGCCCAGTATGCCGACGCCGCCAACAGCAGCAACTCCGCCACCGCGGGGGCCACGGATCTTCAATTGGACTGGACCCGTTCGGTCAAGGGCGAACTGGGAGCCGGTCCCGCGCTGGGCATTCACGGCTGGCTGGTGCTCAATGCACAGACCGAGGCCGGTTGCTCGCTGATGCAATGGGAGAACGCCGATCACGGCAGGCAGCGCTGGTGCACCCGGTTGCATCAGGGCGGCGGCTTCTTCGGTCCGCTCGTCGACGGCTTCGACAACGTCTATGTCGGCCAGCCCGGAGCGATGCTGTCCTTTCCGCCCACCCAGTGGATCCGCTGGCGGGCACCGGTGATCGGGATGCCGTCGACGCCGCGGATTCTCGGTGACAGCCTGCTGCTGGTGGTGACCCACCTGGGTCAGGTGCTGGTTTTCGACGCGCACCGGGGCACTGTCGTCGGCACGCCGCTGGACCTGGTGGACGGCGTGGACCCGACCGACTTCCGGCGCGGACTGTCCGATTGCGACGCCGCCCGCCCGGACTGCCCGGTCGCCGCCGCACCCGCCTTCTCACCGGCGAGCAACACCGTGGTGACGAGCCTGTGGCAGCCGGGCGCCAAGGAGTCCGGACTCGTCGGCATCAGGTACCACCCGGGCGGCACTCCCCTGCTCACCCAGGAGTGGACCAGCGATGCGGTCGCCACCGGGGTGCTGGCCAGCCCGGTGCTGTCCGCGGACGGCTCCACCGTCTACGTCAACGGACGCGACCAACGGCTGTGGGCGATCGACGCCGCCAACGGGAAGGCGAAATGGTCGGTGCCGCTGAAGTTCCTGGCGCAAACACCGCCCGCGGTGACACCCGGCGGGCTGATCGTCTCCGGCGGCGGGCCCGAGACGCAACTGGTGGCCTTCGCCGACCGCGGTGACTACGCCGAGCAGGTGTGGCGGCGCGACGACGCCATCCCGCTGTCTTCGGCGAGCCTGGCCGGAAAGGTCGGCTACACCGTTGTCTCCGGTACCAGTGTCGGCCCGGCCGGCTTGTCGCTGCTGGTGTTCGACCCGAAAGACGGTCACACCGTCAACAGCTATCCGCTGCCCGAATCGCGCGGGTTCCCGCTGGGGGTGTCGGTCGGCCATGACCGGCGGGTAGTGGTCACCACCAGCGCCGGTCAGGTCTTCAGCTTCGCCCCGGCTTGAGTTCAGACGGCGACCCGCTTCGCGCGGCTCCGCCGCGCTTGCGATCGCCTGAGGGTTCAGACGGCGAGCGGCGGCAGCGCGGTGCGCGGCACTTTCACCGAGGTGGCACCGGAGCTCATCGGCAACAGCTCCCCGGGCGCGAAGTAGAAGATCACGTCCTCGTTGGTGATGGCGAAGTTCTGATAGTGCGTCGGGTCCATCCCCGAACCCGACGAGATCAGGATCGCCGGCACGCCGGTCTGGCGCTCGAGGTCGCGCTGCACAACCGGAAAGATCGCTTCCAGCGGCTTGCTGTTGGACGCGAACAGCGTCTCGAAGGTGATCGGCTTACGGGTCGCCAGATCGTAGTTGAAGGACTGGTACCAGGTGGACGGCTGCGGGCCGCCGAGATCCTGGAAGATCTTGAGCACGACGCTCTGGGTTCCCTTGGGCGCCTGGCCCGAACGGTGCTGCTCGGAGGTCGCGTCCATCTCGTAAGGCATGTCCCGCGAGCCGGGCGACTTGGCCACCGTCAGGAACCCGTCGCGGTTCTGCACCAGGTAGTCGGTCAGCGTCTGCTGGTCGGGGTAGTCGACCGGGAACTTCATGTCCAGGGTGTAGCTGGAGTTCGAGGAGTGGACGTGACACAGCTGCCCGGACTCGATCGTTCCACCCAGTTCGGCACAGGGCGGACCCGCGATCGCCGAGGACATACCCAGCCAGCCGCCTACTGACCCGCCCACCAACAGGGCGGCCACCACAATGCGCATTGTCGGCTCGTCTCGCTTTGTCTCGACTTGCCGCAGCAAGCAGGAATGGCCCCGAAGCCGACAGCCTACCGGGCCGCTCACCGGGACGGACGGCAGACGAACGCAATCGCGCCGGTGGCAGACGAGGTGGCTGTCGATCCCGCTCGGCGGCCGCCCGCTACGAACTGAGCTGCTCCGCCGTCGCACGGATCTGCCGGATGAGGCGGTCCCGCTCAGATGGGCTCACCTGATCTCGCAGCGGCCCCAATTGCAGCTCGTAGACCGGTTCGCCTTTGTCGAACACCGGTGCGGCCAGGTAGCTGATCGACAAGGATTCCGAAGTAGCCAGTTCCGCCGCGGTATAAGCATTGCCGCCCAGCCCGGTCAGCAGCTGGAACACCCGCTGTCGAAGTGCAGCCCGCCCGGGGTGTTCGGCGAGCAACGCGGCGACCTCGGCGAGCACATCGAGGGCAGCTGGATCGGTGGCCCCCAAACCGAACACCACGACACCATCGCGCTGGGCCTGGTCGAGCAGATCGCCGAAGAACGGTCGCCGGGCTTTCTCCGCGGTGCGCAGCCAAGTCCGTCGCGCCTGCACACCACGGTGCGCGATCACCGCCGCAGCTACCGGTGCGACGATAGGCAGACGGACCCCGATTCCGACCGCGGCCGGAATCTGGCCTCGACCGCCCACCACGGTCAGAAAACTCAACTCGGTGGCGCCCACCATGGCGAGGGCCGCTCCGCAACCCGCCCGCTCCGAGAGCTGCTCGATGGTGGCGGTGGATTCGGGCGAGACGGCCCACAGTTCGCGGACCGCCTTCGCGACACCCATCAGCCCGGGACCCAGCGTGTACTTGCGGTCGGACCGGCGAACCACCCATCCGGCCCGCTCCAGCGTCAGCAGGATCGAAGTCACCGTCGCACGGTTCAATTCCAGCCGCGACGCGATCGACGCGACGGAATCCGGTTCTCGCTGGTCGGCGAGCAAACCCAGGACGGCGACTACCCGATCGGTCGGTGGCGAGCCCACTCGCTCGTCCTCATTTCGCCCCTCATCGGCCCGGGCCATTGCACTCCTTATGTCGGGTTCATGCCGAGAACCTCCGGACGTGACCGAATCCTACGAGGAAGGTCGGCCCGACCCCGCGCACCAGTAGTCAGCCGGGCCAAACGGCTTGCGCCGAGGTCTTTGCGAGGCGATCCATCCCGCCGTCTTCGAAGTAGGAGACGACGGCGTTGTCGTCGTGCACCACGAGAATGTTCGCGTCGAGGACCGCAAGCTGTTGGAACAGGCGGTCGCGGCCTGCCCCTCCTTTGCGTTGCGGCTCGTCGAGGACGATTGAGTCGCGATCAGCGAGACGCGCGGCAGATGAATGCCGTCGCACGCGCGGCCACCCGATGTCCGAGCCGGGTGATGACTACCGACAGTGCTCGGTCGCCGCGCAATCGCAGGCGCCGCCGCAGCACGTCGGGATCGACGGCAACGCCGCGGACCAGGATTTCCAGGGTGCCGCAGTCGAGGGCTGCCAGCGCCTGCCGAAGGCGCTTCTCGCTGTACGGCAGCGTCTCGAGTACCTCGAATCCGCGCACCCCGTCCGGCAGGTGATCGCCGGAAAGGTAGGCGATGTCGGGGTCGAGCTGCCACAGTCCGTGCCGGGCCCCGTACTGGCGGACCAGGCCGGCCCGCACCACCGCGCCGTCCGGATCGATGATCCAGCGTCCCGCCGAGCGCACGTCGCAGTCCCCCGGGTCGGCGTCGGTGATCTGCTCGCCGCGGTCCAGGATGGTGGCCCGGCGACGCACACCGGCCCCGGTCAGGCCGGGCGACCACAGGCAGGCCTCGCGCACCGAGGAACGCCACGACGTGACCTCGATCTCGCCCTGAAAACCGAGCATCCCAACTTTATCGAAATCGATTCCGGGAGCGACTTTTACGGCGATATCGCGGCCGGCGTAGACATCCAGTAACCGATCCAGGGCCGGCTGGTAGTCGGCCGGGTCGAAACGGCGCCGCCCACCGCCACGACGGCCCGGGTCGGCCAGCACCACCGCATCGCGGGTGACCGGCGCCAGTGCGTCGGCGCGGACCAGCGCGACCCCACTCAGGTTGTGGCGCGCCATCGCCAGCCGTATCGGGTCGAGATCGCTGCCCAGCACACGATCGGTCACCTCGGACAGCGCCGCCAACTCGGTGCCGACCGAGCAGGTCACGTCGTGTACCACGACATCGGGTGCGACCGCCGCGATCCGCTGCGCCCGGTGCCGCGCCACCGGTGCGGCGCTGGCCTGTTGCAGCGCCTCGTCGGTGAACAGCCACCGCGACGTTGCGGGCAGCTCGGCCAGCTTGGCCACCGCCCGTCGGCGCAGCAGGACGGTCTCGACCAGTGCCGGTGTCCGCTCGCCGAAACGGCCCCGCAGGGCGGCGATATCGGCGACACGCGTGACGTCGGTCAGCGCGAACCCGGCAACCTCGGCCAGGGCGGCGTCGCCGACCGCCGAGCTCAGGTAACCGACGTCGTCGGCACGAAAATCTAGGACGGTTTGACCCCGGTGATCATCACGTTGTAGAACCAGCCCTTCGGCACCACCCGGCGCAACACGTTGGCGTCCACCCAACTCAGCGCCGTCCAACTGCCGAAGGCGAACCTCGCCCATTTCCAGCCGAGTTTGCCCGGCGGAACCGTGGACTCGAACGTCCGCACCGGCCAGCCCAGCATGGCGGCGGTGAACTCTTCGCTGGCGGTGCTCACTTCGACGGCACCGGCGTTGGCCGCCATCCGTTCCAGGTCGCTCGGCTCAAAGGTGTGCAGGTCGACGATCCATTCCAGGGCCGCCGCCCGCGAATTCTCGTCGAGCTCTTCCTGCGGCCGTCGCCAGCTGCCCAACCCGGGCAGCTTCATCGCGGCGACGGTGGTCTTCCAGGTCAGGTCGGCCAGCCGGCGGGCGTAGCCGTTGCCGACGGTGGTGGGCTCGCCGGCGAACACGAACCGCCCGCCGGGCTTGAGCACCCGCAGCACCTCGCGCAGCGACAGCTCGACGTCGGGGATGTGGTGCAGCACCGCGTGGCCGACCACCAGATCGAAGGTGTTGTCCTCGTACGGGATGCCTTCGGCATCGGCGACCCGGCCGTCGACGTCCAGGCCGAGGGCCTTGCCGTTGCGGGTGGCGACTTTGACCATGCCCGGCGACAGGTCGGTGACCGACCCGCGCTGCGCCACTCCGGACTGCATCAGGTTGAGCAGGAAGAACCCGGTGCCGCAGCCCAACTCCAGCGCCCGCTCGTAGAGCGGCGCGGACCCGGTCCGTTCTGAGGCGGGCACGATCACGTCGAAGCGGCCGCGCGCATAGTCGATGCAGCGTTCGTCGTAGGAGATCGACCACTTCTCGTCGTACTGCTCGGCTTCCCAGTCGTGGTAGAGCACCTGGGCGAGCTTGCTGTCGTGGCGGGCCGCCTCCACCTCTTCGGCGGTGGCGTGCGGGTTCGGCGTCGGTTCCGTACTCATGATCGGTCAGCCTAAAGCCTGGTTGCCGACGCGGCGAAGCCGGGCGCTGGGGGCTATCGCCGCGCCCGGCCCACCTCTCGGGCTCAGCTCGCCACGGATGCCAGCGCGTCGCCGATCAAGTCGCCCGTCGTCTGCGCACTGGTGCTGGCGGTGTCGCCCATGGCGCCGGTGATGGTGTCGATCACCGCCTGCGGGAAGGCCTGGAACGCGGCGACCACGTCGTTGAAGCCGGTCTGCAGCGCGCTGGTGATGTCCGCCTGATCACCACCCTGGATGGCCTCCCAGATGTTCCACAGCGCGATCTGCTGCGTGTAGACCAGGTCGCGGTAGTCGACGAACAATCCGGTGAACAGATCCGGGGTCGCCGGGACGGCTATACCGTCCCAGCTGACCAGCGTCCAGCCGTCGGTGGGGTTGCCCTCAAGAATGGCCTGGCCCGCGTTGGGGGGCGGCCCGCCGTTTTCGAGCACCGTCTGCAGAATGGGCCAGATATCGGGGTTCTTGACGTTCATCAGCGTCCAGATGGCGATATCCCCACCGCTGGACGACGCCACAGCGGTCGTGGCGCCGTCACCCGCAATGGTGTTGTCGTACATCGTCTGGACGGCGGCGTTGACCTGATCCTCGAAGACCACCCCGTTGTAGCTGGTGCCGGGCTCCGTGGCGTAGAGGTTGCCGAGGATCCACGAAGCCATCGGCAGGAAAAAGTTAGCTTCGGTGATCAGGTCGCGGGGCGCTCCTTCGAAGGTTCCGGCGGGGATCTCGTTGAGATCCGACAGCACCTGCACGTCGGGCATCCCGGGCAGAAGGGCCAGCGCGGCCATGGTCTCCTGGGTCCGGACGAGCTCCGAAGCGTAGATGCCGGCGATACCGCCCGGGAACTCCGCCTGGATGGCGGCGGCGACGTCGTGCGCCTGCTGCTCGCCCAGGTCGGTCAGGTGAGCACCGGGTGGCATCGTGCCGAGAATGCCGTTGACGTCGTCAGTCGATTGCCCGTGCCGCACCAGATCCAGCGTGATGTCCTCGGCGGTCAGCGCGATGTCGAAGGTGCGTGCGGTCGGTGGCGCCGACACCGGGGTGGCGGTGACGATCCCGGCGCCGGCTAACGCGATGCCCACGGCGACCCACCGATAGCCAATAAGTCGCTGCATGTCCAACCCCCCTGAGTTGACTATGTGACTACTCCCCACGGTACTCACGTTGGACTCAGCTGAGCAATGCCAATTCTCCACAAATTCGACGTCTTTGGTTCAGGCCGTCCTGATACGAAGCCGGCGCAGCGGGGCTGCCGCTGCGTCCGGCCTCGGCCGTGTGCTCAGATCGCGATCGACGCCAGCGCGTCTCCGACCGCGTCGCCGGCGCTGCTGCCGGCGGCGTCGCCCGCGGCCCCGGTGATGGTGTCGATCACCGACTGCGGGAACGCTTCGAAGGCGGCGAGCACGTCGTTGAAGCCGGTCTGCAGCGCCGCGGTGATGTCGGCCGGGTCGCCACCCGCGATGGCCTCCCAGATGTGCCAGCCGGCCATCTGCGGCGCGACCATCAGGTCACGGAAGTCGACGAAAAGCCCGGTGAGCAGGCCGGGGTTCTCCGCCACCTCGGTGCCGTTCCAGCTGACCAGCGTCCAGCCGTCGGTCGGGTTGCCCTCGATCACGACCTGGCCGGTGTTGGGCAGAATCCCCTGGAGCAGCGACTTGAAATAGAGCTCGAAATCGGGATTCGTGACGTTCATCATCACCCAGGTGGAGATCGCCGCACCATGGGAAAACGCAACATCGGTCCCAGTGCTGTCGGGGTCCGCGATGCTGGTGTTGTAGATCGCCTGAATCGCGTCACCGTAGTTGTCCTGGAACGCCATCCCGTTGGGGTTGATGTCCGAACCCAGCATCGGCACCCAGTTCTGCCCGAAGATCCACGCGATGGTGGGCATCAGATAGAGCAGACCCGGGAGGGTGCCGGTCTCTCCTTCGAACATCCCGGCATTGATCTCGCCGAGCCCGGCCAGATGGGTCACGTCCATCCCCAGCAGCGCAGCCAACGGCGCTGCGGTCTCTTGCGTGCGGAAGAAGTCCGACGCGTAGATCCCGTCGATACCCCCGGGGAACGCCCCGTGGATGAGCGGGGCGACCGCGGCCGCCTGGTCCACGCCGTCCGCGCTGAGGTGTGCACCCGGTGCCGTCGTCCCGATGAAGCCCGTCACGTTCTCCGTCGATTCCGCGTGCCGGACCAGATCTAGCACTATGTCCGCTGCGGTCAGCTGGATGTTGGGCATGGCCACTACGGCAGCCATCGGCGAGCTCATCGGTACGACCGGAGTGTTGAGGGCCAGCGTGCCGGCGCCGACCAGGGCGACTCCGGCGGTGATCCACGGGCGGGTGTGGCGCATGGCGTACTCCTTCAGCGGCGGCAGATTCCGTTACGCTACGCGGCGTAGCGCAATTTCTTCGCTGAGAATAATCTGAGGTTTTCCCTATTGTCAATGGGTTGTTCGTCAGGGCCGATAGGCGCCCGGCCGCTACGCGCTCAGCCCGCCGGTCAGGGTGTCCATCACCGCCTGCGGGAACGCGCTGATTGCCGCGACCACCTCGCCGAACCCGGTCTGCAATGCGGCGGCGATATCCGCCTGGTCGCCACCTTGGAATGCCTCCAGGATGTGCCAGGCGGCCATCTGCGGCGCCGTGGTCAGATCCCGCCAGTCGACGAACAGCCCGGTGAACAGGTCCGGGGTGGCCGACACCTCATGTCCGTCCCAGCTGACCAGCGTCCAGCCGTCGGTGGGGTTGCCCTCGATCACGACCTGGCCGGTGTTGGCCACCGGATAGCCGACGCTGATCAGTTCGTTGATGACCAGCCCGAAGTCGGGGTTCTTGACGTTCATCAGAGTCCAGATCGCGATCGTCCCGGCGTGGCTGAACGCCGCACTGGTCATCGCGCCGTCCGGGTCGGCGACGGTATTGCCGTAGATGGCTTCAATCGCGTCGCTGACACGATCGTTGAACACGGCCCCGTTGACGTCCACCTCGGACCCCAGTTGTGGCACCCAGTACTGCCCCATGATCCACATGAGCGGGGCTGCGACATAGCCGATCTGGGTGAACATGTCGAGCGGCTGACCCTCCAACCAGCCCGCGTTGAGTTCGTTGAGCCCGGCCAATGTCGTGATGTCCATATTCAGCAAGTCGGCCAGCGGCTGTGCGGTGTCGTGGGCCCGGATCAGCTCCGAGGCGTAGATGCCGTCGATCCCGTCCGGGAACGCCGCCCTGATCTCGGGGGCGACGTCGCCGGCCTCCTGCTGTCCGACCGCGGTCAGCTCGGCACCGGCCGGTGTGGTGCCCAGGACACCCTCGGCGTTGTCCGCCGACTGGCCATGCCGTATCAGGTCAAGAGTGATGTCCTGGGCGGCGAGCAGGAGTTCGGCCGTGGTCGTGCCGGGCAGCGGCATTGTGACCGGCGCCGCCGCGACGGCGCCCGCTCCGACCAGCGCGACGGCAGCAGTTGTCCAGGTCCGGGTGACAAGTCGCATGGGCTCTTCCTAATGCCGGCACGGCGAGCGAGTTCGCCGTGTCACGCGACGTTAGCTGATAACAGCGTGAAAAAATGCCGTTATCGCCCCAAGGCTGTTCCGGCGTGGCGGACTAACGTGCGGTGTCGGTGGCTTTGCTTCCGGCCGCGAACACCTCCGCGAAGCGGCCGGCCCTCCTCGCCGCGTCGTCGCGGAGACCGCTGGTAGTGGCTAGATCGCCACCGACGCCAGCGCGCCGCCGGCGGTGTCGCTCATAGCCCCGGTGATGGTGTCGATCACCGCCTGCGGGAACTGGGTTATCGCGGTGAGCACCTGGTCGAATCCGGTCTGCAGCGCCGCGGTGATGTCCGCCTGGTCGCCGCCCAGGAGTGCCTCGTAGATGTTCCAGAGCGCCACCTGCGGCGCCGTGATCAGGTCACGGAAGTCGACGAACAGTCCGGTGAGCAGGTCCGGGGTCTGCGGGACGGCTGTCCCGTCCCAGCTGAGCAGCGTCCAGCCGTCGGTGGGGTTGCCCTCAAGGATGGCCTGGCCCGCGTTGGGCGGCGGACCGAGCGTTTCCAGCAGCTGCTGCACCAGCAGCAAAAACGGCGGGTTGTCGACGTTCATCAGCACCCAGATGGCGATCGGCCCGCCGCTGGAATACGCCACATCGGTCATCGGGCCGCCGCCGGCGATGGTGTTGTTGTAGATCGCGCCGAGAGCGCCGGTGACCTGCTCGTCGAACTGCACCCCGTTGATGGAGCCGGGCTCCGATACGAGCGGAAAGCCGAGCACCCACGCGGCCATCGGCGCGAAATAGCCGATCTCGGTAAGCAGATCCCGCGGGCTGCCCTCCAGGAGACCGGCGGGGATCTCGTTGAGCCCCGGCAGGATCTGCACGTCCAACCCCAGCGCCTGGGCCAGCGGGACCGCGGTCTCCTGGGTCCGGACGAGTTCGGAGGCGTAGATCCCGGCGATGCCGTTCGGGTACTCCTGCTGTATGGCCTGGGCGACGGCGTCCGCCTGTTGTTCACCCAGCGCGGTGAGATGAGCACCGGGCGGCAGTGTGCCGAGGATTCCGTTGAGATCGTCGGTCGATTGCCCGTGCCGCACCAGATCCAGCGTGATGTCCTCGGCGGTGAGCCGGATGTCGAACGCGCTCACCGCGTGCGCCTGCGGCGGGGCGCCGACGACGACACCGGCGAGGATGATTCCGGCGGCGACCAAGGGGCTTGCAGCGCGGTACAACATGTCGATTCCTGCTACCTGACGCTAGAATGTGATCTAGCTCACTGTCAAGGTTGCGCGGCCAGCGCTGCTTAAGGGTTGTCGAAGTTCCCGTCAATCGAGGCCTTAATCGCGGCCAATGCCTGTCCGGGGGCGTCGACGAAGCGGCCGGCCCACTTGAGCGCCGCGTCGTAAACCCCGTCGGGGGCCACCATGTCGTCGATCAGCCCCAGTGCGAGCGCTTCTTCGGCATCGAAGAACCGTCCGCTGAACGCCAATTCCTTGGCGCGGCTCGCGCCGATGGTGTGGGTCAGCCGGGTCAGCCCCGCAGCGTCGGGAACGAGGCCGGCCAGAATCTCGGTGGCGCCGAACTTGACGTTGTCGCCGCTGATCCGCCAGTCCGCCGCCAGCGCCAGTGCCAGGCCGCTGCCCAGCGCGTAGCCGGTGACGGCCGCCACCGTCGGCTTGCCGATTGCCGCCACGGCCCGCACGGCCTCATGGCGGACTCGGGTGAATCCCTCGGCCTCAACGGCGATCAGGGTGCGCAGCTCGGGCACGTCGTCACCGGCGCAGAAGATCTCGTGTCCGCCGAACAACACCACCGCGGCCACGTCGTCACGCGCCGACACCTCCGCCGCGGCGTCGGTGATCTCCCGGTAGACCTGCCGGGTCAAGGCGTTGGTCGGCGGACGCGACAGCACCACGGTGGCCACCCCGGGTGTCTCGGATGAGGTGTGGACCGCAACGAATTCGCTCATCCGGGCCACCGCGTACCCCGCGCCGCGTTGTAGCGCTCGGAGTTGAAGAACTCGATCTGCCAGTTGTCGCCGTGGCGGGCCAACCTGGGTTGGGTCACCACGATCTGGCGTTCCAGCGCCAGCACGTCCTGCACGCTGCGGCCGGCCAGCGAGTCCAATTGGGTCCAGGTCGGCGGCAGCAGAAAAGTGTTCCCGGCCGCGAAATCCTCGATCGCGGCTTCGGGAGTGATCCAGTCGGCCCGGTCGGATTCGGTGTTCTCACCGTCGGCGCGCTGCCCGACCGGAAGCCCGGCCACAAAGAAATAGGTGTCGTAGCGACGGGTGCGCTCGGCCTCGGGTGTCACCCAGTTCGCCCACGGCCGCAGCAGGTCGGCGTGCAATACCAGGTTCTCGGTGCGCAGAAAGTCGGCGAATGACAGGTCACCGGCGGCCAGCTCGCGGCGGGAGTCCGCGTACACCGACGCATCGGCGACCACGCGCCGCGGGTCGTCGATGGGTCCGGCGAACAGCACCCCGGACTCCTCGAAGGTCTCGCGTACCGCCGCGCACACCAGCGCCGCGGCCAGTTCGACGTCGACGCCGAAGCGCTGCGCCCACCAGGCGGGCTCCGGCCCGACCCAGGCGATCTCGGTACTGCGGTCCCGGTCGTCGACCCCGCCACCGGGGAACACCATCACTCCCGCGGCGAACTCCATGGCCGCATGACGGCGCATCAGGAACACGTCCAGGCGACCGCGTCCGCTGTCCCCGTCGCGCACCAGCATCACCGTCGCAGCCGGCCGCGTCGGCAGGGGCGGCGGTTGGGACTGGTTCATGCGCGCCTCCGATGGGCTGCCCGACCGCGGGTCCGGCGAGCGAAGTACCGCCCGTCGATGACGTCCAATGAGATCGATTGGCCGAACGCGGCCGACAGGTTGTCTGCGGTCAGCACATCGCTGAGCAGGCCGGCGGCGACCGTGCGGCCCTCGGCCAGCAGCAGGCAGTGGCTGAAGCCGACCGGAATCTCTTCGACGTGATGGGTGACCAGCACGATCGCCGGTGCGTCCGGGTCGGCGGCCAGATCGGCCAGCCGGGCGACCAGTTCCTCGCGCCCACCCAGGTCGAGGCCCGCCGCCGGTTCGTCGAGTAGCAGCAACTCCGGATCGGTCATCAGCGCGCGGGCGATCAGCACCCGTTTGCGCTCACCTTCGGACAGCGTGCCGTAGGTGCGGTCGGCGAGGTGCTCGGCACCCAGGCTTTCCAGCAGGTCGACCGCGCGGTCGTGGTCGATGGTGTCGTAGCGTTCGCGCCACCGGCCCAGCACTGCGTAGCCAGCCGAGATGACCAGGTCGCGGACGGTTTCATTGTCCGGGATCCGCTGCGCCAGCGCCGAGGAGCTCAGGCCGACTCGGGCCCGTAGCTCGGTGGTGTCGACCCGTCCCAGCTGTTCGCCGAGCACAAAGGCCACGCCCGAGGACGGGTGTTCGGTGGCGGCTGCGATCCGCAACAGCGACGTCTTGCCGGCCCCGTTGGGCCCGATGATCACCCAGCGTTCGTCGAGTTCGACCGACCAGTCCAGCGGTCCCACCAGGGAGCGTCCGTCACGGAGCAGTGCAACGCCCTCGAAGTGGATCAGCAGGTCTTGATCGGCCGCTGCGGAGGGGCCGGGGCGTCCGGTGTCGGGCACGGCCCTATGGTGCCGTATCCCGCCCCTGTGGTGACCGACCGGGGTGCCGGTTGGCCCGCTAGGCCGGAGGGATCTCGACCCGGCGCAGCACGCCGTCGTACGCATCGGCGGCCTCGATCTCGGCGCGGGTGACACCGAGGAGGAACAGCACCGTGTCCAGGTACGGGTAGCTCAACGATGCATCCGCCACCTCGCGCAGCGCCGGCTTGGCGTTGAACGCCACACCCAACCCTGCCGTGGCCAGCATGTCGATGTCGTTGGCGCCGTCGCCGACGGCGACGGTCTGCTCCAGCGGCACGCCCGCCCGCTCGGCGAACTCTCGTAGCGCGTCGGCCTTGCCGGCCCGGTCCACCACCGGCCCGGTCACCCGGCCGGTGAGCTTGCCATCGACGATCTCCAACTCGTTGGCGGCGACGAAGTCCAGCTTCAGTTCGTCGGCCAGCGGTGCGATCACCTGCCGGAAGCCGCCGGACACCACACCGCATTTGAAACCCAGCCGGCGCAGCGTGCGCAACGTGGTGCGCGCACCCGGTGTGAGCTCGATCTGCTGGGCAACCTCGTCGATGACACCGGCGGGCAGGCCGGCGAGAGTTGCCACCCGGTGGTGCAACGACTCGGCGAAGTCGAGTTCGCCGCGCATGGCGGATTCGGTGATCGCCGCGACCGCGTCTCCGGCGCCGGCGCGGGCAGCAAGCATCTCGATGACCTCGCCCTGGATGAGGGTGGAGTCGACGTCGAAGACGATGAGGCGCTTCGTCCGGCGGGACAGGCTGGCATCTTGGAATGCCACATCGACCCGCTGCTGCGCGGCGACCTGGCTCAGCGCGAACTGCAGCCGGCCCGCGGCACCGGCAGGCACCGAGACCCGCAGCTCCAAACCGGTCACCGGGTAGTCCGAGACGCCCCTGATCATGTCGATATTGGCATCGATCTCAGCGATCTCACGAGCCAGCGCTCCGAGGGCTGCGGCCGCCACCGGCCGTCCCAGGACCACGATCCGGTGTGTGGACGGCACGGCGATGATCGGCGCGTCGTCGCTGCGTTCGATCGTGACATCCAGGCCGACGCCGTGGATGGCCGCGGTGACCTCGGCGGCCAACGCCGTTCCGTCGGCCACCTCCGGGGCCCCCGACACCAGCACGCCCAGCGTCAGCCGGCCACGGACCACGACCTGCTCGACGTTGAGCAGCTCAATGCGGTACTGCGACAACACCTCGAAGAGCGCCGACGTCACACCGGGCTGATCGACGCCGGTGACGGTGATCAACACCGGCACCTTGGGCGCGCTCACCCGCGGCGGCTGCCGGACCGGACCCGGTGCCGCCTCACCCCCAACGGGCTCATCAGACCGGCGCGGGCTCGTACAGCTCGTCGCCGGGATGACGGCCGACGTGCGCCTCGGCACGCAGCCGATCGATCATGTGCGGGTAGTGCAGCTCGAAAGCCGGCCGCTCCGAACGGATCCGGGGCAGCTCGGTGAAGTTGTGCCGCGGCGGCGGGCAGCTGGTGGCCCACTCCAGCGAGTTGCCGTAGCCCCACGGGTCGTCGACCGTGACGACCTCGCCGTAGCGCCAGCTCTTGAACACGTTCCAGGTGAAGACGAGCATCGACGCGCCCAGAATGAACGCTCCGACAGTGGAGACGATGTTGAACGGCTGGAAGCCGTCGGTGGGCAGGTAGTCGGCGTATCGGCGCGGCATACCCATGTTGCCCAGCCAGTGCTGGATCAAGAACGTGGTGTGGAACCCGATGAACGTCAACCAGAAGTGCAGCCTGCCCAACCGCTCGTCGAGCAACCGGCCCGTCATCTTCGGGAACCAGAAGTAGATGCCGGCGAACGTGGCGAACACGATGGTGCCGAACAGCACGTAGTGGAAGTGCGCGATCAGGAAGTAGCTGTCGCTGACGTGGAAGTCGATCGGCGGGCTGGCCAGCATCACGCCGGTCAGGCCGCCGGCCAGGAACGTGACGATGAAACCGAGCGAGAACAGCATCGGTGTCTCGAACGTCATCTGGCCCCGCCACATCGTGCCGATCCAGTTGAAGAACTTCAGCCCGGTCGGGATGGCGATCATCAGGGTCAGCAGCGAGAAGAACGGCAGCAGCACCGCGCCGGTGGCGTACATGTGGTGCGCCCACACCGCGGTCGACAGGCCCGCGATGCTCATCGTCGCGTAGACCAGGGTGACGTAACCGAAGATCGGCTTGCGGGCGAACACCGGGATCACTTCGCTGACGATCCCGAAGAACGGAAGCGCGATGATGTACACCTCGGGATGGCCGAAGAACCAGAACAAGTGCTGCCATAGCAACACGCCGCCGTTGGCGGAGTCGTAGATGTGCCCGCCCAGGTGGCGGTCGACGGCCAGGGCGAGCAATGCGGCGGTCAGCAGCGGGAAGACGATCAGCACCATGATCGAGGTGACCAGGATGTTCCAGGTGAAGATCGGCATCCGGAACATCGTCATCCCGGGGGCCCGCATGCAGGCCACGGTGGTGATCATGTTGACCCCGCCCAAGATGGTGCCCAGACCACTGACGGCCAGGCCCACGATCCACAGGTCCGCGCCGGCGCCGGGCGAGTGCACCGCGTCACTCAGCGGCGTGTAGGCGGTCCAGCCGAAGTCGGCCGCGCCACCGGGGGTGATGAAGCCGGCCAGTGCGATCGTCCCGCCGCACACGAACAGCCAGAACGCGAATGCGTTGATCCGCGGGAACGCCACGTCGGGGGCGCCGATCTGCAGCGGCAGCACCAGGTTGGAGAAGCCGAACACGATCGGGGTGGCGTAGAAGAGCAGCATGATGGTGCCGTGCATGGTGAACAGCTGGTTGAACTGTTCGTTGGAGAGGAACTGCAAGCCCGGGGCGGCCAACTCGGTGCGCATCAGCAGGGCCAGCAGGCCGCCGATGAAGAAGAACACCATGCAGGCGACGCAGTACATGATGCCGATCAGTTTGTGATCGGTGGTCGTGACCATCTTGTAGAGCAGACCGCCCTTGGGGCCCATCAACGGGGGAAACGGCCGAGTGGGCTCGAGTTCTGCGCGCGGGGGTGCTTCGGCGGTCAAGATTCCTCCAAACATGGGCATCCCGGGAACTTGGGTCGAATCCTAACCCCGGGCGTCGCCCCGCCGGTATAGGCCTCCTACAAACTGTCGTATTCGTCTCCGCGACGGGCACGCCGCCGGCGGGTGTTAACGTCACCGCGTGACCTGGGCGGACCGGCGGGCGGTGTCGGTGGCAGCACTGGCCGTGATGCTGATCACGGCTTCAGGTTGCGCGGGTGAGGGTTCCGAAACGGCGCCGACTTCTACCACCACGACCATGGTCGCCGGGGCCGGCGTGCTCGGCAATGACCGCCGGCCCGATGAGTCGTGCGCGGCAGAGCCGGCCCGTATCGACCCGGGACCACCGATGCGGTCGGTTCACAACGCGGCCGGCGTGGAACCACCGGGCGCCGAGGTACCCGAAGAACCGGAGCGCATCGTGGTGCTCTCCGGTGATCAGCTCGACGCGCTGTGTGCCCTGGGTCTGCAGTCCCGCATTGTCGGGGCCGCGTTGCCGGACGGTTCGCAGAGTCAACCGTCATACCTGGGCGCCGTGGTCCACGAGCTGCCGGGCGTGGGCACCCGCAGCAATCCGGACATCGATGCCATCGCCGCACTGCACCCGGATCTGATCCTGGGGGCGCAGGGTCTGACGCCCGACTATTCGGCGCTGGCGTCGATCGGCCCGACCGTGTTCACCGGGGTGCCGGGCGCGGCATGGGAGGACAACCTGCGCGCTGTCGGCGCCGCGACCGCGCGCAGCGGCGCGGCTGATGCGGTGCTCGACAAGTTCGGTGAGAACGCCGCCGAAACCGGTGAGGCCAGCGATGCCACCCATTTCCAGGCGTCGGTGGTTGCGCTCACCGACAATGGCGTGCGGGTGTACGGGGCGGCCAACTTCGCCGCCAGTGTGCTCAAGGCCGTCGGCGTGGACCGGCCGGCATCGCAGCGCTTCACCGACCAGCCCTACATCGAGATCAGCGCGAGCGAGGGCGATCTGGCCGGCCGTGCGGACTTCTCGGCAGCCGACGGCGACATCGTCTACGTGTCATTCGCCTCAGCGGCGGCCAAGGCGCGGGCGGCCACCGTGTTCGACAGCGTCTCCTGGCGCCGGCTGGCGGCCACCCGTGACAGCCGAGTGTTCGTGGTCAACAACGAGGTGTGGCAGACCGGGCAGGGGCCGATCGCCGCCCGCGGAGTGGTCGACGACCTGCACTGGGTGAGTGCTCCGATCAATTAGCCGGCCCCTCCCCGATCACCCGCTGCAGTTCGGCCGACGCCTGTTGCCTGGCCGCGTCGGCCTCGTCGCGCAACCGCTGCACATCGGAGTCCACAGCACTGACCCGGTCTTGCAGGGATTCCAGTTCGCGTACCTGCCGGGCCCGCAGCTCACCTTCGGCGCCGTCGGTGCCGAGCACCCGCAGCTGTTCGGCGATGCGACTCTGCGCGGCGTAGGCCTCGCCGCGCTGCTCTTCGGCTCGCTCGCGCTGCTCCTCCAGCCGGCGAGCGGTGGCCCAGTGCGCCAGCACCCGAGAGAGCGTGTCGACGGTCGCCGCGTCCAGTGAGCGGCCGGCCAGCCACTCCTCCAGTTGGCCCGGTTCCAGGTCGTCATAGTCGATCGTGGAGGAAGCCGGCCAGGTCTCCAGCACCGTCGCCTCAACCGCCTGGTGCCCGGGCACCGGGACACTGAACCGGCGCCACACCCCGTCGTTGCCGGCGTCGGTGGCGCCGACCTGCGTGGTGAGCGTGTGGTGTGAACGCGAGGGCAACTCGAAGACCACGTCGACCAGGTCGTCGTGGTCGTTCTCGGCGTGCAGGGTGTGCCGCCGCTCGTAGCGCTGTTCCTCGACGACGGCGTCGGCGGTCAGCCGGATCCGGGTGGTGACGGTCTGCAATGTCGCAAAGCTGCGGCAGCGCACCGCGAGATCCTTGGCGAAGGCCAGCCGCACATCGGCACCGCGGGCGGTGAAGCCCAGCATGGCTTCTCCGGCATAGCCGTCCTGCTCGTAGATGACCGCCGGGCCTTCTTCGAGCACCACGCCGGTGGTGTTGGTGAACGCCAGCACGATGTCGGGAGCGAGACCGCGATCATCGCGCCACACCAGCTCCCGACGCGCCCCCTCGACGGGCGCGACGGCCAGCGGGACCATCGCCGCCCCGCCCCGCTTCAGTGACACCGGCGCGCCCAGTCGATACTCGAAATACTCGCCGCGGTCGGCGGTTTCGACATCAGCGGCGGCGTCTTGGTACGCATCGGCGCCGATCATGGAGGCAGCGCCGCCCGTCCGAGGGACCATGAGCATCTCGTCGTAGCCCCGCCCGGGCACCGCTACGCGCTCGTCTTCCTCCACCACCACGCGCCGCACCTGCCGGCCGTGGTAGAGATCGATGTCGAACGAAATCGGTTGTCCGGTGGTCAAAGTCACTTCGACGTCGGTCAGGTCCTCATCGATCGGGTTGTGGATGATGCCGGTGGCGACCAGCGTCACCGTGTCACCGTCGCGAATCGCCCGATACGACACCCGCCACATCGGTGCGGCAACGATGTAGGACACCCGCACCTCTTCGGAGGCGCCACGGATCTGCACGGTGACATCGCAATTGCGGCCCGCCGTGGCGGCGCGGGACCGGTCGATCAGGTAGTCCAGGTCCTCTTTCGACTGGGGTTCCAGCACATCGAGGCGGCGGGCGTCGGCAAGGTCGAGCAGGGCGACCGCACCGGATTCCGTGCGCAGCACCAGCAGTCGACTGTGCTTTCCCGCACCGGCCGCATCGTCCATACCGATCACTTCACCGCGGTGCGCCTGCTCGCCGCAGTGCACCTCGACGGCACGGCCGCGCAGCGCGGCGAGCAGGCCGACAAGTGCCTCACCCGGGTCCAGAAGCAGGTTGCGGTCAGCCAACTCGGTGCGCGGATCGGTCGGCGTGTCGAAGCAGACGGCGCCCACCGACGCGCTGCCCCCGGCGGCGTCGACCGTCAGCGATTTCAGCACGTCCTTCATGTCGTCGCGGCGGAACGTCAGCGCGAAGTCACCGTCCACCGGCCCGCGGCGGCCCACGAAGGCCATGCCGTGCTTGTAGAGGACGAGGCGATCGACTTTGGGGCAGGTGACCATGTTGCGCACGATAGCGCGCGGCACCGACATCGTTTTGCAGGCCGCAAGACGCCGATCGAACGATCTCGAGGCTTTTGCACCGGTAAACGCATACGCCCCACTGGACCTCTCAGTACTTGGTCACCCGGATTCGCTCGCGCTCACGTCTTACGGGTGTGAGACAACAAAAATTTACTGCACTGCAGAGGCTTTCATTCGGCTGATCTTTGCCATTGAGGCCGCTGATTGCTGGAGTGATCGGCGTGGCGCGGACCACTTCATTTTCGGCGACGGAAAACCCCGGCCGCAGTACGCTCATGCGGTGCCGGAAACGTCATACGCCAAGTGTGGCGATCTCAGCCTGGCCTATCAGCTATTCGGTGATGGGCCGATCGAGCTGGTCGTCGTCGGGCCGTTCGTCACCCACATCGAACTGGCCTGGACCCTCCCCCAATTCAAATCGTTCATGGACCAGCTCGGAACGTTCTGTCGCATCGCCTGGTTCGACAAAGCCGGGGTCGGGCTGTCGGACCCGGTGCCGAAAGTTCGCACGCTGGAGGAACGAGCGGCCGAGATCGAAGCGGTCATGGACACGGTCGGTTTCGAACAGGCCGTGGTGTGCGGACTGAGTGACGGCGGGCCGGTCGCCATCATGTTCGCGGCAACATGGCCGACGCGAACGCGGGCGCTGATCCTTTCCGGCACCGTTGCGTATTGGGGCTTCGAGGGCTGGGCCGACCTGGACCGAGACCCGGCCGAGCTGCGGGCGCGCTTCCTTGCCGAATTGGGTGAGGCCTACACGCCGTCGATCGAGCAGCTCGCCCGCTTCAGCAAGCCGGCCGCACGGTCCGGTCCGGGTGGGGCAATGGCGAAACCGCCAGTATCAGTGCCCCATCCGTCCGCTCGTTACGCCAGCTCGCGGCGTGCGAGCGCATGTGTGCCAGCCCGGGAATGGCGCGGGCTTCCTTCGAAGCGGCGTTCCTGATCGACGTGCGGCCGATCCTGCCGACCCTCACGGCGCCGACCTTGGTCATCCATGCCCGCGAGGACCCCGCGGTGCCCGTGCAGGGCGGCCGGTACCTCGCCGGACATATCCCCGGAGTGCGATACCTCGAGGTCGAGGGGACGGATCACGCACCCTTTCTGACCGAGCCGGACAAGATCCTGACGGAGGTCGAAGAGTTCCTCACCGGTAGCCATGCGGCGCCGGCGCAATCACACCGCGCCTTGCGCACCGTCTTGTTCACCGACATCGTCGCGTCGACGCAACGCGCCGCGGCGACCGGCGACGAGCGGTGGCGAGCGGTGCTGCAACGCTTCGGTGAGATCACCGCCGAGCTCACGGAGCGATTCAGCGGCGCGGTGGTGAAAAGCACCGGCGACGGTCACCTCGCCACGTTCGACGGCCCGACGCAGGCGATCCGCTGTGCGGAGGCATTGCAGTCCGACGCCGAAGCACTGGGCATCGAGATCCGGGTCGGCATCCACACCGGTGAGTGCGAACTGATCGACAACGACATCGCCGGCATGGCCGTGCACATCGCGGCGCGGATCGTCGGCCAGGCCGGCGCGGGCGAGATTCTGGTGTCGCGTACCGTGCGCGACCTGGTCGTCGGTTCGGGCACCGGCTTCGAGGACCGCGGTAGCGTCGAGCTTCGCGGCGTTCCCGGCAGCTGGCAACTTTTGGCGGTCAATCGCAACGGCCCGCCGGCCGGATCCGCCGAGGCAGAACTGGCGTCGACGCCGACCCCCGGCCCGCAGGCCTCGATGCGCCGGTCGGACCGTGCCATCGCCGTGATGGCACGGCAAACACCATGGATTCTTCGCGGGGCCGCTCGCCTCGCGCTGACCACCCGCCGCAGATGAATGTGTCAAAGATTACCTAACGGCCCCGGCGCCGCCCTCACGCTGGGCAAACGCGCGTCGCCGTCGCGCTTAGGCCGAGGGGCAGACGACCACCACACAATTTACTTCGCTAGACTATATAAAAACGCCGAGCCGCGAAGAGAGATTTCACCGATGAGCACCGTTTCCGCTTACGCCGCCACGTCGCCAGAGGCGCCGCTGACCAAGACCACCATCACCCGTCGCGAACCCGGCCCGCACGACGTCGCGTTCGACATTGCTTTCGCAGGCATCTGCCACTCCGACATCCACACCGTCAAGGCCGAGTGGGGCCGACCGCAGTACCCCTTGGTCCCGGGCCATGAGATCGCCGGCGTGGTGACCGCGGTGGGTGCGCAGGTCACCAAGTTCAAGATCGGCGACCGCGTCGGTGTCGGCTGCTTCGTCGACTCCTGTCGCGAGTGCCCCAGCTGTCTGGCCGGCCATGAGCAGTACTGCACCGGCGGCGGCATGGTCGGAACCTACGGCGGCGTCGGCCGCGACGGCCAGCTCACCCAGGGTGGCTACAGCGGCGCGATCGTCGTCGACGAGAACTACGTGCTGAGCATCCCGGATGAGGTCCCATTGGATGCCGCCGCACCGTTGCTCTGTGCCGGTGTCACCACCTACTCTCCGCTGCGCCACTGGAATGTCGGTCACGGCAAGCGAATTGCGGTCGTCGGCCTGGGCGGCCTGGGCCACATGGCCGTCAAGCTCGGGACCGCGATGGGCGCCGAGGTGACCGTGCTGTCCCAGTCTCTGAAGAAGATGGAGGACGGCCTGCGGTTGGGCGCTGAGCACTACTACGCCACCAGCGAGCCGCAGACGTTCAAGAAGCTGCGCAACAACTTCGACGTCATCCTGAACACCGTCTCGGCGAGTCTGGACCTGGGCGCGTACCTGGGCCTGCTCACCCTGGACGGCACGCTGGTGGAGCTGGGCATGCCGGAGAGTGCGCTGGCGGTGCCGCCGGGCCCGCTGGTCCGGATGCGGCGCAGCGTGTCGGGGTCGTTGATCGGCGGGATCGCCGAGACGCAGGAGATGCTGAACTTCTGCGCCGAGCATGACGTGCGGCCCGAGATCGAGGTGATCGAGCCGGACTACGTCAACACCGCTTACGAGCGGGTGCTCGCCTCCGACGTGCGCTACCGTTTCGTCATTGACACGGAGTCGTTGCGGCAGAGCTGATCTCGGGATCTGGGCTAGACAAAGCGCTGGCGTCCGGCCAAGGCGCCTGACAGCACCTGCACCAGGTAGACCGTGAGCATCATGAGCCAGGGCACGGTCCATCCGCCACTCACGTGGTGCAGCAGCCCGAACAGGAATGGGCCGACGCCGGCGAGTAGGTAGCCGAAGCCCTGCGCCATCCCGGATAGGCTCGCGGTGTCCTCCGCATCGCGGGCCCGCAGCGCAATCACGGTGAGCGCCAACGAGAACACACTCATTCCCAAGCCCACCAGCACGCTCCACAGCAGTGGTGCGGCCGCGGGCGCGATCAGCAGACCGAGCATTCCGGCGATGCCGAGCACCCCCAGCCCGACGATCCATCCGCTTTGGCTGTCGCGACGGGCGGCCAGCGGCGAGACGATCAGACTGATCGGCACCGCGATCAGCGAGATCAAGCCGAGCAGCAAGCCCGCATGCGCGTCGCTCATTCCGTTCTCGATCAGCACCTCGGGCAGCCAGCCGATCACCACGTAGGCGAGGAACGACTGGGTGCCGAAGAACAGCGTGACGGTCCAGGCCAGCTTGCTGCGCAACAGCGACCGGCGTTTCGTCGCGGCCGCGGGTGCGGCGGTGCCGGCCCGCTCGAATCCGCGGGCTCCCACCACCCATGCCGCCAGAGCCAGCAGGGCCAGCGCACTCCACACACCCAGTGCCGATCGCCAGCCTCCCAGCACGTCGTCGAGCACCGGGGTGACCGCGGAGCCCAGCGCTCCTCCCCCTTGCAGCGCCGCGGTGTAGATCCCGGTCATCAGCCCGACCTGCGCCGGGAACGAACCCCTGATGATCACTGGGATCAGCACGTTGATCAGCGCGATTCCGGCGCTCGCCACCAGTGTTCCGCCGAGCACGACCAAAGGCCCGTCGCACACCCGGATCAGCAGTCCCGCAATGAGTGTCAGCAGCGCCGCCGAGACCGTCCGGCCCAATCCGATCCGCCGGGACAACCACGGCGCGGCCAGCCCGGCTCCCGCGAAACACAAACCTGGCAGTGTGGTCAGGACACCGGCCCAGGTGTCCGAGGCGCCCAATGCTCTACGCATCTCCGGGAGCAGCGGACCCACGCTGGTGATCGCCGGGCGCAGGTTCAGTGCGGTCAACACCACCGCGACGGTCAGCAGTGCGCCGCCGGCCGCCATCGTCGCAGGACGGAATTCGGCGGCGCCCTCGAGTTCCAGTTCAAGATCGTGCTCGTACTGGCCGAGTGTTTCGGTGCGCGCTACGCGGGTCACCTGAAGTAGGATCGCATACATCCTATGATTGGATGAAAGGAGGACGCTGTGCCGTTGGTCACCACCCGCCGCACCGGCTTGGTAGATCAGGTGATTGAACAGCTTCGTGCTTCGGTGACCGGCGGGGAATGGCCGGTCGATTCACGAATCCCCCCGGAGCCGGAGCTCGCCGACGCGCTCGGCGTGGGCCGCAACACCGTGCGCGAGGCGGTCCGGGCGCTGGCCCACAGCGGGATCCTGGAGGTCCGGCAGGGCGACGGGACCTACGTGCGCGCCACCAGCGAAGTGTCCGGCGCCGTACGCCGGCTGTGCGGTTCTGAGCTGCGCGACGTGCTGCAGGTGCGACGCTGCCTGGAGGTGGAGGGGGCACGCCTGGCCGCAGTCGCCCGCACCGAGGCCGATCTGGCCGAGTTGCAGACACTGTTGGATCGCCGCGACGGCTACCAGCAGGAAGGTCGGCACGCCGAATTCGTGCGGGCAGACACCGATTTCCATCTCGCCGTGGTCCGCTCCTCGCACAATCCGGTGTTGACCGAGCTGTACTGCGGGCTCACCGCAGTGGTCATGGCCAGTGTGGCGACGACGATCGCGAAACCGGTTCAGTCGGACCAGATCCGGCACCGAGGCTTGGTGGAGGCGATCGCCGCACGCGACGTCGAGGCGGCCGGGCGCGAGGCGGGCGGATTCCTCGCCGAGCTGTTAGACCGGTTGCCGGCGCGAACTTGAGCCGCTCAGTTGCGCCGAAGCCCGAGTACCCGCAGCAGTTCGGGCCGGCGCAGGATGAGTCCGATCCACATCAGCACGCCGACATACACCGCAGATAACACGAAGCCGGCCAGCGGCTTGTCGGCGTGCAGGTTCATGGTCACCGCCCCGCCCAGGTAGGCGGTCAGGCCCAGCGCGCCCAGTACCGCGGTGCGAGGGATCAGGAAGACGATCAGACACACCAGCAGAACCCAGCCGATCACCGCGGTCTTGTCCGGGGAGAAGCCCAGCGCTTCGGTGCCTTCGCGGGCGAAAGACACGCCTGCGATCTTCGGGATGGCGTCGAAGGCGAAGAACAGCCCGAGCAGAGCGGTGATCACGGCTCCGGCGATCCACGCCCTGGAGCGTCGCGGTTTGGCCGTACCGTCGGTGGTTGTCGTCATCCTGCACTCCTGTGTCGAAGGTGATCACCGCCAGGCTAAGCGTCTGTCGCGCCCGCCGGTTCGCGAGCATGCAGCCGCAACGCTGTGTAAGCACAGGCCGCCAGGGCGGTGACCACCAGCAGCAGCAGCCCGACGGTGTAGTCGTTGTGTACCGAATCGTACGTGGCGCCCATCACCAGCGGCGGGAAATATCCGCCTAATCCTCCTGCAGCCGAGACGATTCCGGTAATCGACCCCAGGGAGCCGGCGGGCGCACGGCGGGCCACCCACCCGAACACCCCACCCGTACCGATACCGAGCCCGACGGCCAGCGTGATGAACGTGACCGCCGACCAGACATCGGGCGGGGGCTTGAGGGCGGCGACAGCGGCCATCACCGCAGTAACCGCCAGTGACGCCAAGACGACGTACTTGGGTGCGATACGGTCGGCCAGCATTCCGCCCACCGGTCGGGCCAGCACGGCGGCCAGTGCGAACGCCGCCGTGCGTTCTCCGGCGCTGATCTGCGAGAACCCGTAGATGGTCTTGATGTAGATGGGCAGATAGTTGCTGAACGCGACGAATCCGCCGAACACCACCGCGTACAGCAGCGACATCTCCCAGGTGACCCGCAGTCGCGCCGCCGCCAGCAGCTTCGGCGCCACCGGGTCGGTGTAGGGCTGGAAGTACGGCCCGTTGCGCATCACCGCCAGGCAGACCACGGCGGTAACCGCCAGCGCCGCCGCGATGATGAGGTGGGTGTGCACCAGCCCGATTCGTCGCACCAAGCGCGGGGTGAAGAACGCCGACAGTGCCGTGCCCATCATGCCCATGCCGAACACGCCCGTGGCAAAGCCACGACGGGCCGGCTCGAACCAGTTGTTGGCGAACGGGATTCCGACCGCGAACACCGCGCCGGGGATACCGAGCAGCAGTGCTGACAGCAGCACCAACGGGAAGCGGCCGGCCTGTTCGGCCAACCCCACCGCCAACACCGGAATGATCGATGCCACCGAGATCCCGACGAACATGCTGCGACCACCGAACCGGTCGGTCAGCGGGCCGGCCACCATCCGCCCCAGTGATCCGACCAGGATCGGGGTGGCCACCAGCAGTCCGACTTCGGTGCTGTCCAGCCCCATCCGCGCCGCGTCGGTCATCGCCACCGGGCCGATCAGGTTCCAGGCCCAGAAGTTGATCACCGACACCCAGGTGGCCAGGGCCAGGTTCACGCCGCGGCGGGCACCGGCAGCGGGTCGGTCAGCGGTCGTCACCAGATTATGCAAACACCCTGACGCACGGTCGGTTCGTCATTCGCTGAAAATGCCGGCGCGGCCATGACTGGCGTTCAGCGACGAAGTGGACGATCCCGCTGGTTCAGAACTCCCAGTCCTCGTCTTCGGTGATGACGGCCTTGCCGATCACGTACGAGGAACCCGACCCGGAGAAGAAGTCGTGGTTCTCGTCACCGTTGGGGCTCAGCGCCGACAGGATCGCCGGGTTGACGTCGGTCTCGTCGCGCGGGAACAGCGCTTCGTAACCGAGGTTCATCAGCGCCTTGTTGGCGTTGTAGCGCAAGAACTTCTTGACGTCCTCGGTCTGCCCCACCCCGTCGTAGAGATCCTGGGTGTACTCGACCTCGTTGTCGTACAGCTCGAAGAGCAGCTCGTAGGTGTAGTCCTTGAGCTCTTGACGCTTGGCCTCGTCGAGGGCAGCCAGCCCGCGCTGGTACTTGTAGCCGATGTAGTAGCCGTGCACTGCCTCGTCGCGGATGATCAGCCGGATCACGTCGGCGGTGTTGGTCAGCTTGCCCCGACTCGACCAGTACATCGGCAGGTAGAACCCGGAGTAGAACAGGAAGCTCTCCAGCAGGGTTGAGGCCACCTTGCGCTTGAGCGGCTCGTCGCCACGGTAGTACTGCATGACGATGGCAGCTTTGCGCTGCAGGTTGGTGTTCTCCTCCGACCAGCGGAACGCCTCGTCGATCTCATTGGTCGAGCACAGCGTGGAGAAGATCTGGCTGTAGCTCTTGGCGTGCACCGACTCCATGAAGGCGATGTTGGTGTAGACCGCTTCCTCATGCGGGGTGATGGCGTCGGGGATCAGGCTCACTGCGCCGACGGTGCCCTGGATGGTGTCGAGCAGCGTCAGGCCGGTGAAGACCCGCATGGTGAGCTGCTTCTCCTCGTCGGTGAGGGTTCCCCACGACGGCAGGTCGTTAGAGACCGGCACCTTCTCGGGCAGCCAGAAGTTTCCGGTCAAGCGGTCCCAGACCTCGAGGTCCTTGTCGTCTTGCACCCGGTTCCAGTTGATCGCCGAAACCCGATCGATCAGCTTCAATTTTTCGCTCACCAGAACCCCATTTCACCCACCGGCAGCTAGGACCCCGACACTACCCCTGGTGTCCGACAACCCGCGGCAACACAAGTGGTTGTGTCTGCGTGTCGCATCAGCCTACGCCGGAAAAGTGGTACTCGCTCGCCCGCAACGAGCGGGTGGAGCGCCAATACTGCCAGGTCATCCCGCTCCACAGCGTTCGGTTGACGCCGTGTTCGTCGAGGTACCAGCTGTTGCAGCCGCCGGTGTTCCACACCGACCCACCCAGCTGCCGCTGCAGTTCGTCATTGAAACGGTCCTGGGCGGCGCGGGTCGGCGCCAGCGCCTGCGCTCCGACGGCGTCCACCGCGGCGATCGCTTGGGCGACGTAGTGGATCTGCGACTCGATCATGATCACCACCGAGGTGTGCCCCAGGCCCGTGTTGGGGCCCAGCAGGAAGAACAGGTTGGGCATGTCGGCGACCGCGATGCCACGGTGCGCCACCACCCCCTCGGTGTTCCAGCGGTCGACCAGGTCCTCCCCTCCCGGTCCCTTGATGTCGACGTAGGTGTAGGAGTCGGTGACGTGGAAGCCGGTGGCATAGACGATGACGTCGCACGGGTGCTCCACACCGTCAGCCGTGACGATCCCGTCGGCGGTGATCTTCTCGATACGGTCGGTGATCAGCTCCGCCTTCGGGTCGGCAACCGCCCGGTAATAGTTGGGCGCGTAGAGGATTCGTTTGCAGCCGGCCCGGTAGCTCGGGGTGAGCTTGCGGCGCAGCTCCTTGTCGCGGACGTTGCGGCGGATGTTCCACCGGCCGACGAGCTCGACGGCCCGCAGCAGGCTCGGCCGCCTGGTCATGGCGTAGCCGAGTCCCTCCAGCCCCCAGTAGATGCCGGCCCGCACCGCACTACGCAGGCCCGGGACGGTCGAGAATGCCGTCAGCAGCGCCTTCGGAAACGGGCTGTTGGGCCGCGGCACCACCCACGGCGGGGTGCGCTGATACAGCTGCACCTGGGCCACCTTCGCGTCATCAGAAACCAGCTCGGGCACGATCTGGATGGCGCTGGCGCCGGTGCCGATCACCGCCACCCGCTTGCCGGTCAGGTCGACGCTGTGATCCCACTGCGCGGAATGGAAAGCCGCCCCGGCGAATTCGTCCATACCGTCGATGTCGGGAACCCGAGGGATATGCAGCGCCCCGGCCCCGGAGATCAAGAAGTCGGCGAGGAACTCCTGGCCGGTATTGGTGAACACATGCCAGCAAAATTCACCGTCGTCCCAGTACGCGCGGGTCACCTGTGAGCCGAACCGGATGTGGCGGCGCAGCCCGTACTTGTCGGTGACGCCCTTGAGGTAGCCCAGAATCTCGGGCTGCGGCGAGAACAGTTTGCTCCAGGTGGCCTTCGGTTCGAAGGAGAAGGAGTACAGGTGCGACGGGACGTCGCAGGCGCAGCCCGGATAGGTGTTGTCGCGCCAGGTCCCGCCGATCTCATCGGCCTTCTCCAGGATGAGGAATTCCACGCCCTGCTTCTGTAGAGCGATGGCCATGCCGAGCCCGGAGAAGCCGGTCCCGATGATGAGTGCTCGGGTACATACCGGTGCGCGTCGGTCGGCGTCCTCGGCGGTGTGATCGGTCAGCGTCATCGCGCGTCCCTCCCTTTTTCGGATATAACTGTTCAGTCTGTTTGCTGGCCTTGAATCCGTCAACGGCGTCCCGCCTTCCCCCTGAGTCCTGCGGGAAGGCGGTTCGGCGGTTACGGCACTCAGCCCATCAGGGCCGTCACACCTGGTGATTCAGGTCGATCAGTGAATCCATCAGCGGCGAATACGGGCTCAGGTCGAAGCTGTTGCCGGCGTGCAGAATTCCGGTCGCCATATCGTCGCGAGCGTTGAGTAGACCCGCGATGATAACGGTGGCCGGGTCGGTGAACGCATCGTCGGCGATGGTTCCCAGCCCTTGCAGTCCTCCGGTCAGGTCCGTCCAGGCCTGCGTCCAGTCGCCGGAGCCGAAGTCTGTCGCGAATTGAAAGCGATTTGAAGTATTTCGCCCAACCGTCAGGCGACGGGCCGGCGCTGAACGGCCTGATGAATCGGTTGATCGGGGTCCATCGCGATGCCGAGGCTGTTGGCGGTGCCGTCGATGACGCTGATCATGATGGTCGTCAGGTAGCCCACGAAGGTGTCACGGGGCATTCGCCGCGGGCTGTCCAGTTCCGGACCGAGCCACCAGTCGGTGGCCGAGGTCGCCGTACCGAAGGCCGCGAACGCCGCCAACTCCAGCGTCCCGCCGTTGAGATCGAGCTCTCGCAGTTCATTGCTGAACATCTCGGCCATCGCCAGCGTGATGGTCCGGCCTTCGTTGAGCGCCCGCATCGTCGACTCGGACTGCGCGCGCACCCGACCCTGGATGAAGAACCGCAACACATTGGGATGCTCGTCGACCAGGGCTACGTATTCTTCGACACTGCGCTGGATGATCTCGCGCAGCGAATTGGTGGCGACGTCGATGGAGGCGAAGATCGCCGCCCACAGGTCGTCGCGCAGCCGAGTTCCGACCGCCTCGAACAGGTCGTCCTTGTCGGTGAAGTGCCGGTAGATCTTGGGCTTGGCGGTACCGGCTTCCTCGGCGATCTGCCGCACGCTCAGATCGGGCCCGAGCCGGTCGATGGCCCGGAAGGCGGCCTCGACGATCTCGCCACGGACCTTCTTGCGGTGCTCGCGCCAACGCTCGCTGCGCGCGTCGACCTTCTGCCCACCGTTGTCGGCCGGCTTGGGCCTACTCGTTCCGCGCACGTCAAGCACCTTACCGTCTTGCCACAGCTGACCTGGGGAGACCGCGCGGTGACCTGGTCCGTTAGCATCGGTAGACAGTTCCCGTGGCGCTTCGACGCGCATATTTGAGACGAGATGTAGTGACCCAACGATTCGACCTGGCCATCGTCGGCGGGGGCCCGGCAGGGTCAGCAGCAGCCTGGCAGGCCCGCCAGGCCGGTGCGAACGTCGTCGTCCTGGACAAGGCCGACTTCCCACGCGACAAGCCCTGCGGTGACGGGCTGACCGCCCGCGCCGTCAGCTATCTGCAGAAGATGGGGCTCGCCGAGCAGGTCGACAAGTTTCACCGGGTCAACCGGGTGAAGGTGTTCAGCCCCAGCGAGTGGGAGCTGTCGTTTCCGCGCCGCCCCGGAATGCCGAACCACGGGTACGTCGCGCGCCGGCCCGAGCTGGACACCCTGCTGCTCAAGCACGCCGAGTCGGCCGGCGCCCAGATCCGCCAGTCTGCCGAGGTCACCGCGCCGATTCTCGACGATGCCGGGCGGGTGACCGGAGTGCAGCTCAGAAGCGGCGAGAAGGTGCTGTCAGACGCGGTGATCGCCGCCGACGGCGCCTACTCCCCGATCAAACGCGCGCTGAAGTTGGACTCGGCCTACAACGGCTACTCCGCGATCGCGATCCGCGCCGAGATGCCGGCCGTCCGGCCGGACGTCGATTCGCTCGACATCTACTTGAAGCTGGTGTTCGAAGGTGACCAGCTGCCCGGCTACGGCTGGGTGTTCCCGCTGGGTGACGGCCGGGTCAACATCGGACTGGGTTACGTCAACAGCTACAAGAACTGGCAGGCCATCAACGCCACTCATTTCCTCGGCGAATTCCTGGAGACGCTGCCGCGGGACTGGGAGCTGCCCTCGATCACCGAGCTGAAGCAGTCCAAGACGGTGCGAGCCTGGCGGCTGCCGATGGGTTTCACCGCGTGGCCGCCGTGGCGGCCCGGCGTGCTGTTCACCGGTGACTCGCTGGGCGCGGGCCGGCCGACCTCCGGAGCGGGCATCTCCAAGGCGCTGGAGTCGGGCTTGGCGGCCGGCGAGTGCGCGATCGCGGCACTGACCAACGGCGGCCCCGACGACTTCACCAACTACGCCCAGCGGATGGAAGCCGCCTGGGGCCGGGAGTACAGGCGCGGCCGGTTCTTTCACAAGCTGGCCGGTATGCCGAGAGTGGCCAATGCCGGCATCAGACTCCTCGACAACGCGCGCTTCCGCGATCTGCTGCTCACCCGGCTCTACGCGGGACAGCAGGGCCCGGCGCACAAGTACTGAGGCCCCTCCCGCGCCGAGGGTGAATCGGTCGCGGCCGGCCAGCACCCGGGTGTTGTCAGCGTCGACCGCGGTCAACTCGGCCCGATTTGCGGGACACCTTGCCCGCAGCGGCCCGCGCGGCCTGCTTGGCGAGGGTCTTCTCCCGTGCGGTGCGTTTCGGCACCGACTGAGCCCGCCCCCGCGATGAACCGGGTGTGCGGCCCCGCACGATGCCGACGAACTCGTCGACCAGTGCCGACTGGATCCCTTCCGGGAAGACCAGCGCCACGGGGCAGGCGGGCGCGTCGGCGATCGGGCGGTAGGTGAGGTCCTTGCGGTGATACAGCCGCGCCAGTGACTGCGGAACGATCAGCACACCCAGCCCCGCGGCGACGAGCTCTATTGCGTCCTTGGTGGTTTCGGGTCGGTGATCGGCCGGGTTGCCGGGAGCGCCCGCCCAGCCGACGACATCATCGAGTGGGAGCACTATCGGCTCGCCGTCGAGATCCGCGGCGGTGATCGTGTCGGCGGCGGTGAGAATGTGATCGGTCGGCACCACAGCCACCGTCGTCTCGTCGTAGAGCGGGATGATTGACAATCCAGCCGTGTCGGCCGGCGGTCGCAACAACGCCACATCGACGGTGCCCGCCCGCACCGCGGCGACCGCCTCTGCCGCGGCGACGGTGTGCAACCGCAGCGGGACTTCAGGTTGGCGCTCCGCCCAGGCCCGAGCCCACTTCGCGGGCGTCCCGCCGGGGACGTACCCGAGGGTGAGGGAAGGCCGGTCCACCGCATCAGGCTACCGATACGCTGGTTGCATGAGCAGGCCGAACGCACAGTCCATGAAACCTGCCACGGCGGCCAAGAAGCTGGACGTGTACTTGCCCGCGACGCCGGCAGAGTTCCAGGAGAACCCGGTGACCCGCAGTGAGCTCGCAGCCCTGCAGGCGGATCCGCCGCAGTGGCTCAAGGACCTCCGCAAGAACGGGCCGCACCCGAAGAACCTCGTGGCGGCCAAGCTGGGCGTCTCGATCGGCGCTCTCGCGCGAGGCGGTGTGGGCAATGCGCTCACCACCGCGCAGATCGATCAGCTGCTCGAGGAGAAACCGCAGTGGCTGGTCACCGAACGCGAGAGCTATCAGATGGTGCTCGGTGAGCAGCGACGCGTGAAGGCGCTGCATGCCGAGCAAGCCCGCAAGAGCTGATCTGCGACGGCACCGCAGCCGTCACAACATGCAGCTGACGCAACCCTCCACCTCAGTGCCCTCCAGTGCCATCTGGCGCAACCGGATGTAATACAGCGTCTTGATTCCCTTGCGCCAGGCGTAGATCTGCGCCCGGTTCACGTCGCGGGTGCTCGCGGTGTCCTTGAAGAACAGCGTCAACGAAAGCCCCTGATCCACATGTTGGGTGGCCGCGGCGTAGGTGTCGATGACCTTCTCGTAGCCGATCTCGTAGGCGTCCTGGTAGTACTCCAGGTTGTCGTTGGTCATGTACGGCGCCGGGTAGTAGACCCGGCCGATCTTGCCTTCCTTGCGGATCTCGACCCTCGACACGATCGGGTGGATCGAGGACGTCGAGTGGTTGATGTAGGAGATCGACCCGGTCGGCGGAACCGCCTGCAGGTTCTGGTTGTAGATGCCGTGCGCGGCAACCGATTCCTTGAGCCGGCGCCAGTCGTCCTGGTCCGGGATCCGGATGCCGGCGTCGTCGAACAGGCCCCGCACCTTGGCCGTCTTCGGCTCCCACACCTGCTCGGTGTACTTTTCGAAGAACTCTCCGGTGGCGTACTTCGACTTCTCGAAGCCCTTGAACGCCTGACCCCGTTCCAGCGCAAGGCGGTTCGATGCCCGCAGAGCGTGATACAGCACGGTGTAGAAGTAGATGTTGGTGAAGTCGATGCCCTCTTCGGAGCCGTAGTGGATGCACTCCCGGGCCAGGTAACCGTGCAGGTTCATCTGGCCCAGCCCGATGGCGTGCGACTCGTTGTTGCCCTGCTCGATCGACGGCACCGACCAGATGTGGGTCTGATCCGACACCGCGGTGAGCGCTCGGATGGCGACCTCGATGGTCTGGCTGAAATCAGGCGAATCCATCGCCTTGGCGATGTTGAGCGAGCCCAGGTTGCAGGAGATGTCCTTGCCCACCTTGGCGTAGGTCAAGTCCTCGTTGTACACCGAAGCGGTGGAGACCTGCAGGATCTCCGAGCACAGGTTCGAGTGGGTGATCTTGCCTTCGATGGGATTAGCCCGGTTGACGGTGTCTTCGAACATGACGTAGGGATAGCCGGACTCGAACTGCAGCTCCGCCAGGGTCTGGAAGAACTCGCGTGCTTTGATCTTGGTCTTGCGGATCGACGAGTTGTCGACCATCTCGTAGTACTTCTCGGTGACCGAGATGTCGGCGAACGGCACCCCGTAAACCCGTTCGACGTCATAGGGCGAGAACAAGTACATGTCCTCGTTCTTCTTGGCCAGATCGAAGGTGATGTCAGGGATCACCACCCCCAGGCTCAGCGTCTTGATCCGGATCTTCTCGTCGGCGTTCTCGCGCTTGGTGTCCAGGAACCGGTAGATGTCCGGGTGATGGGCGTGCAGGTATACCGCCCCGGCGCCCTGTCTGGCGCCAAGCTGGTTGGCGTAGGAGAACGAGTCCTCCAGCAGCTTCATGATCGGGATGACCCCGGAGGACTGATTCTCGATGTTCTTGATCGGGGCGCCGTGCTCGCGAATGTTGCTCAGTAGCAACGCCACTCCCCCACCGCGCTTGGACAGCTGCAGAGCGGAGTTGATCGAGCGGCCGATCGACTCCATGTTGTCCTCTATGCGCAGCAGAAAACAACTCACCGACTCGCCGCGCTGCTTCTTGCCGGCGTTCAGGAACGTCGGGGTGGCCGGCTGGAACCGGCCGTCGATGATCTCGTCGACGAGCTTCTCGGCCAGCGCAGTGTCACCGGCGGCCAGGGCCAGCGCCACCATGCAGACCCGGTCCTCGAACCGTTCCAGATAGCGCTTGCCGTCAAAGGTCTTCAGTGTGTACGAGGTGTAGTACTTGAACGCGCCCAGGAACGTCGGGAACCGAAACTTCTTGGCGTAAGCGCGATCCAGCAGCGTCTTGACGAAGTTGCGCGAGTACTGGTCGAGTACCTCGCGCTCGTAGTAGTCCTTCTGAACCAGGTAGTCCAGCTTCTCGTCCTGATTGTGGAAGAACACCGTGTTCTGGTTGACGTGCTCCAAGAAGTACTGACGGGCGGCCAGCACATCCTTGTCGAACTGGATCTTGCCGTCACCGTCGTACAGGTTGAGCATCGCGTTGAGCGCGTGGAAATCCAGCTCGCCCACCGGAGTGCTGCGGTTCGTTTCGGCTACCTGCTCTGCAGTTGCAACGGTAGGTGGCATTGGTCGTCCTTCCAGAATTCGGCCAAACCCGCGCGGACGGCTTGCACGTCCTCGTCGGTTCCCATCAATTCGAATCGGTACAGATACGGCACCCCGCACTTGCGGGCGATCACGTCGCCGGCGTAGCAGAACTCCGCACCGAAGTTGGTGTTGCCGGCCGCGATCACGCCGCGCAGCAGCCCCCGGTTGTGTTCGTTGTTCAAAAAAGCGATGACCTGCTTGGGCACGTAGCCGCCCGCTGCGTCGTCAGCGATGTTCGGTGTCCCACGGCCGCCGCCGTAGGTCGGCAGCACCAACACGTAGGGCTGGTTCACCTCGATGCGCCCGTGCAGCGGAATCCGGATCGTCGGCAGCTGCAGCTTCTGCACGAATCGGTGGGTGTTCTCCGACACCGAGGAGAAATACACCAGGCTGCATTCAGAATCCGCAGACACGGCGACCCCCTTCAGCTCTCAGTCAGACTCCACCCGTACCCGACCCTGTGGCGGCTTACGCGCTGAGCGCGATCTGCGCCAGCGCCTTGATGCGGTCGGGCCGGAAACCCGACCAGTGCTCGTCACCGGCGACGACCACCGGGGCCTGCAGGTAACCCAGCGCCATCACGTAGTCGCGGGCCTCAGAGTCCAGCGAGATGTCCACGGTCTCGTAAGCGATGCCCTGGTTGTCCAACGCCTTGTAGGTGGCGTTGCACTGCACGCATGCGGGCTTGGTGTAGACGGTGATGCTCATGGGCGGCAGACTCCTCAGCGAATCGTCGACAACGAACGGATGACGGATCAGGTACTACTTTCAACAGGCCGCCAAGGCCTTGGATTTCCAGCCTCAACCGCAGCTCCGGGCACCGAATCGATGCTGTTCGCCGCAGTCCGGTCAGCCGGTCGATCCGGGGTCTGTCGGTGCTTGAAACACTACACCTAGTGGGTTGCCTTGAGAAGCCATACAAGATGTTCCGAACAACATTCTTGAAATTCGCTGGTTGTAAGCGTGCCGCCGCTCTCGCCTCGGCGTGTCGCACGTCACAAAAAACTTGACGACCACCCATAGCGACAGGTCTACCACCACCCACCGACAACAACGCCGGGACGCCGGCCCCGCGACCACCTTCCAGCAAAGACGTGGCAGGGGCGAATCAGCCCGCCTCGCGCGCCAGTTTTGCGACCACATCACGCACATCGGCCACCAACTGTGCGTGCTCGCGCGGATGCTTTCCGTCCAGCGTGCCGATCGGCACCGATAACTTGATCCCCTCGACCACCCGCGGGCCGGCGAGGCCGAAGGACTTGCGGGTCTCGTCGTGCGCCCACACTCCTCCGTACCGACCCAGCGCCGCCCCGATCACCGCCAGCGGCTTGCCCTTCAGTGCCCCGTCACCGAACGGACGCGACAGCCAGTCGATGGCGTTCTTGAGCACGCCGGGGATGGTGCCGTTGTATTCCGGCGTGATCACCAGGGCCGCGTCGGCGTCGGCGGCGGCCCCGCGCAGGGCCGTCACCGACGGTGGCACTGCCCCGGGACTGTCCAGGTCCTCGTTGTAGAACGGCAGCTCGCCAAGACCCTCACAGACCGTCACCGTGACGCCGTCCGGAGCGGTCTCGGCCGCCAGATGCGCGATCTGGCGGTTGACCGACGCCGTGCGCAAACTTCCGACCAGCACCAATACCTTGATCTGCAAGTTCACCGCCATGCCTGAGCCGAACCGGAGGCCGTCCCGATTCATTCCCTCGAGGACCGGCGTGCAATCGGCTCGCTACCGCGACAAGGGCTTCTTCGAGGGGAGTAGCGCGCGGCTGAACACCCTGTTGGCCTGGCGCATCGCCACGCTGTAGGGCAGCCAGGCCAGCCGCTTGAACGCGTACAGCGCCCGGATGTCACCGGAGGTGTAGACCAGGTAGCGGTTGCGGGCCACTCCGGCCAGGATCTTCTCCGCCGCCTTCTCCGGGGACACCGCATGGCCGGCAAAACGGCCCACCCATTTCTCCACCTGCGGGTCCTCGCGGTCGACCCCGGCGATCTCGACGGTGTTGACCAGCCCGGTCTTGACCGCGCCGGGCACCACCACCGAAACCCCGATGCGGTGTCGCGCCAGGTCGAACCGGAGCACCTCCGACACCCCGCGCAGGCCGTACTTGCTCGCGGAATAGGCCGCGTGCCAGGGCAAGGCGACGATTCCGGCCGCCGAGGACACATTGACCAGGTGCCCGCCGCGGCCGGCTGCGACCATCTGCGGCAGGAACGATTCGATGACGTGGATCGGACCCATCAGGTTTATGTCGACCATCTTTCGCCACTGCTGGTGGGTCAACCGGTCGACGGTCCCCCACGCCGACACACCGGCGATGTTCATCACGACGTCCATGGCCTGATGGCGCGCATGGATGTCGGCGCCGAACGCGGCGACATCGTCGTAATCGGCGATGTCGACCGCCCGATGCTCGGGCACCAGCGCACCCAGGGCGCGCGCGTCGGCGACGGTTTCGGCGAGGCCTTCGGCATTGCGGTCGGTCAGATACAACTCGGCGCCCGCCTCAGCCAGGCGTAACGCGGTGGCCCGGCCGATCCCGCTCGCCGCCCCGGTGATGAAGCACCGCTTGCCCCGGTAATACTCCGCTACGCGTGTCATGGGTGCAGACGATACCGGCGGTACCGATCGCGGAAGATTCAATCCCGCGATGGGTAGCGACGGCGGCGACCCGCTAGCCCGTTCCGCCACCCCACAGCGCGGTGCGCCACAGCGCCTCCAGCACTCGGACCCCGCGATCCACATCGCCGTCGGCGCCCAGGAAGGCAGTGTCACCGGAGAGCATGTAGGCCGTGGTGGCGGCCAGCGTCCGGACCAGTGCGGGGATGTCTTCGCTGATCGGGTTCGCGGTGCCGGCGGCGATCTCGTCGTTGACCACGCCGACGATCTGGTTGATCACCGCGTCGATCTGGGCGTCGAGCAACTCCCGGATCTCGGCGTCGCTGTTGCGTGCCATGTTGCACGCCGACATCACTGGATCGTTGTGCGCATAGACCGCGGCCGCACTGCCCACCATGCGCTGGGCGAATGCCGCCGGCGATTCGTCGGCGCCGCGCGCCGCGAAGTAGTGGGTGAGTTCTTCGAGCTCATGGCTCGCCTCGGTGAGGATGTGTGCCAGTACGGCGTACTTGGAATCGAAGTAGAAGTAGAAGCCCGACCGCGCCACCCCGGCCCGGTCGCTGATGGTGCTGACCGACAGCTCCGCGAACGGCTTCTCTTCCAGCAATTCCCGCACTGCCTGCACAATCGCCTGGCGTTGCTTGTCGCCTCGCCGTAGCGGTAGATCGTCGGGAGGCGCGCCGTCCGCGTCGTGCTGGCTGCTCACCCTTGAACCTTGCACCACGCCGCGCCGTATTCAAACTTGACACCCGTCAATTTTGATCTGAAGATGTGGTTACGTGACGGTCGCCACAGGGTCCCATCGTCGCTGCGCTTCATGACGTCCACGAACGAGAGGTAGTCAGCCGATGACGACCATGACCACCCCGCAGTACCTCCTCGACCAGGCCCGGCGCCGGTTCACCCCGACGCTGAACACCATCCCCGGGATGGGCGCCCTCGAGAAGCGGCTGTTGAACGTGGACTGGCCCCAGAAGACGCTGGCCGAGCCGCCACCGGGGAGCGAACTCAAGGCGATCGTCGGCGACTCCGGGCTGCCGGTGCTCGGCCACATCGTGGAGATGTTCCGCGGGGGCCCGGACTTCCCGATGCACATCTACCGCAAGCACGGTCCGGTGTACTTCGCCGAATCGCCGATTCTGTCCTCGGTCGTCGCGCTGGGTCCCGACGCCACCGAGACCGTGTTCGCCAACCGCAAGAAGGACTACTCGACCACCGGATGGATCCCGGTCATCGGCCCGTTCTTCAACCGCGGGCTGATGCTGCTGGATTTCGAGGAGCACTTGGCGCACAAGCGGATCATGCAGGGTGCGTTCACCCGGACGCGGCTGGCCACCTACGTCGAGGACATGGACCGAGTGGCCAGCGCGCTGGTGGCGAACTGGCCCACCAACGACCCCCGGTTCCTGTTCTTCCCGGCGGTCAAGGAACTGACCCTGGACGTGGCCTCGGTGGTGTTCATGGGCATGGACCTGCGCAACGACCACAAGACGGTGGCCAAGGTCAACCACGCGTTCGAGCAGACCACCCGGGCCGGCGGGGCCATCATCCGCACGCCCTTGCCACCGTTCAAGTGGTGGCGCGGTCTGCAGGGCCGCAAGGTGCTCGAGGAGTACTTCACCCAGCGGGTGCGCGAGCGCCGCAACGTCGAAGGCACCGACATGCTGACCGTGCTGTGTCACACCGCCGATGAGGACGGCAACACCTTCACCGACCAAGACATCGTCAACCACATGATCTTCTTGATGATGGCCGCCCACGACACCACCACGTCGACACTGACCACGATGGTCTACCACCTGGCCGCCCACCCGGAATGGCAGGAGCGGGCGCGCGAAGAATCGGAGCGGCTCGGCGACAGCCCGCTGGACATCGAAGCGCTGGAGAAGCTGGAGACCCTCGACCTGGTGATGGACGAGTCGCTGCGGCTGGTCACCCCGTTGCCGTTCAATATGCGCCAGGCCGTGCGCGACACCGAGCTGCTCGGACACCACGTTCCGGCCGGGACCAACGTGACACTGTGGCCCGGGATGAACCACTGGCTTCCCGAGTTGTACACCAACCCACGCCAATTCGACCCCGAACGATTCCTGGAACCGCGTTCCGAGCACAAGAAGCATCGCTACGCTTTCGCGCCGTTCGGCGGCGGTGCACACAAGTGCATCGGGATGGTCTACGGACGGCTGGAGGTCAAGACCGTCCTGCATCGGCTGCTCCGCCGCTACCGCCTGGAGTTGTCCCGGCCCGACTACCGTCCGAAGTGGGACTACGCCGGCATGCCGATACCGATGGACGGTATGCCGATCGTGTTGCGTCCGCTCTGATCTGGACATCGGCCTCGGTACGCGCCACGGAACCCTGCACCACGCCGCGCCGGATTCAAACTTGACTGGCGTCAAAATTGATCCAAGGATTGAGGATCGAGTGACGTTTATCACCGCCTGCCCGGCCTGTTAAAGGAGCGTCCGTGACCACGATCAGCACCCCGCGCTACCTGATCGACCAGGCTAAACGCCGGCTCACCCCGTCGTTCAACAACTTTCCGGGCATGGGGGCGCTGGAAAAGCGACTGCTGACCACGGAGTTCCCCGAGAAGAAACTCGCCGAGCCACCGCCGGGCAGTGGACTCAAACCGGTCCTCGGCGACGCCGGACTGCCGATCCTCGGGCACATGATCGAGATGCTGCGCGGCGGGCCGGACTACCTGATGCGGATGTATCACACCAACGGCCCGGTGCTCTTCGGCGATTCGCCCGTCTTGCCCGCCGTCGCGGCGCTGGGCCCCGATGCGACGCAGGTCGTCTACGCCAACCGGAACAAGGACTACTCGCAGCAGGGCTGGGTCCCGGTGATCGGGCCGTTCTTTCACCGCGGCTTGATGCTGCTGGATTTCGAGGAACACATGTTCCACCGGCGGATCATGCAGGAGGCGTTCGTCCGGCCCCGCCTCGTCGGCTACGTCGAGCAGATCGACCGGGTCGCGTCCCAGGTGATCGCCAACGACTGGGTCACCAACGATCCGCGCTTCCTGCTCTACCCCGCGATGAAGGAACTCACCCTCGACATCGCCGCGCTGGTGTTCATGGGGCACGAACCCGGCACCGATCATGAGCTGGTCACGAAGGTCAATAAGGCGTTCACCACGACGACCCGCGCCGGCAATGCCTTGATTCGCACCAGCGTGCCGCCCTTCACCTGGTGGCGTGGCCTCAAGGCGCGTGAGCTGCTGGAGAGCTACTTCACCGACCGGGTCCGGGAGCATCGCGGCGTGGAGGGCAACGACCTCCTCACAGCGCTGTGCTACGCCGAGGACGAGGACGGCAACCGGTTCTCCGACGCTGACATCGTCAACCACATGATCTTTTTGATGATGGCCGCCCACGACACGTCGACGTCGACGGCCACATCGATGGCCTACAACCTCGCGGGTAACCCGGAATGGCAGCAACGCTGCCGCGACGAATCGGATCGCCTGGGCGACGGGCCGCTCGACATCGAATCGCTGGGGAAGCTGGAATCGCTCGATTTGGTCATGGACGAATCGATCCGGCTGGTGACGCCGGTGCAGTGGGGGATGCGCCGGACGGTCCGCGACACCGATCTACTGGGCTACTACATCCCCAAGGGCACCAATGTCATCGTCTACCCCGGGGTGAATCACCGTCTTCCCGAATTATGGACGGACCCACTGAAATTCGATCCAGAACGGTTCACCGAACCGCGTAGTGAGCACAAGCAGCACCGGTATGCGTTCAATCCGTTCGGCGGCGGCGCACACCGGTGTATCGGTATGGCGTTCGGCCGCCTCGAAGTCAAAGCGATCTTGCACCGGTTGCTGCGCCGGTATCGGCTGGAGTTGCCCCACCCCGGCTATCAGACGCGCTGGGACTACGGCGGCATGCCGATTCCGATGGACGGGATGCCGATCGTCCTGCGCCCGCTCTAGCCCACCCGCAGATCAGGCTGCCGTCAGCAGCCGGTTGGCGCAGGTGATGACCGCGTCCAGCGCTGAACGCCCGGCGTCGGGTGCGAAACCCACCGCCCACGCCGCGCCGCGACCGTTCGAGCCGTGGATGAACGTGGCGGTCTCGGCGCCGCACCGAAGCTGGTGAAAGCCCAGGATTTCCAAGGTGATTCCGCGGTCGTGCAGCATCGTGGTGAGCGCGGCCAGCGGTCCGTGCGCCGCGGCGGTGCAGGTTCCCTTAACGCCGCGGACGGCGATGGTCGCCTGGTAGGTGCGTCCCTGCGGCGGCCCCAGCCGGCCGGCTGGGCGTTCGGCGTCCAGACAGGACCAGCGGCTCAGTGACAGTGGCCCCGTAGCGCGCCCGTAGGCGGAGACGAAGCCGTCCCAGGACAACCGCGCGGCCTGGTCGCGCAGTTCACGTGGGAGCGGAACCCTGAATTGGTCAGCGAACGAAGTGGTGGTCATATCTCGGTCTCTTCTGCTCGAGGAGCGACCGACGGGTAGTAGCTTCCGACCCACAGCGGGGGGTCGGTCTGATCAGACCCCGCTGCGGGTACTGGCTACTACAAGCAGATGACTCATGATCCGGCCAGGCTAGTCCCGCTCCGGCCGGGGTGCAACCGAGTTATGCAGCTCAGTTCAGGATGCGGCGGGCCACGTTGGTGGTCACCAGGTCGAGCAGTTCGTCGGCGCGGCCGGCCAGGATGGTCCTGATCGCGTACAAGGAGAACCCCTTGGCCTGCTCGGCGGTGATCGCCGGCGGGATCGACAGCTCCTGACGGGCCGTGACGACGTCGACCACGGCCGGTCCGTCATAGCCGAATGCATCGGTGAGGGCCGCTTCCAGGTCGCCGGGCCGCTCCACCCGGCGCCCGAACATGCCCAGCGCGGTCGCGACGGCGCCGAAGTCCGGGTTGTGCAACTCGGTGCCGAAGTTGACGATGCCGGCCGCCTTCATCTCCAACTCGACGAAGTTCAGCGACGAATTGTTGAACACGATCACCTTGACCGGCAACCGGTTCTGCGCCAGCGTCAACAACTCGCCGAACAGCATCGCCAGCCCGCCGTCGCCGGCGAGGGCGACGACTTGGCGTTCACGGTCGACGGTCTGGGCGCCGATCGCGTGTGGCAGAGCACAGGCCATGCTGCCGTGGTTGAACGACCCGATCAGTCTTCGCCGCCCGTTCATGGTCACGTAGCGCGCCGCCCACACCACCGGGGAGCCGACGTCGACGGTGAACACCGCGTCGTCAGCGGCCAATCGATTGGCAACCGCGGCAACATATTCCGGGCGGATCGGGGTGCGGTCGCGATCATTGGACGCAAGTGCGTCCAGTCGCTTGCGGGTCTTGCGGTAGTGCCCCAGCGACCGCTCCAGGTGGGTGCGGTCGTTCTTGCTCGCCAACAACGGGCGCAACGCGGCGATGGTGTCGGCCACGGTGCCCAGGAGTCCGAGATCGATCGGGGTGCGCCGGCCCAGGTTTCGGCCACGGATGTCGACCTGGATGATCTGGGCGCGGTCGGGATAGAACTGTTGATAGGGAAAGTCGGTGCCCAGCATCAGCAGCACGTCGGCTTCGGCGATCGCCTTGTAACCGGACGCGAATCCGAGCAACCCCGTCATGCCGACGTCATGCGGATTGTCGTACTCGATGTGCTCCTTGCCGCGCAGCGCGTGCACGATCGGGGCCTGCAACATGTGCGCCAACTCGATGACCTGATCGTGGGCACCGGCCACCCCCGCGCCGGCCAGGATGGTGACGTTGGTGGCGGCGTTGAGCATGACCGCCGCCGCGCCCATTCCGCGCTCGTCGGGATGGCACACCGCCCCGGCAGGCAGCACCGGACGCGATCCCCAGGCGGTGTCCTCGACGTGGCTGGACAAGATCTCGCCCGGCACGACCACGACGGCGACCCCGTTCTCCTCGACCGCGGCGCGCATCGCCATCTCCAGGATGCGCGGCGCCTGTTCGGGGGTGCTGACCAATTCGCAGTAGACGCTGCACTCGCGGAACAGGTTCTGCGGATGGGTTTCCTGGAAGTAGTCGGAGCCGATCTCGGCGAGTGGGATGTGAGCGGCGATCGCCAGCACCGGCACCCGGCTGCGCTGCGCGTCGAACAGGCCGTTGATCAGGTGCAGGTTGCCGGGCCCGCAACTGCCGGCGCACACCGCCAACCCGCCGGTCAGCGCGGCGTCGGCGGCAGCGGCGAACGCCGCGGTCTCCTCGTGGCGTACCTGTTCCCAGCCGAAGTCGCCGGCCCGGCGGATCGCGTCGGTGAAGCCGTTGAGACTGTCCCCCGGGAGCCCGTAGACACGTTGCACACCGCTGCGCTTGAGGACGGCGATGACATGGTCTGCGACGGTTGCCATTTCACGGTCCCCTTCCCGGCGCGAGCGTGCGCAAAAACGGTTTTCACCTCGGCGTGTCAGCCGGGGACGCGCACACTCGCGCAAGAATGCGCTGGGGGGAACGCTACTTGATCAGCGGGTCGCGGGGCATCCCCAGGATTCGCTCGGCGATCTGGTTTCGCGTCACCTCCGAGGTGCCGCCGGCGATCGCGATGCCGCGCGCCCCCATCACCATCCGGCCGGCCATCGCGCCCGGCCCGTCGTCGAGAGCGACGTCCGGACCCAGCAACGCCGCTCCGATCGCTGCACCGTCGCCCATGTGCTCGGCGAGCTTGAGCTTGGTGACGTTGCCCTCCGGGCCGGGCCCGGCGCCGGCGATGCTGCGCGCCACCCGGCGCAGGTTCAGCAGCCGCAACGCGTGCTCGTCGGCGACGAACCGGCCGATGCGCACCGCGGCATCGGCCACCGGCTGCCGGCCCTGCTGGGCCAGCGCGATCAGGTGCTGGTCGACCCCGGCGGTGAAGGAACCGCCGCCGCCGATGCTGACCCGTTCATTGCCCAGCGTGGCCCGGGCCACCTTCCAGCCTTCGTTGACCTCGCCGACGACGTCCTCGTCCGGCACGAACACATCGTTGAAGAACACCTCGTTGAACTCCGAGCCACCGGTGATCTGACGCAGCGGCCGCACCTCGACACCCGGCGCCTCCATGTCGATGATCACCATGGTGATGCCGGCGTGCTTGGGGACGTCGAAGTCGGTGCGCACGGTCGCCAGCCCACGCCGGCACAGGTGCGCACCGGAGGTCCACACCTTCTGGCCGTTGATCTTCCAGCCACCGTCGACCCGGGTGGCCTTGGTCTTGACCGCGGCGGCATCCGAGCCGGCATCCGGCTCGGAGAACAGCTGGCACCAGATCTCTTCTTGGCGCAGCGCCTTCTCCACGAACCGCTCGATCTGCCATTCGGTGCCCTGCTGGATCAGCGTCAGGATCACCCAGCCGGTGATCGAGTAGTCGGGCCGCTGCACTCCGGCGGCGCTGAACTCCTGCTCGATCACCAGCTGCTCGACCGCGTCGGCGCCCCGGCCCCACGGCTTGGGCCAGTGCGGCATGACGTAGCCGGTCGCGATCAGCCGGTCCAGCTGGGCCTCGGTGGCCGCCGCGGCGATCTCGAGCGCGTCGGCGTGAATCCGGGTGCGCAGCTCCTCGGCCTCGGGCGGCAGATCCAGGTCGTTGGCCCGGGTGATGCCGGCCGCGGCGCTCTCGTATACGGCCAGAGCCGGAGCATCGCCGCCGAACAGCGCCTGCACCGTCAGGGCACGGCGCAGCTGCAGGTGGGCGTCGTGTTCCCAGGTGTAGCCGATACCGCCGTGCACCTGGATGTTGAGCTCCGCGTTGCGCACATAGGCGGGGAACGCCAGGGTGGCGGCCACCGCGGCGGACAACCGGAAGGCGAATTCGTCCTCGCCGTCAGCACGGGCGGCGTCCCACACCGCCGCAGTGGCCGACTCGGCCCCGACGAGCATGTTCGCGCAGTGGTGCTTGATGGCCTGGAAGGTGGCGATCGACCGGCCGAACTGTTCGCGAACCTTGGCGTATTCGACAGCCGAATCGGTGCAGTCGGCCGCGCCGCCCACCGCCTCGGCGGCCAGCAGCACCCGAGCCCGCGCCAGCGCCGACTCACGGGCGCCGGCCAGGGTGTCGTCGGCGCTGACCCCGACACCGGTCAGTGTCACCCGCCCAGACCGGCGGGTCGGGTCGAGGTTGCCGGGCACATCGACGTTCACGCCGGCCCGGTCACGCTCGAGCACCAGCACGTCCTCGCCGGCGGCCAACAGCAGCACGTCGGCCAGTCCCGCGCCCAGCACGATCCCGGCGTCACCGGAGGCCACTCCGCCGTCCAACGCCACACCACCGGCCAGCCCGACCCCGGCGGTGACCGAACCGTCGATCAGCCCGGGCAGCAACCGAGCCTGCTGGTCAGGAGTGCCGGTGGCCGCGATCACCGCCGAGGCGATGACCGTCGGCACGAACGGTCCCGGCGCCACCGCCCGGCCCAACTCTTCGATCACCACCACCAATTCGGGCAGCCCGAAGCCCGAGCCGCCGTGCGCCTCGTCGACGTGCAGGCCCAGCCAGCCCAGCGCGGCCAGCTCACCCCAGAACGGCGGCCGGCCCTCGTCGGCGGAATCCAGCAGTGCCCGCGCCGCCGCGCGAGCCTTCTGCGCGGTCAGGAATCCGCGGGCCACCTCGGCCAGTTCGCGATGGTCTTCGGTTACTGCAATGCCCATTGGAGGCCTCCTGGTCGGTGTCTACTTGGGGGCGAACCGCTGCCCGGCATCGAGCCGCAGGCACTGCCCATTGAGCATCGGGTTGTCCACGACTGCGGCAACCAGCTTGGCGAACTCCTCGGGCCGGCCGAGTCGCTTGGGGAACGCCGCGTCCTTGGTCAGGGCACTGGCGAATTCCTCCGGGATGCCCTTGGTCAACCCGGTGGCGAACAGGCTCGGCGCGATCGCCAGCACCCGGATACCCACCGAGCCCAGATCGCGCGCCATGGTCAGCGCCATGCCCGCGACGCCCGCCTTGGCAGCGGTGTAGGCCACCTGGCCGATCTGGCCCTCGAAGGCCGCGATCGACGCGGTGTTGATGATGACGCCACGCTCCTCGTCTTCGGGCTCGTTGGTGCTCATGTGAGCGGCGGCCAGCCGGTTGAGGTTGAACGTCGCGACCAGGTTCAGGTCGATCACCGAACGGAACGACTCCAGGTCGTGCGGGCCGGACTTGCTCAAGGTGCGCTTGGCGATGCCGCCGCCGGCGGTGGTGACGATGACGTGCAGGCCGCCGAGGCCCTCGACCGCGGCGGCCAGGGTCTTCTCGGCGGCTGCGAAGTCGGTGATATCCACCGGGTGGAAGGTGCCCCCGAAAGCGGCCGCCACCTCCTTGCCCTCCGAGCCCTCCCGGTCGAGTACGGCCACGGCCGCACCACCGGCAGCCAGCAGCTCCGCGCTGGCCCGGCCCATGCCGGAGGCGCCACCGACGACGACGACCTTCTTGCCGCTGATCTCCATGCAAACTCCTTTAAGCAAGTACTTGAGTATCACCGAACAAGTTATCGTTCGGCTCGCAACCCACTGCCACTCGGGCATCCGGGGGGCCTCGAGGAGGTACCAGTGGCCGCACCGATCGCGCCGGAGGTGATCGAGCGCCGCGACGGCACGGTGGCCTACCTGCACACCGACCCGGACCTACCCCCGGTCGCGGTTGTCGACCGCTCCCCGATGTCCACGCGCCACAAACTGCTGTTCGGTGCGCTCGCCGTCGTCGGCGCGGTGGCGTGGGTACTGATCGCCTTCGTCCGCGGCGAGTCGGTGAACGCGGTGTGGTTCGTGGTCGCCGCGCTGTGTACTTACATCATCGGATTCCGCTGCTATGCAAGGCTTATCGAGCGCAAGATCGTTCAGCCCCGCGACGAGTACGCCACTCCCGCAGAAATCTTCGAGGACGGCACCGACTATCTGCCGACCGACCGGCGGGTGCTCTTCGGCCACCACTTTGCCGCGATCGCCGGCGCCGGTCCGCTGGTCGGCCCGGTGCTGGCCACTCAGATGGGTTACCTGCCGGGCACGATCTGGATCGTGATCGGCGCGGTGGTGGCCGGCGGCGTGCAGGACTACCTGGTGCTGTGGTGCTCGACGCGGCGCCGCGGCCGCTCGCTGGGGCAGATGGCCCGCGAGGAGCTGGGCGTCATCGGCGGCGCCGCTGCGATCATCGGGGTGCTGGTCATCATGGTGATCCTGATCGCGGTGCTGGCGCTGATCGTGGTGCGGGCGCTGGCCGTCAGCCCGTGGGGCGTGTTCTCCATCGCGATGACGATCCCGATCGCGCTGTTCATGGGGATCTATCTGCGATTCCTGCGGCCCGGCCGGATTTCCGAGGTGTCCCTGATCGGCATCGTCGCGCTGCTGGGCGCCGTGGCGTCAGGTCGATGGGTTGCCGAAACATCCTGGGGCGCGGCATGGTTCACGTTGTCCCCGGTGACGTTGTCGTGGTGCGTCATCGGCTACGGCTTCGCCGCCTCGGTGCTGCCGGTGTGGTTACTGCTGGCGCCGCGCGACTACCTGTCGACGTTCATGAAGGTGGGCACCATCGCCCTGCTGGCAGTCGGCATCCTGATCGCCCAACCGCTGATGGCCGCTCCCGCCGTGTCGTCGTTCGCGCACACCGGCGACGGGCCGGTGTTCGCCGGGTCGCTGTTCCCGTTCCTGTTCATCACGATCGCGTGCGGGGCACTGTCGGGATTTCATTCACTGATCGCCTCGGGCACCACCCCGAAGCTGCTGGAAAAAGAGAGCCAGATGCGGCTGATCGGCTACGGCGGCATGCTCACCGAGTCTTTCGTGGCGGTGATGGCGCTGATCACCGCGTCGATTCTGGACCAGCACCTGTTCTTCACCCTCAACGCTCCGGTCGCTTCAACCGGGGGCACCGCCTCCAGCGCCGCCGCCTACGTCAACGGGCTCGGACTCGGCGGGTCGCCGGTGACCGCCGAGCAGATCAGCGAGGCCGCCACCGCCATCGGTGAGCAGTCGATCGTGTCGCGCACCGGCGGTGCGCCGACCCTGGCGCTGGGCATGGCCGACGTGCTGGGACGGGTGTTCGGCGGGCCCGGCCTGAAAGCGTTCTGGTATCACTTCGCGATCATGTTCGAGGCGCTGTTCATTCTGACCACCGTCGACGCCGGCACCCGGGTGGCCCGGTTCATGCTTTCCGATGCGCTGAGCAACCTCGGCGGGCCGCTGCGCAGGCTGGCCAACCCGGGGTGGCGGATCGGGGCGTGGCTGTGCAGCGTGGCGGTGGTCGCCGGATGGGGTTCGATCCTGTTGATGGGGGTCACCGATCCGCTGGGCGGAATCAACACCCTTTACCCGCTGTTCGGCATCGCCAACCAACTGCTGGCCGCGATCGCACTGACCGTGGTGACCGTGATCGTGATCAAACGAAGCCGACGCAAGTCGGACCTGAAATGGGCACTGGTACCGGGTATCCCGCTGCTGTGGGATCTGACGGTCACCATGACGGCGTCATGGCAGAAGATCTTCTCCTCCGATCCACGGGTGGGCTACTGGACGCAGCACTTCGCCTACCGGGCCGCCGAGCGGGCCGGCGAGACGTCGTTCGGCCCGGCCGGCGACGCGGCGCAATTGCACGACGTCGTCCGCAACACCTTCATCCAGGGCAGCCTGTCGATCGTGTTCGCCACCCTGGTCGCGGTGGTGTTCGTGACCGGAATCCTGGTCTCACTCAAGGCACTTCGTGGTACCGCTGCGACCAATGAGGCCCCGCCGGTGTTGTCCCGGCGGTTCGCACCTGCCGGACTGATCCCAACCGCGGTCGAGCGAAAGGTGCAGGCGCAGTGGGACGCTCAGCAAGCGCGCTAGTCCGGGCGATCCGCCAGATCGGCTGGTACCGGGCGTCGCTGCTCGGCGACAACCACTACCGACGGTACCTGGAATACCGCCGGCGGGCTCATCCCGGCGAACCGGTGCTCTCCGAGCGGGACTACTGGCGGCGGCGCTATGACGCCGATCCCGGCGAGCGGTGCTGCTGACCCCGTTTGTCAGGCATGATCGATAGGTGGCTGACATCACCCGCAGGGGGGCGGCGCGCAATGCCAAGCTGGTGGGCCTGCCGCTGAGCTTCGCCGGCCGGGCCGCGGTCGGGTTGGGAAAGCGGCTGGCCGGCAGGTCGAAGGACGAAGTCACCGCCGAGCTCATGGAGCAGGCGGCCGAGCAGATGTTCACCGTCCTCGGCGAGCTCAAGGGCGGTGCCATGAAGGTCGGCCAGGTGCTCTCGGTCCTAGAGGCCGCGGTGCCCGCGGAATTCGGCAAGCCCTACCGGGAGGCGCTGACCAAGTTGCAGCGCGACGCCCCACCGCTGGCCGCGGCCAAGGTGCATCGGGTCCTCGACTCCCAGCTGGGCACCAGGTGGCGCGAGCGGTTCGACTCCTTCGACGACGATCCGGTCGCCGCGGCCAGCATCGGCCAGGTGCACAAGGCGGTGTGGTCCGACGGCCGCACGGTAGCCGTCAAGATCCAATACCCCGGCGCGGATGAGGCCCTGCGCGCCGATCTGAAGACCTTGCGGCGCCTGACCGGGGTGCTCAAGCCGCTGGCCCCCGGCGCCGATATCCAGGGCATCGTCGACGAACTGATCGAGCGCGCCGACATGGAACTGGACTACCGGCTGGAGGCCGACAACCAGCGTGCGTTCGCCAAGGCTTATGCCGGCCACCCGCACTTCGCGGTGCCGCACGTGGTGGCCAGTGCGCCCAAGGTGGTGATCCAGGAGTGGGTCGATGGCATCGGTATGTCGCAGATCATCGCCGGCGGCACCGTCGAGCAGCGCGACCTGCTGGGTGCCCGGCTGGTCGAGTTGATCGGCGACGCACCGGCCCGGGTGGGCATGCTGCACGGGGACACCCACCCGGGCAACTTCATGCTGCTGCCCGACGGTCGGATGGGTGTCATCGACTTCGGTGCGGTGGCGCCGCTGCCCGACGGCCTGCCCGTCGAGCTGGGCATGGCCCTGCGGTTCGCCGGCCAGTCCAACTACGACCTGCTGCTGCCCACGTTGGAGAAGGCCGGCTTCATCCAGCCGGGCGAGCGGATCTCGGTCGGGGAGATCGACGAGATGCTGCGCCGCTACGTCGAACCGGTGGCACCCGAGGTGTTCCATTTCAGCCGCGAATGGCTACAGAAGCTGACCGCCGCCCAACTGGATCAATCGATTCACCAGATCAAGACCGCGCGCCAACTCGACCTGCCACGTGGTCTGGTGATGCTGGCGCGGGTCGTGGGTACGACGGTCGCCATCCTGGCTCAGCTGGACGCGCACGTGCCGGTTCGGGCGATCGCACTCGACCTGCTGCCCGGTTTCGCCGCGTAACCCGTCACAGGCCGTCAATACCGCCTCCGTAGCCAAATCTTGATCAAGCCTTGACCGAGTCGTGGGTATGTGGCCGGGGGTTGCCGGCCCGAATCTCCCTACCATCAACGGCATAACAAAGGTTGTTTGTTCGGGAAGGTAAGCCGCAGATGTGGAAATCGGTGCGCTCTGTAATCGTCGTCGTCGGGGTCGCCGTCACAACGCTCGTGACGCCGCCGGGAACGAGTTCGGCTGCGGCCGGCCAACCACCGGGCGGCGGTGTCGCATCGATCCAGCCGGCGTCGGGCGCCGTCGTCGGCGTGGGGCACCCGGTGGTGGTGAGTTTCGCCGCACCGGTGCTGGACCGTTTGGCCGCCGAGCGCGCCGTCGCGGTGCGGACGGACCCACCCATGACCGGAAGGTTTGACTGGGTCGACGACACCGAGGTGCAGTGGCTTCCCGACCGCTACTGGCCGGCACACAGCACCGTGGCGCTGTCGGTGGGCAAGCTCTCCGTCGACTTCACCACCGGAGCGAAGGTGGTGGGCGTCGCCAGCATCTCCTCCCATACCTTCACGGTGACCGTCGACGACGAGGAGGCCGGCCCGCTGCCGGCACCGCACCACCGCCCGCACTGGGGCGAAGACGGGGTGATGCCCGCCTCGATGGGCAAGTCCGACTTCCCCACTCCGACGGGCAACTACACCGTGCTGGCCAAGGACAGAAAAGTCCTGATGGACTCCAGCAGCGTCGGCATCCGGAACGACGACCCGGAGGGCTACCGGCTCGACGTCGAGCAGGCCGTGCGCATCACCCGGCGCGGGCTCTACATCCACTCCGCGCCGTGGGCGCTGCGCTCCCTGGGGCTGGAGAACGTCAGCCACGGTTGTGTCGGTCTGAGCCCCACGGACGCCGAATGGTACTTCGACCGGGTCAACATCGGCGACCCGGTGATCATCAAGGAGTGACGCCGCTCGCCAGGACGACCCCTACGACGTCGATGCGCCGCCGAATTCCACCGGCATTGCGTCGATTCCGTTGATCCAGGGCAGCACGGAACGCGATGGGCGGTCCAGCTGGTGTATGTCGGGAATGATGTCCGCCAGCGCACCGAAGATCAGGTTGATCTGCATGCGGGCAAGATTCGCGCCGATGCAGTAGTGCGCACCGGGAGCACCGAAACCCAAGTGGGGGTTGGGACTTCGCAGGATATCGAACGTGAACGGGTCGTCGAAGACCTCTTCGTCGTAGTTGGCGGAGCCGTAGAACATCCCGACCCGCTGCCCTTTGGTGATCTGCACCCCACCGAGTTCGCTATCACGCAGCGCGGTGCGCTGGAAGGAGATCACCGGGGTGGCCCAGCGGACTACCTCATCGACCATGGTCGGCGGGCGTTCTGCCACGAACAGCCGCCACTGCTCGGGGTGGTCGAAGAACGCTGCCATCCCCTGCGAGGTCGCGTTGCGGGTGGTTTCGTTGCCGGCGACCATCAGCATCATCACGTAGTAGCCGAATTCCAGCGCGGTCAGCGCCTCTCCGTCGATAGTCGCAGTGACCAGGGTTGTCGCGATGTCGTCGCGCGGGCGAGCTTTGCGGTCTTCGGCCATCTGGTAGGCGTAGCCCAGCAACTCGGCGGAGGCCTGCATCCCGTCGGCTGCCGCCTCCGGGTCGCCGTTGCCGCCGCCCACCAGTCGGTTGCTCCAGTCGAAGACCTGCTGGCGCTCATCTGTGGGCACACCGATCAACTCACAGATGGTCGCCAACGGCAGCTGAGAGGCGACTTCGGTGACGAAGTCGCCGGTGTTGTGCTCGGCGGCGGCGGCGACGATCTCGCGGGCCTGGCGGTCCAGGGAGTCCCGCATGTCGGCAACGACCCGCGGCGTGAATCCGCGGGAGACTATCCGGCGCAGCTTGGCGTGCTTGGCTCCGTCGAGAAACAGCATGATGTTGTCGCGGCTGGCGTCGTGGAGCTCTGGGTTGTCCGTCGTGTTCGTCCGGATCAGCGAGGTGTTCTCGTGCGAGGAGAACACCTCATCGTGCAGCGACACCGCCCGCACATCGGCATGCTTCGTGACGACCCAGTAGCCCTCATCGGGGTAGCCGGAGACGCCGAACGGCTGGGTGTTCCACCAGATCGGTTCGGTCTTGCGCAGCAGTGCGAACTCCTCGTGCGGGATCCGCTCGCCGATGAGAGTGGGGTCGGTGAAGTCGAACCCCTCCGGCAGTAGGCGCTGTGTCTCGGTCATCGTGCTCCCTCTCGCTCTACCAGCGGTTGCCACGCCAGACCTTCATCGGCGTTGTTGACGTAGCCGCCCGACGGGGCGGCGAAATGCGATCCGAGCAGCAGCGCCCGCTCATCGGCGGCGCCACGCAGCAGTCGTAGCCGGCTGGCCCGGGCAGCGCTGGGGTCTGCGTCGGGCAGGGCGCAGATCCCGGGGTCAGCTATCTGGATCGGATGGTGCACGACGTCACCGCTGATGTACGCGACGGCGCCGGCGGACTCGATGCGCACCGACACGTGGCCGGGGGTGTGGCCCGCGGTCGGGACGAGCCGGACCGCCTCGGTCAGCTGGTGATCGGGGTCGATGAGCCGCAGCTTGCCGTGGTGTTCCAACGGCGCAACGCATTCCGCTGGCACCCGGTCCTCACCGGCGCTGCCGTGCCAGTGTTCGTGCTCGGCCGCGGTCACCAGGTAGTCGGCGCCGGCGAACGTCGGCACCCAGTGCCCGCGCTGCTCGGTGGTGTTGCGACCGGCGTGATCCCGGTGCAGATGCGTGCACACCACAGCCGTGACGTCCTCGGGACGAAACCCGGTGGCGGCCAACGACTCCTCGAAGCGATCAGGTATCTGCCGGGTCCGCAGGAAGCTTTCGGCGAAGCAGGTGTCGACGAGCACACGGTCCGCTGCGGACTCGATCAGATAGGACTGGATCGCCATCAGGATGTTGCCCGCCGCGTCGACGTAGTCCGGCGCCAAAGCCGCCGGAAATCGCGCGGGTGCGTTACCGAAGAGTCGCGACGGCGGGATCGGGATGACCGCCTGAAGAACCGCGTGGATCCGAACTTCGCCGACAGTCCAGTGCTGCACGCCCGTGGTCCCCTTCTCGCACGGCGATCGTATGACACAAATCATTTGGATTCAACGGTCGATCGGACCCGGTCGAACCGCGTCGATCTGGCACACTCGACCGCGTGGCAGCACCGACCGTCCGCTTCCGGCGGCTCGCCGAACAGGTGGCCGACGAGCTACGTCGTCGCATCCTCGCCGGCCAGCTCACCGACGATCACGTGCTGCCCAAGGAAGACGAACTGCTGGTCGAATTCGCCATCAGCAAGCCGTCCCTGCGCGAAGCCATGCGGATCCTGGAAGCCGAGGGACTGCTCACCGTGCGCCGCGGCAAACACGGCGGCGCGGTAATACATCGCCCCACACCAGCGAACGTCGCTTATACGATGGGCCTGGTGCTGGGCTCCCAGCAGGTGAGCCTCGCCGATGTCGGCACCGCGCTGCTTCAAGTGGAACCGGCATGCGCGGCGCTGTGCGCGGGGCGGCCGGACCGCAAAAGCACGGTGGTGCCGATTCTGCGGCGACTGCACGAGGAATCGGTGGCTTCCGTCGACGACCTGCCGCAAGCGACCTCGGCCAGCCGGCGCTACCACGAAGCGCTCGTCACGCACTGCGGCAACGTCACCATGCTCGTCATGGCGGGTGCACTCGAAACCCTGTGGTCAGCTCATGAGCAAAGCTGGTCGGCGCAAGTCACGGACCATTCGACGGTGCCGGTGTCCGAACGCCGCGCCGTCCTCGAAGACCACCGCCAAGTGATCGACGCGATCGACGTGGGTGACGCCCAGCGGGCACGAGACCTTTCCGCGGCGCACCTGGTGCACGCCCAGCGCTACCCCGGCTGGTCGGGAACCGTCGATCCCGCGATGATCCGCCCGGGCGGATCGCGCGCGGTACGCGACGGGGGCGACTGAGTCACCGCGACCACGATTGACGTCCCGTCTTATTTCCATATGATTTGGTTATGATGGAGCGCGACGGGACACCATGAGCGCGGATGAGCTGGTGCGTCCCGGTGGCTCCGCGGCCTGGTCACCCTCGGTGGTGCCGCCGATCGGCGTGGAGTTGAGCGACTCGCAGGCGCTCGCCGTGGCGTTTCGCCACCTCGCCGAGATCGGCTTTGCCGAGAACATGGCCGGTCACATCACCTGGCAGCCCGACGGGCAGACCGAGATGCTGGTCAATCCGTGGGGATTGTGGTGGGCCGAACTGACCGCCTCCGACATCTGCACCGTCGACGAGGACGCCCGGGTGATACGCGGCCGCTGGGATGTCACTCCGGCAATTCATCTCCATACCGAGTTGCACCGGGCCCGCGCCGACGCGCGGGTGATCATCCACAACCATCCCTATTACGTCAGCCTGCTGGCATCGCTGCAGACACTGCCCGAACTGGTGCACCAGACCGGGTCGCTGTTCCTCGATGACCTGTGCTTCGTCGACAGCTACGACGGCGAAATAGACAGTGCCGACCGGGCTCGAGAGCTTGCCGCGCGCATCGGCGCCGCCAACCTGGCCATCCTGGCCTCGCACGGGGTGATCGCCACCGGACGCACGCTCGCCGAGGCGGTCTATCGGTCCGCGACCATCGAACGGGTCTGCAAACTGGCCTACCACGTCATGCTGACCGGCCGGACGCCGTCGCCGATGAAGCGGTCCGACATGGCCGGTATGCAGGCGTCATTGATCGAACGCGCCGCCGACGTGTACTGGGCCGGCGCAGCACGCATGACCATCAAAGCCGACCGTCACGTGCTGGACTGAGCAGAAACGAGGCTCGTGAGTGAAATCGATCGATGAGCTCAGCTCCGACCCGAAATTCACCACCGCCAAGGTCGGCGCCGAGCGTACGGTGACGTTCCTGCCCGAACCGCCACGCGCGCAACGCCGCTACACGGTGATCTCGGTGGACGATCACATCGTCGAACCTCCCGACACCTTCGAAGGCCGCGTCCCGCGCAAACTGGCCGACCGGGCGCCCAAAGTAGTCGAGACCGAAAACGGCGGCCAGACTTGGATATACGACGGCCAGTCATTGCCCAACGTCGGGTTCAACGCCGTCGTCGGCCGGCCGGTGTCGGAGTACGGTTTCGAACCCGCCCGGTTCGACGAGATGCGCCGCGGCGCCTGGGACATCCACGAACGCGTCAAGGACATGGACCTCAACGGCGTCTACGCCTCACTGAACTTCCCTTCGTTCCTACCGGGCTTCGCCGGACAGCGGCTTGCGCTGGCGACCGAAGACCGAGAGCTGGCACTGGCCTCGGTGCGCGCCTGGAACGACTGGCACCACGAGGTGTGGGCCGGTTCCTACCCGGACCGCATCATCGGTTGTCAGCTGCCGTGGCTGCTGGACCCGGTGCTGGCTGCGAAGATGATCTACGAGAACGCGGAAAGAGGCTTTCGCGCCGTCACTTTCAGCGAGAACCCGGCCATGCTGGGCTTGCCGACCATCCATTCCGGTTACTGGGACCCGTTGATCGCCGCCTGCGCCGAGACCGGCACCGTCGTCAATCTGCACATCGGGTCGTCCGGATCGGCACCGTCCACCACCGACGACGCACCGCCCGACGTCCAAGGCGTGCTGTTTTTCGCCTATGCCATCTCGGCCGCGGTGGACTGGCTGTACTCCGGGCTTCCCAGCCGATTCCCCGATCTGAAGATCTGTCTGTCCGAGGGCGGGATCGGCTGGGTCGCCGGGCTATTGGACCGGCTCGACCACATGCTGAGCTACCACCAGATGTACGGAACGTGGAAAGCGCTCGGCGAAACCCTCTCCCCCGCCGAAGTGCTCCAACGCAACTTCTGGTTCTGCGCCGTCGAAGACCAGTCGTCATTCTGCCAGCATGAGCGCATCGGCACCGACCACATCATGCTCGAAGCCGATTACCCGCACTGTGACTCGACCTGGCCGCACACCCAGCGCGTCATCCACGAGGAGATCGGCGGCCTTCCCCCTGAGGTGATCCGAAAGTTCACCTGGGAGAACGCCTCTCGGCTGTATCAGCACCCAGTGCCCGAAGCGGTCCAGCGCGACCCGGACGCCTTCTGAGATGGACACCTCCTCGCCGCTGCGTATCGCGGTACTCGACGACTACCAGGGCATCGCCGAAACCGTGGATTGGTCGCCCATCCCGCGGCCCGTCGACCTGCTGGCGCTGCGCGAACACATCGCTCCCGGCGACGAGCTCGTCGCCCAGCTGGCCGATCGCGAGGTGGTGGTGGCTATGCGGGAGCGCACCCCGATCGACGCCGGCCTGCTGGGCAGATTGCCGTCGTGCAAGCTGCTGGTCACCACCGGACCGTTCAACGCCGCCATCGACATCGCGGCCGCCCACCGGCTCGGGATCACCGTGTGCGGGACCGGCGGCATCATCACTCCGACGGTCGAACTCACCTGGGCGTTGATCCATGCCCTGCAGCGCCACCTGATCATCGAGGACGCGGCACTGCGGGCCGGGGGCTGGCAACAGACCGTCGGCGCCGATCTCGCCGGGGCGACGCTGGGACTGGTCGGGCTGGGCCGGATCGGCCGACTGGTCGCCGCGGTGGGCCACGCCTACGGTATGCGGGTGACGGCATGGAGCCCGAACCTGACCGCGGAACGCGCCGCCGAAGCGCAGGCGGAGCTGACAGACCGGCGCAGCCTGTTCGAGACCGCGGACGTGGTGTCAATTCATCTGGTGCTCTCCGAAACGACCCGCGGTGTCGTCGGCCGCGACGAACTCGCCGCGATGAAACCCAGCGCGATCCTGGTCAACACCTCCCGCGGCGGCCTGGTCGACGAGGCGGCGTTGATCGAGGCACTGCGCACGAACCGCATTCGGGGTGCGGGGCTCGACGTCTACGGCGAGGAGCCGCTACCGTCCGGACACCCGTTGACGACGCTGAAAAATACCGTGCTCACCCCACACCTGGGCTATGTCACCGAGAAATGCATGGACCGGTTCTACCGGGATATCGTCGACGACGTCGCGGGTTACTGTGCGGGTACTCCGCGACGGCTTGTGAACACTTGACCGACGCCATTTATTCGATATTGACAGACATAGCCTCGTAACAATGAAGTCGCGTCGGAATAACAATTAGGCAAAGTATTCTGTGCGGCGGTGTTCAGAATTTTCATGCACGGAAAAGGGCCCACGACCAGATGGTCGCAGGCCCTTTAACGAGAGGTTTATTTGGTGCCGCCGGCCAAGCCGATGGGGGCACCGATAGCGTCGGCCGCCATTCCCGCGATCGGGCTTGCCGCGGCGGCTCCGGCCGGCCCCGGCGCCACCAACGGCACGGGTGGGGGCATTCCGGGCACCACCGGAATTGGGGCGATCGGAATCGGCGCCACCGGCCCGGGAAGACCCATCGGCACGGGTCCTGCGAGAGTGGTCAAATCAGCCACAGCCGGCCCGCAGGGCACTCCCGTGCCGGCCACCAACGTCGCATCGGCCACGCCGGCAACCGGCGCCGCGCCTTCACCGGAGGTGAGAGCGACCACGCCACCTGCGCACACCGGGCCACCTAGCGGCGGCGCGGCAAAGGGGACAGCCACCGCGTGAGAACTGAATATCAGTGCGCTTGTATACAAGCCAATACCGGCGAATATCGCGATACCGGCTCTCCCGAGGCTCTTCAACGTAAACTCCGATTGTTAGTATCCAGCCCCCCGGACGCGCAATCTGTGACTGCGAATGAACCGTATCACAATGGTGTAAGTAGCCAGCCGACCCAATTAATTCGTTACCGTACCGATGCGGATCGGCCACGTTGACTCTGCATCCACCGGCGAGCTACTCGCACTTTTGCGCGGTCAGCGCAGAGTGAGTGGAGTACTCAATAAAATGAGTGGAGCTAAGGGGATTCGAACCCCTGACCCCCACACTGCCAGTGTGGTGCGCTACCAACTGCGCCATAGCCCCGCGATGTCGTGCTCATCGAAGCTACACCACCGCCATACCGCGGCTCAAAACACCTGGTCGCTCGGCCGCCGTTCAGGCCGGGTGCCGGGCTTGGTGCTGGCTGTAGGGCACCGCCTCGAGCAGGGTGACCGTCACGTTGGCGCCGCTGGGCACCTGATAGCTGCGCTGCTCCCCGGGACGGGCCCCGGTGATCGCCTTGCCGAGCGGCGACTGCGGCGAATAGACCTCCAACCCGCTCTGGTCATCGTCGCGCACCCCCAGCAGGAAGGTCTCGGTGTCGTCGTCGTCGTAGCGCACCGTGAGCACCATGCCGGGTTCAGCCACACCGTCGTCCGGCGGATCCTCGCCGACAACCGCAACCGACAACAAGTCGTGGATCTGATGAATCCGGGCCTGGCGCGCCTGCTGCTCGGTGATGTCGGCGCTGCCCGAGCCGATATGCGGCTCAGACAATTCGGCCAGCTCGGCCAGCAGCCGGTCCTTGGTCTGCTGTGTCATCCAGACACCTTGCGAATCAGTCATCGACGATCTCCTTCACTAAAGGGAATTGCTTGGATACCTGCGGGATTCAGCGCAGCGGATCGAGCTCACGCAGAACGGCGGACTGCTTGCCGGTGGTGATCTGCTCGGCCAGCAGCCGGCCCGTGACAGGGCCGTGCGTCATGCCCCACATACCGTGGCCGCCGGCTACATATACGGTGCGCGGACACACCTCACCGACCAGGGGCCGCCCGTCCGGGCTGACCGGTCGCGGGCCTACCCACACATCGGTGCGTTCAGCCCAGCGCACGCCGTCGAGCAGCGGCCGTGTTGCCGCGACGATGGCCTCGACGCGCGCAGGGACGATCGGGGCATCCGGATCCCCGAACTCCATGGTGCCGGCAACCCGCAGCTTGGAGTTCAACGGCGTGCAGGCCACCCGGGCATCGGGCAGGTAGATCGGACCGGTGACCGGCCCGTCGACCGGCACGGTGAAGGAGTAGCCGCGCCCGGCCCGCACCGGTACCCGAATCCAGCGCGCCGCCAGCCGCGACAGCCAGGCTCCGCTGGCGATCACCGCCGCCGCCGCCGTCAACGTCGCACCGTCTCGGCCCGTCACGGCAACGCCGTCCCCGGCGGGCGCCACGTCTGTGACGTCCATGGTGTGCAGCACGGCGCCGCGGTCCACCACCGCGCGACCCAGCGCAGTCACGAACCGACCGGGGTCGAGGAATCGCTGGCCGTCGATCTGCACCGCGGCGGCGACCGCCGATGAGGCCAGCGGCACCCGCTCTCGCAGCGCCGCACCGGTCAGTTCAGTGCAGAACACCGGCCGGCCGGCCTCGGAGAACCTCCGCAACTCGTCGAGCAGACGCTCGGCATCGGCCGAAGTGCGGAAGATCGCGGTGATCGGCGCATCGGTGACCGGGGCGTCCACCCCGTTGGCCACCAGCACGTCGTAGGCCTCGATGCACTCGGCGCTCAGCGGTGCGTTGGCCCGCACCGCACGACGCCACGCCGACGGGCGACTGTTCGCGGCGAAGCGCGCCAAAAACGTCCACAGTGCCGGGCCCGAGTTGAGCGGAACCTGCAGCGGCGCGCCCCGGCTGAGCAGGGACCGCAGCCCGAAACGCAGATTGGCGGGCTCGTTGAGCGGGATGGCCAGTGCCGGGGAGATCCAGCCGGCATTGGCCCATGAAGAACCCGCCGCAACACCGACCCGATCGACGAGCGTGACCTCGACACCGCGCTCCTGCAGGAACCAGGCGGTCGACAACCCGACGATGCCGGCGCCCACCACGATCACCGACCGTGGCGCGCCATCGATCCGGTTGTCGGCACCCATCACTCCATGATGCGGCGATCGTCAGACGGCCGGTTTGACCGAATCACACAACGATGACATCAGCCTTTGTCGAGAATCGACATGTCGCCGGCCGCCAGCTCGATCATCGCCGCGAATCGGGTGCGCGCATCGTCCAGGCCCAGCGGGGTCACCTCCGCCATCTTGCGCAACCGGTAACGCATGGTGTTCTCGTGTACGCCGAGCCGCTCGGCCGCTCGCGCCAGATCGCCCTGAGCGTCGAGCCAGGCCCGCAGTGTGGCCACATAGGGCGTGCCGTGCGCCGCGTCGTGATGGCGCAGTTCTGCAACGGGCCCACGAGCCGGCACCCGGCCGGATCGGGCCGCGGTGTAGAGCCGTCGTAGCACGATCTCGTCCCACGCCTCGTCGTAGGCCGGCGGCGCACCGTCGGGCGACCCGGCTTCGTGCAGCGCCAGGCACTCCTCGGCCTCCCGGCGCGCCGCGGCCAGTTCCGCAACGCCTGCGACCGCGCTGATCCCGGCCAGCACACTGGCCTGCTGCGGCAGTGCCGAGCGCAGCCCGCGCACCCACTGCCGGGCCTGCGCCGTGTCCTGCGCCGGCAGCACCGTGTAAACGGTGTTGGCGGCCAGTGCACTACGACCCGGACGCGACCAGCCGAATCCGGTGGTGACGGCCTCGAAGGCCAACAACAGCCCGGCATGCGGCTGGGTGGCGATCCGGGTCTGCACGGCGATCACCCGCAGCGGCGCCTGCGGCAGACCCAGCCGGGCAACCAGGGCGGCGGCGTCGGCACAATCAGTTCCACCGTCCAGCAGCCGAGTCACCCAGTCGGATTCGACCTGGCGTTCCAGGTCGGCACTGGCCCGTGACCGTAGTACGTGCAGTGCCACCGTGCGGGCGCCGTCGGACAGTGCGGTCAGCCGTCGGCCGTTCAAAGGAGCCGGGCAGGCCACCCACACCGCTCCCAGCGGCTCGCGGCCGGCCCGTACCGCCACCACCATCCGGCCGGTCAGCCCGTGCTCGGAGTCCGCAGCGACGAACAGCGGTTCATCGTGGCGATCCAAATGCGCTAGGACGCCGCGCTTTTCGAACAACTCCCGCAGCGGCCCGGCCTCCTGCCGGTTGAGGATCGTCGCCGAGCGCGCCGGATCGGCGTGCCGCTGGCCGCTCGAGTAGGCCAGTACCCGGCCCAGCTGGTCCTCCACGGTGACCGCTCCGCCGACAGCATCGGCGAGGCTGTCGGCCACCGCGAACAGATCCGTCGGGCCGCGACCGGATTCGGTCTCCCTGCCTTCAAGCACCAAGCCGTAGACGACAGCGGCCAGTTCGCTCCAGGACACCGCTGGATCCACCACCAGTACCGCCAGCGACTCGCCCTCACCGGCGAATGCGGTCTTGTCCTCGCCGTCGCGCACCAGCACGGCGACCGCCTTGGCGGCCACCGCCCAGCGCACCGCCTCCTTTACCGAGCGGGCGCCGACGGCCAGCAGGACGTCGCCGACGACGGCGCGCTCACCGGTCACCTCGTGCATCACGACGCTGCTCAGCCGCGTCGTCCGCGGGACGGAACAGAACCGGAGGCGAACCCCGTAGCTCCCCACTACGTTGACCAGCCGGTCCAGCGTCACCATCAACCGAGCCTAGCCACGTCGCGCCGGTGATCTCGCCGATCGGGGCGCGCGCCCGAGTCTCCGGCGCCAGTACCCAGCCCACGGCCGCCACCAGCAGGACGCCGCCGCTGATCATGAACCCCCACTCGAACGACAGTCGTTGGGCGATCTGTCCGACCACCAGTGAGCCGACGATCGACCCGAGGTCGGCCATCATCTGATAGGTCGCCACCGCGGTCCCGGCCCGGGCCTGGCTCCCGACCAGGTCGGCGATGACAGCCTGCTGCGGCGCACCGTACATACCCGAGGCCACCCCTGCCAGATACGCTGCGGCCAGGAACATCGGCAGCGACGAGCTCGCACCGAGCAGTATCGTCGCGACACCGGACACCGCTACGCCGATGATGAGCGGGCCGCGCCGGCCGATCCGGTCGGACAGATGGCCGCTGGGCAGCACCGCGCAGACATTGCCGATCCCGATCGTCGCCAGCGCCAGACCGGCGACGGCGGGTCCGCGACCCAGGATCTCGGTGACGAACAACGGCACCAACGCGACCCGCAATCCGAACACCGACCAGCCGGTGGCGAAGTTCGACAACAGCGCCGACCGATACGCGCGATGGGCCAGCGCCGCTCGCACCGACACCGTGGGCCCCGACGAGTCGGCCGGTTCGGCAAGGTGCGAGTTGCGCAGGCTGACGAACACCCCGGTGGCCGCCACCAGCAGCACCGAACCGTAGAACAAGAACGGCGCACTCAGACCGAAACCCGCTGTCAGACTGCCCAATACCGGACCGCCCACCGTGCCCAGCAGGAACGCGGTCGCGAACATTCCGGCAACGCGCCCGCGAGCATCCGCCGGGCTGATCCGGATCATCAGCCCCACCGCGGCGATGAAGAACATAGTCGATCCGACACCGCCGAGCGCGCGGAAAATCAGGAGCTGCCAATAGGTCTGGACGAAGGCACAAGCGGTAGTCGACACCGAGACGATCAACAGTCCGGTCACATAGACCCGGCGCTCCCCCAGTCGCTGAACCAGCAACCCGCTCACCGGGGCGAAGCACAGCCGCGTCAGCGCAAACGCGGTGATGAGGAACGTGGTCGCGGAGATACTCACCCCGAAATGACGGGCATAGACCGGCAGTACCGGCGACACCACCCCGTAGCCCAGCGCGATCAAGAAGTTCGCGGCGAGCAAGACTCCGACCTCCCGCGGCAGCCGCGTCCGGGCGGCCGAAGAGTCGGAGGTCACCCGACAACTTTAGTCATCGGTTCGGCTGGGCCTGCAGACCGCGTTAGGGATCGCTGTGCGCCGGGTCATTGTCGCGCCCCGGTAATCTCAAGCCCGGAGGCCTGATCATGATGAATAGCCGCGGCGACGGCGAGACCCGGCGATGAGCAACGTCATCGGTCCGGCCCGCAGCGCCGACCCGGACGACCCATCGCAGCGGCCGACGCTGTTGCGACTGTGGGATCAGCGGGCCGCATTCAAACCATTCGCCGTCGCCGGCGCCACCGCGGTCGTGGCCGGGGGTGCACTGGCCGCCGCCATCGCCGCGCCGTCACCGACCCGCCACGGCGTCTGGGCGGTCGCCTACCTGGTGCTGGTGCTGGGCGTCGGCCAACTGGTACTCGGTGCGGGCCAGGCACTACTGGCGGCCGAGCCGCTGACACCGGGCCTGGCCACGGCCGCTGCCGCTGCGTTCAACGTCTCCGGGGTAGCGATAGTGCTCGGTGTCGTCACCGACCGCATCGTGGTGTTCGACGCGGGTGCCGCGCTGCTGTTGGCGGTGCTGGCATGGTTGTTCTACGTCGTCCGGCGCGGTGCGCGACCCGGCTGGACCCTGGTGGCCTACCGACTGTTCATCGCGGCGCTGATCGTGAGCATCCCGATCGGAATGCTGATCACCACCGCGGGTCGCGGCTAGCTCGCGGGCCCGGCCCGGGGCCTCAGTGCTGGGTGAGCAGCTTGGCCAGCACCGCCGCCTGACTGCCGTCCAGATCGCGGGTCGCAGTCACCAGGGTGACGGTTTTCTTGCCGCGGGTCAGCTCACGCAAGCCCTCAAACGCGGCAGCGCCCTGCGGGGTCCGTAGCTCGTCTTTGTAGCGGGCGACGAACTCATCGAAACGCTCCGGCTGATGGTCGTACCAACTGCGGAGCTCCCGCGACGGTGCCGCGTCCTTGAACCAATGCCCTACCCGCGGGTCGTCCTTGCGGAATCCCCGCGGCCAGACCCGGTCGACAAGAATCCGCTCCCCGTCTTCTGCATGGAGTTCGTCGTAGACGCGGGCCACCCGGATCGCGGTTTTCGGGGTCATACCCCAGGATATCGCCGGCTCACAGGTCGTTGAGGCGTGCTATGCGGTCAGTCACTTCGGGCAGCGACGACCTTCAAAGTTAGCTTAGGCAATGCTATCTTGATGATATGTGTCAAGTCCCGTTTCGCGGACTGCAGTATCTTCACGCGGACAGCGGCAAGGCCGGTGCGCTGATCGCGCCGGCTGACCGAACGGCCGGCGCCGATGACTTCGGCACGCGGCGACGATAGGCGCCGATGGCCTCGATCTGGATAGCAGCCCCACCGGAGGTGCATTCCGCGCTGCTGGGCCATGGGCCCGGCCCGGGCGCGCTGCTGACCGCCGCGGGCGCCTGGTCGGCGCTGAGCGCCGAGTACTCGGCCGTGGGCGCAGAGCTCGTCATGCTGCTCGGTGCCACCCGGTCGTCGGCCTGGCGGGGCGCGAGCGCCGACGGCTACGTCGCAGCGCACGCGCCGTACCTCAACTGGTTGACCCGGGCCAGCACCGACAGCGCCCGCGCCGCCGCGCAACACGAAGTCGCGGCAGCCGCCTACAGCACCGCCCTGGCCACCATGCCCACCCTGGCGGAGTTGGCACTCAACCACACCGTCCACGGCGTATTGACCGCCACGAATTTCTTCGGCATCAACACCATCCCGATCGCGCTCAACGAGGCCGACTACGCCCGCATGTGGGTCCAGGCCGCCACCGTGATGGCGACCTACGACGCGGTGTCGGGCGCAGCCGTGGCGTCGCTGCCCGGCACCGAGCCGGCGCCACCGATACTGGCCGCCGACACCAGTACCGGCGGCGACCCGGAACCGACCGACCCGATCGACGAGGCGAATCGCTGGTTCTGGTTCTGGTTCTGGAACATCGTCTTCTGGTCGAATGTCCTGCACCTCGTGACGATTGCGGTGCGGATCCCGATCTTCCTACCGCTGTTCATCTCCGCCATCAACGAATTGATCGCGTCGATGCAGCCGCAGCCGGAGCCGGCAGTCGCCGAAGCCGTGGTAGCGCCCACCCCCGGCCCGTTCCGCCTGGCCGTACCGCAGGCCGCCCCGAGGTCCGCAGATCATCCCGTCGCGATGGGTTTCGGCATCGGTCCCGGCATCGCCGGATCGGCGGCTACCACCGCCGGCCCGGCGGGCCCGGCCACCGCGGGCGCGCCGCTGCCGATGAGCGGCGCCGAGATGTTGGGCTACCTGGTCTCCGGGGGCTACGCCGAAGACTTCGGGCCCACCCTGATCGACCGGGACCGGGCCAGCGCACCGGCTTCCGGTCTCGCGGCCGCCAGCGCGACCAAGGCGCCGTCGGCGCGGGCGCCGTTGCGGTCACGGAAGCGCCGGCGAACGGCGATGAAGGAATACGCCGACGCCACGCTGGTGATGGATGCCCAGATGATGGACCCGCCCGTCGACCCGGCGATGGCCGGCTCGGCAACCGGCGCCGGGCCGCTGGGGTTCACCGGAACAGCACGGCGAACCGCTGCCCGGTCGACGGGCCTGATCCGAATGCGCGATCACGCGTTCCGGGCCGGCCCGGTGGTGCCGCTGCTGCCCGAGACCTGGGAGCGTGCCGAAGAAGAGGAGGAAGAAGTTCAAGACTGACGTCTGCTCGGCCCAGAACCAGAAACGGAAAGCCGGCCAGAGCTTGTCGCTCTGACCGGCTACCTCGATGTGGAGCTGCCGGGAATCGAACCCGGGTCCTACGGCATTCCCTCAAGACTTCTCCGTGCGCAGTTCGCTATGTCTCTACTCGGATCTCCCGGTCACGCGAACAAGCCGAGATGACGATCCCAGTCGCTGTTGATGTCCCGATAAATCCCGCGACCGGACGTATCGGTTGATCCCTCTAGTCGATGCCAGGGTCCGGGCCGAGGGAACTCCCGGTCTGACAGGCTCACCGTCGCTTAGGCAGCGAGGGCGAAGTCGCTCTGAAGAGCGACCTTTGCCGGAGTAAGTGCAACCTTGGCGCTTACTTGGTTACAGCGACGCTTACGGTGGTCTCCTGCCTGCACCGGCACGCTTCCCTTGATTCGACACACGCAGTCGAAACCTTTCAGCCCCCTGTCCTTGATCTTTGTGCTTTTCCCGCCATTTCGACGAGACAACTCATGGTACCGGTCTGCAACGACAGGCCGCGACATTTTCTTCCCGGCGTCCCGCGACACCGCTACCCGCCGGTGATCATCGCCACCGCGACCACCGCCGCAACCATGCCGACCACCTGCCAGAGATGCACCCGCTCGCGCAGCACCGCGATGGCCAGCAGCACGGTGACCACCGGGAACAGCGAGATCAGCATGCCACCCAGCGCCAGCGACGAATTCCGCAGCGCCAGCAGCATGGCGACGTTCGCACCGATATCCATCATCCCGGCGGTCAGCGACAGCTTCATCGGCGTTCCTGACGGCAGCCGCAGCTCACGAGCGGCGGCCGCGATGATGATGACCACCACCGTGGCCGCCAACCTGGCAAACATCAGCGGCCACAACACGGACTCGACCGGCGCCTTCTCGATGAACACGAAGTTCAGCCCGAATCCCACTCCGGCGCCGATGGTCAGCCACGCCACCTTCGGGGTGAACCGGTGCGGTGTTACGTCCTCGTCGGTGACTTCCCGGCTCACCAGGACCACCGCCACCAGCGCCAGCACGATGCCGACGCTGACGACTAAGCCGGGCCGCTCACCTCGGATCAGGCCGACCGTGACCGGTACCCCGGCTGTCACGACAGCGGACAGCGGCGAAACCACCGAGATGGGGCCGGATCTCAGTGCCGCGTAGAACCACCAACTGGCCACCCCCAGCGCCAGACCGCAGGCCGAACCCCAACCGACAGCGCCCGGATGGATCGGTCCACCGGTCCCCACCGCGATCGCCGTCAGTCCTACCAGCGCCAGCGGGGTGGAGACCAGCAGCACCCGCAGCGGCGAGACCCGCCGGGACGCGAGGCCGCCGACGAAGTCGCCCATTCCGAAGCCGGCCGCCGATACCAGCGCCAGCCCCGTACCGATCAGGTCATACCCTTGGCGCGTCGTCCCAGCGCGCGGGTGACTTCGCGCTGCGCGTCGCGGCGGGCCAGATCCTGCCGTTTGTCATGGGCCTGCTTGCCGCGGGCAAGCGCCAGTTCGACTTTCACCTTGCCCTCGGTGAAGTACACCGACAGCGGAACCAGGGTGAGGTTGCCGTCGCGGATCTTGCCGATCAGCATGTCGATCTGGCGTCGGTGCAGCAGCAGCTTGCGGGTGCGCCGCGGTTCGTGGTTGGTCCAGGTGCCGTGGTGGTACTCGGGGATGTGCATGTTGCGCAGCCACACCTCGCCGTCGTCGACGGTGGCGAACGCGTCAACCAGTGAGGCTTGACCGGCCCGCAGGCTCTTGACCTCGGTGCCCAGCAGCGCCACTCCGGTCTCGTACACGTCGAGAATGGAATAGTTGTGCCGTGCTTTGCGATTCGACGCAACGATCTGTTTGGCGGGCTGCTTCTTGGCGTCCTTGCCCGCCGGCTTCTTGGCCACCGCTATCGCCGAACGTACAGACGAAGCGTCGCGTACGCCGTCGCCCCGGCCATCGCTGCACCCAGCAACAGCAGGATCGGTGAGATGTAGAGGATGTCGGCATAGTCGATACGGGCGATCAGATGTGCTTGGTAGAACTGGCTGAGCGCGTTGTCGAGGAACAGCGCCCGCACCACGATCAACCCGACGATCGCGATGATGACGCCGACGGTCGCGGCCAGCACCGCCTCCACCAGGAACGGCAACTGGGTGTACCAACGACTGGCCCCCACCAGGCGCATGATCGACACCTCGGTGCGTCGGGTGTAGGCGGCAACCTGAACCATGTTTGCGATCAACAACACCGCCCCGACCGCCTGCACCAGGGCGATGGCAAACGCGACGCTGGAAAGTCCGTCGAGCACGGCGAACAGCCGGTCGATCAGCTTCTTCTGGTTGAGCACGCTGAGCACACCGGGCTGGTCGACCATCGCGGCGTCGAAATCCTTGCTCTGTTCAGGGTTGTCCAACTTGACGATGAACGACGCCGGGAAGGAATCCTTGCTCGCCACATCTTTGAACTCCGGGAACTTGCGGATCGCGTCGGCGTAGGCGTCGTCGGAGTTGAGGTAGCGCACCGACTTCACGTCGTCGCGGCCCTCGATGCGCTCCCGCAGCGCCTTGCAGGCCGGCGCTTCGCAGTTCGGGTCATCGGCTGCGACATCGGTGTTCAAGAACACCTGCGACTCGACCCGGTCCAGGTAGATGTTTCGGGACTGGTCGGCCAGCCGCACCACCAGCAGGCCACCGCCGAAGAGGCCGATCGAGATCGCGGTGGTGAGGATCATCGCCACCGTCATGGTGACGTTGCGGCGCAGGCCGGTCAGGACCTCGTTGAACAGGAAACCAAAACGCACGTCAGCGATCCATTCCGTAGACACCGCGCTGTTCGTCGCGCACCAGCCGTCCCAGCGACAGCTCGACGACACGTTGACGCATCGAGTCGACGATGTGGTGGTCATGGGTCGCCATCAGCACGGTGGTCCCGGTGCGGTTGATCCGCTCCAGCAGATCCATGATGTCCTCACTGGTATCCGGGTCGAGGTTTCCGGTCGGCTCGTCGGCCAGCAGCACCAGCGGCCGGTTGACGAAAGCGCGCGCGATCGCCACCCGCTGCTGCTCGCCGCCGGACAGTTCGCCGGGCAGTCGGTTGGCTTTGCCGGACAACCCGACCATCTCCAGCACCTCGGGGACCACCCGGTTGATCATCTCCGGCTTCTTGCCGATGACCTCGAGGGCGAACGCGACGTTCTCGAACACCGTTTTCTGCTGCAGCAGCCGGAAGTCCTGGAACACGCATCCGAGGATCTGACGCAGACTCGGGATGTGGCGGCCGGGCAGCTTGTTGACGTGGAACTTCGACACCTGGATGTCGCCTTTGGTGGGTGTCTCCTCGGCCAGCAGCAGTCGCATGAACGTCGACTTGCCCGAACCGGACGGTCCGATCAGAAAAACGAACTCACCCTTGTCGATTTTGACGTTCACGTTGTCCAGGGCCGGGCGGGCCGATGATTTGTACTGCTTGGTGACATGGTCGAGCGTGATCATCACGGCACGCAGTTTAGCCGTGCGGCATGCCGCACCCGGTCAGGCCACGTCTACGGCGCCGCGGGATGCGACGTCACCGCTCCGGGCCGGGCGGGCACTGCGGGGCTGCCGGGCTGGCCGGGAAGCTGCGGAGCGCCCGGAGCTGCCGGGGATTGCGGCGACCCCGGTGCCGGGCTCGCACCGGGCTGCTCCGGCGGAGCCGGGGCCGGCGGGGGACACAGCGGCGGGCAGAACGGGAATCCCGGCGTCGGGGTCGGCGGTTCCCCGGGCGGCGGCTCTGTCGGGCCGGTCGTCTCGGTGGTGGTCGGCGGCGTGGGGGTCTCGGTGACGGTCACCGGTGGCTGCTGCAACCTGGTTCGCGGCACCCAGGTATAGGCCGGGTCGGGGATGAAGCCGGGCGGCACCACCTGCGGCGCAGCCGGCGGCGTCGGCTCTGTGCGGTAGGTGCCGTAGACCCACCACACCGCGGCGAACGCGACGATCAACACCACGGTGGAGGTGCGGATCCGACCGTTGAGCAGATACTCCGGCCAGCGGCGGGCCGAATCACCCGAGCCGGCGGCATCCGGTTTGGACAGCCTGAACCTCACGGTGTCTGCACCGGCTTCAACTCGCCGGCGGTGACGACACCGGCCGACGCCAGCGCCCGCACCACCTGAATGCGCAGCCGGCGTCCCACCTCGAACTGCTTGCCGGGCAGGGTGCGGGCCACCATCCGCAAATTGACGACGCCTAGCTCGATGCTCTCCACCCCCATGATCGACGGCTGATCCAACAGCAGGTCACGCAGCGGAGCGTCGGACTCGCGCGCGTTCTCACACACCTGGTGCAGCACCTCATTCACCTTGCTCAAGTCGGCGCTGGTCGGGACCGGGATGTCGACGACGGCGCGCGCCCAGTCCTTGGACAGGTTCAGTGACCGGACGATATTGCCGTTGGGAACGGTGAACACCTCTCCGTCGGCGGTGCGCAATTTGGTCACCCGCAGCGTCACGTCCTCGACGGTACCCAGTGCCTCCACCGACGCCCCGATCATGCTCAGCTGCACCAGATCGCCGAAGCCGTACTGCTTTTCGGTGATGATGAAGAATCCGCTGAGCAGGTCCTGGACCAGTTTCTGCGCCCCGAAACCGATCGCGCCACCGATCACCGCGGCCGGACCCACCAGCGATCCGACCGGGATGTCGAGAATGCCGGTGATCTGGACGGCCACCACCACGCACAGCATGACCACCGACACCCAGGAGATCACCGAGGCCACCGCCTGCCGGTGCTTAGAGGCCTCCGAGCGCACCAGCGCGTCACTGGTTTGGAAGCCGCTCTCCAGCCGACTGGTGACCCGGCGCGCCGCCCAGGTGATGAACCGCGATGCCAGCGCCGCGCCGAGCAGCAGCAGGACGATCCGCAATCCCTTGGTGATGACCCACTCGCCGATCTCACCGCGCCACACGTCGTGCCAGCGCTGTCCGGGCGAGAAGGCCAAGATCATCAGTTCAGTCGCCTTCCGGCCTGTTGCGCCACCGGATTCCGGCTTCCAGGAAGCCGTCGATGTCACCGTCGAGCACCGCAGCCGGGTTGCCGACCTCGTACTCGGTGCGCAGGTCCTTGACCATCTGGTAGGGGTGCAGCACGTAGGAGCGCATCTGGTTGCCCCACGAGCTGCCGCCGTCGCCCTTGAGTGCGTCCATCTCGGCGCGCTCCTCTAACCGCTTGCGTTCCATCAGCTTCGCCTGCAGCACCCGCATCGCCGACACCTTGTTCTGCAACTGCGACTTCTCGTTCTGACAGGTGACGACGACCCCGGTCGGGATGTGGGTGAGCCGCACCGCCGAGTCGGTGGTGTTGACCGACTGCCCGCCCGGCCCGCTGGAGCGGTAGACGTCGACGCGGACATCGCCCTCGGGGATGTCGATGTGGTCGGTGGTCTCCACCACCGGCAGCACCTCAACCTCGGCAAACGACGTCTGCCGGCGCCCCTGGTTGTCGAAGGGGCTGATCCGCACCAGTCGGTGGGTGCCCTGCTCCACCGAGAGCGTGCCGTAGGCGAACGGGGCATGCACCGCGAATGTCGCGCTCTTGATCCCGGCCTCTTCGGCGTAGGAGGTGTCGAACACCTCGACGCCGTACTTGTGCTGCTCGGCCCAGCGGATGTACATCCGCATCAGCATCTCGGCCCAGTCCGCGGCGTCCACGCCGCCCGCCCCGGAGCGGATGGTGACCAGCGCCTCGCGTTCGTCGTACTCGCCGGACAGCAGCGTGCGCACCTCCATGGCGTCGATGTCCTCGCGCAGTTTGGCCAGTTCGGCGTCGGCCTCGGCGACCTCCTCCGCACCACCTTCCTCGGCGGCCAGTTCGTACAGAACAGGAAGGTCGTCGACGCGCTGGCGCAGGTCCTCCACCCGGCGCAGCTCCGCCTGGGCGTGCGACAACTCGCTGGTCACCCGCTGGGCACGGGTCTGGTCGTCCCACAGGTTCGGGTCGGAGGCCTCGTGTTCGAGTTTGTCGATGCGAGTGCGCAGGCCGTCGACGTCTAGGACCCGCTCCACCGTGGTCAAGGTGGCGTCCAGGGCGGCGATGTCGGGCTGACGGTCAGGTTCCACGTTTATCGAGGTTACCGGCGGCCCTCGGGGATCGACCTCTAGCATCGGTGATAAGCCGGTGCATGCACGACTTCCGATAGGAAAGAAGGTTCGAGGATGCGGCCCTACCACGTCGCGATCGTCGGCTCCGGCCCATCCGGGTACTTTGCCGCGGCCTCCCTGCTCAAGCTGGCGGCGGGCGGTGAGGTCGACGTGCGCGTCGACATGCTGGAGATGCTGCCGACGCCCTGGGGTCTGGTGCGCTCCGGTGTGGCACCGGATCACCCGAAGATCAAGTCGATCAGCGCGCAGTTCGAGAAGACCGCCGCCGATCCCCGATTCCGGTTCTTCGGCAACATCGCCGTCGGCGATCACGTACAGCCCGCGGAACTCGCCGAACGCTACGACGCGGTGATCTATGCCGTGGGCGCCCAGTCCGACCGGCACCTCGGTATCCCGGGCGAAGACCTGCCCGGCAGCGTCGCCGCCGTCGACTTCGTCGGCTGGTACAACGCCCATCCGCATTTCCGGGACCGAACGCCCGACCTGAAATGCGACCGGGCGGTTGTCATCGGCAACGGCAACGTGGCACTGGACGTGGCCCGCATCCTGGTCACCGATCCCGATGAACTGCGCAGCACCGACATCGCCGACCACGCACTGGAGCTGCTCGATCCGCGAGGTGTGCGCGAGGTGCTGATCATCGGCCGGCGCGGTCCGCTGCAGGCCACCTTCTCCAGCCCGGAGCTGCGGGAATTGGGTGACCTCAAGGGCTTGTCGGACGTCGACGTGGTAGTCGACCCGGCCGACTTCGACCAGATCTCCGACGCCGACCTCGAGGCGGCGTCCAAGCATGCCAAGACCAACGTCAAGGTGATGCGCAACTACGTGGGACGCGAGACCCACCCGGGCCGCCGCCGAATCGTGTTCCGGTTCGCCACCTCTCCGATCGAGATCCGCGGCGACGGCCGGGTCGAGGAGATCGTGCTGGGCCGCAACGAGCTGGTGACCGATGAAGACGGCCGGGTCAGTGCCAAGGACACCGGGGAACGCGAGGTACTGAGCGCCCAACTGGTGGTGCGCTCGGTCGGCTACCGGGGAGTGCCGACACCGGGCCTGCCGTTCGACGAGCGCAGCTGCACCATCCCGCACGCCGACGGCCGTATCGAGGGCACCCGCAATCAGTACGTGGTCGGTTGGATCAAGCGCGGGCCGTCCGGGGTGATCGGCTCCAACAAGAGCGACTCGCAGGCCACCGTCGACACGCTGGCCGCCGACCTGGCCTCCCGAGCAGCAGAAGCCGAGCTTCCCGACCTCGACGCAGACTACGGCGCGCAACTACAGAAGTGGCTGCTGTCGCGGCAGCCCGAGCTGGTCACCGACGAGCACTGGCAGTTGATCGACGCCCATGAGCGGTCCTCCGGGGCGTCGCACGGCCGACCGCGGGTCAAGCTGGTCGACGTCGCCGAGATGCTGCGGCTCGGGCGCGGCTGAGCCGGCCGCTGCGCCGCACGGCGGCTCAGACCGGGCGGGTCAGATTCCAGTTGTCGGGGTTACGCGGCGAGTACACCACCGGCAGCAGATCGCCAATGCTCGGCCAGTTGGCGACGTCGACAGCGAGTCGCTGGTAGACCTCGTGCTCGGCCAACGTGGGCCCGTTGATGACGCCGGTGATCGTGACGTACTGCACCCCGATGGCGTCGGGCCGGGGACTGACTCCGGTGACCAGCAAAGTCCCGTCCTGTGCCCGGCCGCCCGGGCCCGGCCGGAAGAACCGCGGAGCCAAGAACACCGCCAGGATCGCCAGCAGCAACAGCAGTGCCCACATCTCCCACATCAGGCCATGGTAGGACTTCAGCCATGGCGCAGATCAACGACAATCTCGACCCCGATCTCCATGAAGACCTGACTCTGGCGTTGGCCCTGGCCGACCGGGCGGATTCGATCACCCTGGCGCGGTTCGGTGCGCTTGACCTGCGGGTGGACACCAAGCCCGACCTCACCCCGGTCACCGATGCCGACCAGGCGGTCGAAACGGCTCTGCGTGAGACGCTGGCCGCCGATCGGGCCGCGGATGAGATCCTCGGTGAAGAGTTCGGCGGCACAACGTCTTTCAGCGGCCGCCAGTGGATCATCGATCCGATCGACGGCACCAAGAACTTCGTGCGGGGGGTCCCGGTCTGGGCCACCCTGATCGCGTTGCTCGAAGACGGCGTGCCGATCCTCGGGGTCATCAGCGCGCCGTCACTGCACCGGCGCTGGTGGGCGGCGCGCGGCCAGGGCGCGTTCGGCTCGGTGGGCGACGCCCCGGCACGACGGCTGTCGGTCTCCGCGGTGGGCGACCTGGGCTCGGCCAGCCTGTCGTTCGCCGGGCTGACGACATGGGTTCACCGTGGCCTGCGGGAGCAGTTCCTCGATCTGACCGAGCAAGTGTGGCGGGCCCGCTCCTACGGCGATTTCTGGGCGTACTGCTTGGTCGCGGAGGGCGCTGTGGACGCAGCCATCGAGCCGGCGGTCTCGGTGTGGGATCTGGCCGCCGTCGACATCCTGGTGCGCGAGGCCGGTGGCGTGTTCACCGACTTATCCGGCAACCCGGGCCCGCACGGCAACTGTGCCGTGGCTGCCAACCCCGCCCTGCACCAGCACGTCCTGACCGCCCTGACCGTGGAGTAGTCGGCCGCCCGGCCAGGGAGTCGGCTGAGGACTTCGTCACATCTTACTGTCGAGTCATCTTACTTCGGAGTAAGGTGGTCTCACCGAATACTCTTTCCTTTCAGTGAGGCTCTGACATGACTGACACTGCATCCGTGGCCCACGGCTCCAAGGACGGACGGTCCGGCCGATCGAGTGCCATCGGGCTGGAGAAGCCGAAGCGCACTCCTATCGCAACCGCCCTGGCGCTGGTCACTCCCCTGGTCAGCCGGGAGTTCCTGGACCGGCATAACCTGCGCAATCCGCTCAACCGCACCCTGAACTACGGGGTCAAGGCGGTGTTCTCGGCGGCCGCGGCGACCGGCCGCGAGTTCAAGCGGGTCCAGACCCTGGGCCGGGCTCCCACCCGGCTGAAGGCGAGCGGCAAAGACTACTTCGACCTGACCCCCGACGACGAGCAGAAGATGATCGTCGAGACCGTCGAGGAATTCGCCTCGGAGATTCTGCGCCCGGCCGCCCACGACGCCGACGAGGCCGCTGACTACCCGCACGAATTGATCGGCAGGGCCGCCGAACTGGGCATCACCGCGATCAACATCCCGGAGGACTTCGACGGGATCGCCGCGCACCGCTCCGCGATCACCAACGTGCTGGTCGCCGAGGCACTGGCCTACGGCGACATGGGCTTGGCGCTGCCGATCCTGGCGCCGGGCGGCGTGGCCGCCGCGTTGACCCACTGGGGCAGTGCCGACCAGCAGGCCACCTACCTGCCGGAGTTCGCCGGCGAGAACGTCCCCCAGGCGTGCGTGGCCATCACCGAACCGCATCCGCTGTTCGACCCCACCAACCTGAAGACCACCGCGGTGCGCACCCCCAGCGGCTACCGGTTGGACGGCGTCAAGTCCCTGGTCCCGGCGGCGGCGAGCGCCGAACTGTTCATCGTGGCCGCCCAACTGAACGGCAAACCGGCGCTGTTCATCGTGGAGTCCTCGGCCGAGGGCCTGACCGTCAAAGCCGACCCCAGCATGGGTATCCGCGCCGCGGCGCTGGGCCACATCGAGCTGAACAAGGTGTCGGTGCCGCTGAGCGCCCGCCTCGGTGAGGAGGAGGCCTCTGCCGCCGATTCCGCCCAGATCTACTCCGAAGCGATCGCGCTGTCCCGTCTGGGCTGGGCAGCACTGGCAGTCGGCACCAGCCACGCGGTGCTCGACTACGTGATGCCATACATCAAGGAGCGCCAGGCCTTCGGCGAGCCGATCGCCAACCGACAGTCGGTGGCGTTCATGTGCGCCAACATCGCCATCGAACTCGACGGGCTGCGCCTGATGGCCTGGCGGGGGGCGGCTCGTGCCGAGCAGGGCCTGCCGTTCATCCGGGAGGCCGCACTGGCCAAGCGGATCGCCACCGACAAAGGCATGCAGATCGGCCTGGACGGCGTGCAGCTGCTCGGTGGCCACGGTTACGTCAAGGAGCACCCGGTCGAACGCTGGTACCGCGACCTACGGGCCATCGGCGTCGCCGAAGGCGTCCTGGTCATCTGAGTCACTCAAGTCAGCCCTTCCGATAACGATCTGAAAGATCCGTCATGGCAATCAATTTGGAACTTCCCAAGAAGCTGCAGGCCGTCATCGAGATGACGCACGCCGGCGCCGCCGAGATATTGCGCCCGATCTCGCGCAAGTACGACCAGCGCGAGCACGCCTACCCGGTCGAACTCGACACGCTGGAGACCCTGTTCGACGGTGTGTCGAAGGCCGGCGGTAACGCGATGGCCGGAGCCGAGGCATTCCGCGAAACCGAGGGCAAAGAGGGCAACCGCAACGGCGCCAACATGGCCGCGCTGCTGCAGGTTCTCGAGATGAGCTGGGGCGACGTCGCTTTGATGTTGTCGGTCCCCTATCAGGGGCTGGGCAACGCCGCAATCTCCGGTGTGGCCACCGACGAACAGCTCACGCGGCTCGGCAAGGTGTGGGCGGCGATGGCGATCACCGAGCCGAGCTTCGGGTCCGACTCGGCCGCGGTGACCACGACGGCCACCCTGGACGGCGACGAGTACGTGATCAACGGCGAGAAGATCTTCGTCACCGCCGGCTCCCGGGCCACCCACATCGTGGTGTGGGCGACGCTGGACAAGTCGCTGGGCCGCGCGGCCATCAAGTCGTTCATCGTGCCGCGTGAACACCCCGGCGTCATCGTCGAGCGCCTGGAGCACAAGCTCGGCATCAAAGCCTCCGACACCGCGGTGATCCGGTTCGACAACGCCCGGATCCCCAAGGACTACCTGCTGGGCAGCCCGGAGATCAACACCGAGAAGAGCTTCTCGGGAGTCATGGAGACCTTCGACAACACCCGGCCGATCGTCGCGGCGATGGCGATCGGGGTGGCCCGTGCAGCTCTGGAGGAGCTGCGCCAGATTCTCACCGACGCCGGCGTGGACATCTCCTACGACAAGCCGGCCCACGCGCAAAGCGCACCGGCCGCCGAGTTCCTCCGGATGGAGGCCGACTGGGAGTCGGCGTACCTGCTGACGCTGCGCTCGGCATGGCAGGCCGACAACAACATCCCCAACTCCAAAGAGGCGTCGATGGGCAAGGCCAAGGCCGGCCGGATGGCCACCGACGTCACGCTCAAGACCGTCGAACTGGCCGGGACCACCGGCTACTCGGAGCAGACCCTGTTGGAGAAGTGGGGCCGCGACTCGAAGATCCTCGACATCTTCGAGGGCACCCAGCAGATTCAGCAGCTGGTGGTGGCCCGCCGACTGCTTGGCCTGTCGTCCTCCGAGCTCAAGTAGCCCCGCTCGTTCTTCACTCTCAAGGGTGCAGGTTTGTACGCGACGCCCCGCATGACGTGTACAAACATGCGAACCCTGACGCTTGCCCAGGCCCCGAACAAAAAGTAATGTTGCTTTTACTTTTTGAGCCACGAGTTGGGGGCAGCCGATGGAATCCTTCGTTCACCTGCGCAAAGGCGTCACACCCAAGCGCGTCCACGCGGACCTCGATGGCCTGAAAGACGACGAGCTGGGCCGCGGCGGGTTCACCGGCCGCACCGCCAACATGTATCGGCGACACGATCCGACCGCCTACCGCGCCGACGGCCCGTTGCGGCCCATCGACGTGCTGGCCACGCAGCTCGAACCGACCGACGCCACCGACCCCGCCGGGCACCCGCTGCGGTTGTTCGACAACGCCGACTGCTGCATCTCGCTGTCCCGGCGCTCCGTGGAGATGCCATTTCACGTCCGTTACGTCGACGGCGACCTGCTCTGCTTCGTCCACGCCGGTTCCGGGCGGCTGGAGACCGAGTTCGGTCCCCTGGACTACCGCGAGGGCGACTGGGTGTACCTGCCCAAGGCGACGACCTGGCGCCAGTTGCCCACCGCCGAAACGACGCTGCTGCTGATCCAGGCCACCGACGAGTTCCGGGTGCCACCGCCGGGTCCGCTGGGCCGACACTTCCCCTTCGACCCGTCGCAGGCGGTCATCCCCGAGCCGGTCCCCATCGACGACGACGGGCGCGAAGAGTACGAAGTGCGGCTGATCCACGAAGGCGGACCGACAACGCTGTACTACCAACACAATCCGATTGACGTGGCGGGTTGGCGCGGCGACAATTTCGCATTCACGTTCAACATCGCCGACTACAACGTCGTCACCTCCGACAGCCTGCACCTGCCCCCGACGGTGCACATGTTCATGCAGGCCACCGGCGTGTACGTGATGAACTTCCTGCCCAAGCCCGCCGAGGGTGTGCCGGGCACCGAACGCACCCCCTGGTATCACCGCAACGTCGACTACGACGAGATCGCCTTCTTCCACGGCGGATCGCTCTACGGAATCCCCATGCCGCCCGGCCTGATCAGTCATGCTCCCCAAGGCGTGCACCACGGCGCACCGGAGAAGGCCCGCGAACGCGCCCGGTGCAAGTTCGACGACTACCAGCGCGTCGACTGGCAGGTGATCGCCATCGACACCCGCCGCCGACTCACCCCGTCACCGGAAGTTCTCGCCCACGACCTAGGACAGCACGCATGACCGCCAAGCACGATTACGAGCGTATCCCCTATCTCATTGCCTACCAGAACAATTCCGGCGTTCGTGACGTCTACGGCGGCGTCGCCGAGCTGGTTGTGCTGGAGAGCTACCTGCTGCGACCGAAGGACGTACCCAGTGACACCGTGCTGGTGTTCATGCACCCGATCGGTGGCGGCGCCTACCTACCGATGGTCAACGCGCTGGCCCGCGCCGGGCACCACGTCATCTACTGCAACAGCCGATTCCGCGGCACCGACTCCGCGCTGTTGATGGAGAAGGTCATCGAAGACCTGGGGCAATGCATCTCCGACGCCAAGAGCCGGCTCGGCTATTCCAAGGTCGTGCTGGCCGGCTGGAGCGGTGGCGGCTCGCTGTCGCTGTTCTACCAGCAGCAGGCGCAGAACCCGACGGTCACCGCAAGCCCGTCGGGCGACGGCCCCGACCTGACCAAGCTCGGGCTGATACCCGCCGACGGCGTCCTGCTGCTGGCCGCCCACATCAGCCGGCACGGCACCATGACCGAATGGCTGGACGCCTCGATTCTCGACGAGTCCGATCCGAGCAAGCGAGACCCGGAACTGGATCTCTACAACCCGGACAACCCCAACCAGCCGCCGTACACCGAGGAGTTCCTGGACCGCTACCGGGCCGCCCAGATCGACCGGAATCGCCGGATCACCAGCTGGGTCAAGGCGAAGCTGGCCGAGCTCAAGGACGCCGGACGTCCCGAAGATGAGTTCGCGTTCGTGGTGCACGGCACCATGGCCGACCCGCGCTGGCTGGATCCGACGGTGGACCCCAACGAGCGCACTCCGGGCAGCTGCTACCTGGGCGATCCGCAGGTGGTGAACATGAGCCCGGTCGGGTTGGCGCGCTTCTGCACGCTGCGCAGCTGGCTGTCGCAGTGGAGTTACGACGACGCTCACGGCGACGGCGTGGACTGCGGCAACGACATCGCAGTGCCCACGCTGGTGATCGGCAACATGGCCGACGACGCCTGCACCCCCAGCCACACCCGTCGGCTCTTCGAGGCGATCGGGCACCCGGACAAGGAGATGCACGAAATACCGGGAGCCAACCACTATTACGCCGGCCCGGATCAGCGCCCGGCGCTGCGAGAGGCGGTGGCCATCGTCACCGATTGGCTGGACCGGCATGAGTTCGTAGGCTCTTCGGTATGACACCCACCGCCGGTGCGCTCGACGGCATCCGCGTCATTGAGCTCGGCACGCTGATCTCCGGACCCTTCGCGGGACGCCTGCTCGGAGACATGGGCGCCGAGGTCATCAAAATCGAGCTGCCCGGCAGACCCGACCCGTTGCGCACCTGGGGGCAGGCCGAACAAGACGGACACCACTTCTTCTGGACCGTGCATGCCCGCAACAAGAAGGCCGTCACGCTGGACCTGCGCACCGACCAGGGGCGCGCGCTGTTCCTGGAGCTGATCGACAACGCTGACATCGTTGTGGAGAACTTCCGGCCCGGCACGCTGGAACGCTGGGGCCTGGGTTTCGATGTGCTGCGGCAACATAACAACGGCATCATCCTGGTGCGGGTCTCCGGCTACGGGCAGACCGGACCCGACGCCCACAAGGCCGGGTACGCCTCGGTCGCCGAGGCCGCCAGCGGGCTGCGGCACATGAACGGTTTCCCCGGCGGCCCACCGCCGCGGCTGGCGCTGTCCCTCGGCGACAGCCTCGCGGGCATGTTCGCCGCCCAAGGTGCGCTGGCCGCACTGTACCGGCGCACGGTCACCGGCGAAGGCCAGGTTGTCGATGTCGCGCTGACCGAATCCTGCTTGGCCATCCAGGAATCCACCATCCCCGACTACGACGTCGGCGGAGTGGTGCGCGGGCCGTCCGGCACCCGCCTGGAAGGCATCGCGCCGTCGAACATCTACCAATCCGCCGACGGCAGCTGGGTGGTGATCGCCGCCAACCAGGACAGCGTCTTCGCCCGGCTGTGCCAGGCGATGGGCAGTCCCGAACTGGCGACCGACCCGCGGTTCGCCGATCACGTCGCCCGCGGCCGCAACCAGGACGAGCTGGACGGCATCATCGGCGAATGGGCTGTGCAGCGTAAGCCCGACGACATCATCGCGACGCTGAGCGCCGCCGGAGTGATCTCCGGGCCGATCAACACGGTCGCCGAGGTGGTCAACGACCCTCAGCTGCAGGCCCGCGGCATGCTCGCCGAGCACTGGGACGAAGGCGCCGAACGAACCGTGTTGGGCCCCGGCATCATCCCGGTGCTCTCGGACACTCCGGGCCGAATCCGTAACGCCGGGTCAGCCCGGCCCGGACAACACAACGATGAGGTCTACGCCGGGCTGCTGGGTAAGACTGGAGCAGAATTGGACGACCTACGCGCGCAGGGGGTGCTGTGATACCCAGCCGGGTCTCGATCCGCGAGGTGGCATTACGTGACGGACTGCAGATCGAGCAGCCGATCCCGTTGCACGCCAAGCTCGAGCTGCTGGCCGCGATCGCGGCTACCGGGGTGCGCGAGGTCGAGGTGACCTCGTTCGTCTCCCCCACCAAGGTCCCCGCGCTGGCCGACGCCGCCGAACTCGCCGCCGAGCTGTGGCGCTACCCCGACCTCGAATTCTCCGCGCTGGTCGCCAGCCCGGGTGGCGCCAGCCGGGCGGTCGCCGCGGGCCTGACCTCGATCGAGTACGTGGTGTGCGCCTCGGATTCGTTCAGTTCGGCCAACGTCGGGCGGCCGACCGCCGACGCCGTTGCAGCGATCGGCGACATCGCCGGCATCGCCCATGACGCCGGCGCGTCGGTCGAAGTCATCATCGCCACCGCGTGGGACTGCCCGTTCGACGGTCCGACGCCGCCCGGGCGCGTCACCGACATCGCCGAATCGGCGAGCACGTTCGGCGTAGACCGGATGGCGATCGCCGACACCATCGGCACGACCACCCCCCGGCGCGTCACCGACCTGATCGCCGCGGTGCGGCCGATCATCGGCGACGTACCGCTGGGGGCGCACTTCCACAACACCCGCGGCGCGGGGCTGGCCTGCGCCTACGCGGCGGTTCAGGCCGGCATCACCCGGCTCGACGCCTCGGCCGGCGGCCTGGGGGGTTGCCCGTTCGCTCCCGGCGCCACCGGCAACATCGCCACCGAAGACCTGGTCTACCTGCTCGGCGACTGCGGCATCGAGACCGGCGTCGACCTGGATGCCGCCATCGCCGCGGCCGGCGTGGCCAGTTCAGTCGTCGGACATGGGTTGCCCAGCGCGCTGTTGGCCGCCGGGGACCGGAAACGGGACTGAACGCGACGTGTCCAACCAGACGGTGTCCAACCGGCGTGAGCTCAGCTCGAAGGGCCGCCAAACGCGCCAGGCCATCGAACAGGCCGCCCGGGAGCTGTTCGCAGAACGCGGCTTTCACGGCACCACGCTGGCCGACATCACCTCGGCAGCCGGCAAATCCAGCGCCGTGCTGTACCGGTATTTCAGCGACAAAGAGGATCTGCTGGCCGCGATGGCGGAGTCATTTCTGTCCGACGTCGTCGAGCCGTCCGGACTGAAAATGCGGTTGCCGGACTCCCCGCAGGACACCGAGTTCTTCTCGTCGGTGGTCAGTGCCTACTGGGGCATGTTCAAGCAGAACATCGGCGTCATGATCGCAGTGGCCCAACTGGCCGCCACCAAGCAGCGATTCGCCGCGCTGCAGAACGAGTTCCGGCGGTTCGGCATCGAGATCGTCGCCGCCTCGGTCCGGCGCGCCCAGCAACAGGGCCACGGCCTTGACCTCGACCCCGACCACATCGCGGCCGCGATCGCGCTGCTGTTCGAGAACTTCACCGTCGTCTTCGTCGGTCCGTCCGGACCGGGCTGGCGAATCAGTGACAGCGATGCCATCGCGACGCTGTCGACGATCTGGCGGAGGACCCTGTACGGCTGCTGAACACCAAGTGGAGGACTTACCATGGATTTCACACTGCCCGAACATCTTCCGGGTCTGCTCGCCGAGATGGACGACTTCATCGAGCGCGAGATCGCCCCGCTGCAGGCCGAGAACATGCAGTACTTCGACCATCGTCGGGAATTCGCCCGTACCGACGTGGAGAACGACGGCATCCCGAACCGCGACTGGGAGGACCTGCTGGCCGAGATGCGCCGCCGGGCCGACGCCGCCGGCTGGCTGCGCTACGGGCTGCCGTCGTCCCTGGGCGGCCGGGACGGAACCAACGTCGACATGGCGGTGATCCGTGAGCATCTGGCGCACAAGGGGCTCGGCCTGCACAACGACCTGCAGGACGAGTCGTCGATCGTCGGGAACTTCCCGCAGGTGATCATGATGGAGCGGTTCGGCACCGACGAGCAGCGCCAGGCCTGGTCCCAGGCCCTGATCACCGGCGAGCGGTCGATGGCGTTCGGCCTCACCGAACCGGCCCACGGATCGGATGCGACCTGGCTGGAAACCCGCGCCGAGTCCGCTCATGACGGCTGGGTGATCAACGGCGCCAAACGGTTCAACACCGGAGTGCATCGAGCCACCCACGACTTGGTCTTCGCACGCACGTCCGGTGACCCCGGATCGGCTCGCGGCATCACCGCGTTCCTGGTGCCCACCGATACACCGGGTTTCAGTGTCCCGTTCTACTGGTGGACATTCAACATGCCCACCGACCACGGCGAGGTCGAGCTCACCGACGTCCGGGTGCCCGCCGATGCAGTACTCGGCGAGGTGGACCGTGGCCTCGAGGTGGCGCAGACGTTCCTGCACGAGAACCGGATCCGCCAGGCGGCGTCCAGCCTGGGTGCCGCGCAGTACTGCATCGACCGCGCCGCGAAGTATGCGACCGAGCGCAAGGTGTTCGGCAAGCCGCTCTCGGTCAACCAAGCCGTCCAGTGGCCGCTGGCCGAATTGCAGACCGAAGCCCAGATGGTCCGGCTGCTGGTGTTTTACGCGGCCTGGCACCTGGACCGCGACCACCACCTGGAGGTCTCCGACAAGGTGTCGATGGCCAACTACCGCGCCAACCGGCTGGTGTGCGATGCCGCCGACCGGGCCATTCAGACCTTCGGCGGGATCGGCTACACCCGTCACGAGCCGTTCGAACACATCTACCGGCATCACCGCCGCTACCGGATCACCGAGGGCGCCGAAGAGATCCAGATCCGCCGGGTCGCACAGCGGCTGTTCGGGTTCGACCGCAAGCGATGAGCACCGAGCAGCTGGCCGACCGGCTTTCGGCGGTACTGGCACCGACATTGGGCCCGGTCACCATCGAGGGCCTGCGCGCGCTGACCGGGGGTGCCAGCCGGGCCACCTGGGCGTTCGACGCGGTCTTCGAGACAGGGAAAGCCACCGGGCGGCGCGCGTTGATCCTGCGGACCGGACCTCCCGATGAGATCAATGCCAGCATGGAGCTGGAAGCACACGCGCAGCGTGCCGCACGCAAAGCCGGGGCCCCGGTCCCGAACGTCGTACTCGCAGACAATTCTCCTGGGGCGCTGGGAAATCCATTTCTGATCTGCGATGCGATCGCCGGGGAGACGGTGGTTCGACGTATCGAGCGCCAGCTCGATGACACCGGACGCGACATCTTGCTACGGCAGTGTGCGCAGGCCCTGGCCGCCATCCACCGGTCAGACCCGACCGGTATCGCGTTGAGTGCCGAAGATCAGCTCACCGGCTGCCGCAACCAGCTGGACGCGATGCACGACACCACGGCCATCTTCGAGTGGGCGTTTCGGTGGCTGGAGAACCACCGGCCGCCTGCTGTGCAGCCGCAGCTGGTGCACGGCGACTTCCGGATGGGCAACCTGATCGTCGACGGGGCCGGGCTGGCGGCGGTGCTGGATTGGGAGTTGGTACATCTCGGCGACGGCTGTGAGGACCTGGCCTGGTTCTGTCTGCGGGCCTGGCGGTTCGGTGCCCCGACCGACCGCGGCGCCGGCGGGCTGGGCAGTGTCGAGGCGTTCCTGGCCGCCTACGAGCAGGCCGCCGGTGTGGCCGTCGACCCGGACCGGTTCAACTGGTGGCTACTGCTGGGCACCCTGCGTTGGGGAATCATCTGCCGCTACCAAGCGGAGCGGCATCTGAGCGGGCAGGCCCGCTCGGTGGAGCTGGCGACCATCGGCCGGCGGGTCTCCGAAACCGAATGGGACCTGCTACGCCTGCTCGACGGGCCCTCAGCGCCGCCCGGCGACGATGCGCGGAGCGCAGCGACGGGAGAAGAAGCCGGGCACTCGGCGCCCCCCGGCGACGATGAGCGGAGCGCAGCGACGGGAGAAGAAGCCGGGCACTCGGCGCCCCCCGGCGACGATGAGCGGAGCGCAGCGACGGGAGGAGAAGCCGGGCCATCGGCACCGCCGGTGACCGGCCGGCGGCCGACCGCCGCCGAGCTCGTCGCCGCGGTCACCGAGTTCCTCGACACCGATATCCGGACGGCCACCGAAGGCCAGGTCAACTTCCACACCCGGGTGGCCGCCAACGCGCTGCGCATCGTCGAACGGGAGTTGCGCGACGCCTCGAGCGGCGCCGCGACGCAAGCCCTGGCCGGAGTGGGTTTTGCCGACGAGGCCGGGCTGGCCGCTGCCATCCGGGCCGGTGACCTCGACGACCGACCCGACGCGGTCGGCGCCTGCCTCTACACGCTGGTGCGGCACCGGCTGTCAATCGACCATCCCGGTTACGATCGCTGAGCGTTAGAGTCACTGCGCGACAGTCACTTCGACGGCCGTACGCCAAACCCGCTCTATCGGTACCATCCGGGCAGTAGCATTCCCCACGTGTCTGACTCCACGTCCTCCACGTCTTCCACGCCTTCTTCCCAGGCGCTGCGGATCCTTGTCTACAGTGACGACGCCGCGACCCGCGCACGGGTCATGACCGCCTTGGGCAAGCACCTGCACCCGGATCTACCGGACCTGAGTTATGTCGAAGTCGCGACGGAGCCGGTGGTGATCCGGCAGATGGATGCCGGCGGAATCGACCTTGCCGTTCTGGATGGCGAGGCCACCCCAGCAGGCGGGATGGGCATCTGCAAACAGCTCAAGGACGAGATCACGCCTTGCCCGCCGATCGTGGTGCTGACCGGCCGCGCCGACGACGCCTGGCTGGCCAAATGGTCGCACGCGGACGCCGCTGTGGCGCACCCGGTGGACCCCATGGCACTGAGTCGTGCGGTGTTGGGCCTGCTGCGTACGCCAGCGCCCAGTTAATACGGGTTAGGGCGCCCTCAGAAGCGAATTGCCCTGTGGCCGTTGACCGCTGAGAGGTGACTCCGGTCACAGTTGCGGTCAATTTCGGGTTCTTCGCAACCGCCCGGTTGCCGCGCGTTAGGCTGTGCCTGAACTCACATCGACGCCCGGAAGGGAACCACGTCACTCGCATGGACTTGTATCTGCCGATCCTCGCCCTCGCCGCGCTCGCTGCCGGTTTCGCCGTGTTCTCCGTGGTCGCCGGGGCGCTGGCCGGCCCATCGCGTTACAACCGGGCAAAGCTGGAAGCCTACGAGTGCGGCATCGAACCCACCGACCAGCCGGTCAGCGGACCGCATGCCCCGTCCGGGCAGCGCTTCCCGGTGAAGTACTACCTGACCGCGATGCTGTTCATCGTCTTCGACATCGAGATCGTTTTTCTCTACCCCTGGGCGGTCGCCTTCGACGGGCTCGGGATGTTCGCGCTGATCGAAATGGTGCTGTTCGCCGCCGTTGTCTTCGTCGCGTATGCCTACGTCTGGCGGCGCGGCGGTCTGAGTTGGGATTGAGTGGGAGTAGGCGGACTTAGAAAATGGGATTAGAAGAACAGCTGCCGAGCGGTCTCCTGCTGTCCACGGTGGAGGACCTGGCCGGCTACTTCCGCAAAGGCTCGCTCTGGCCGGCGACCTTCGGCCTCGCCTGTTGCGCGATCGAGATGATGTCGACGATGGCACCCGACTACGACCTGTCGCGCTTCGGCATGGAGGTGTTCCGGGCCTCGCCGCGACAGGCCGACCTGATGATCGTGGCCGGTCGGGTCAGTCAGAAGATGGCGCCGGTGCTGCGGCAGATCTACGACCAGATGGTGGAACCCAAGTGGGTGCTGGCAATGGGTGTTTGCGCGTCGTCGGGCGGGATGTTCAACAACTACGCCATCGTGCAAGGCGTCGACCATGTCGTCCCGGTCGATATCTATCTTCCCGGCTGCCCGCCCCGGCCGGAGATGCTGATGTACGCAATCCTGAAGCTGCACGAGAAAATTCGCGATATGCCGTTGGGCGCCAACCGGGAGCAGGTGATCACCGCCACCGAGGAGGCGGCGCTGTCGGCCCCGTCCACCTGGCAGATGAGGGGGTTGCTGCGGTGAGTCAGGGCACTGCCGACGGTGAAGGCCGGGACGAGGACGGCACCGAGGATGTCATCAAGGTCCGCCGCGGCCTGTTCGGCGCGGCCGGCCCGGGCGACACGTCCGGCTACGGGCGACTGGTGACCGAGGCCGCGCTACCGGGTGAAACCAAGAGGCCCTACGGCGGGTACTTCGACGAACTCGTGGACACCCTGACCGCGGCGCTGCAGCGCGGAGGGGTCGAATTCGCCGATGCCGTAGAGAAAGTGGTGGTACATCGTGGCGAGCTGACCCTGTATGTCCACCGGGCGCAGCTCCCGGCGGTCGCCCAGCTGCTGCGCGACGAACCGGCCCTGCGCTTCGAGCTGAGCCTCGGGGTCTCCGGTGTGCACTACCCCGCGGACACCGACCGCGAGCTGCATGCGGTCTACCCGTTGCGGTCCATCACCCACAATCGCCGGGTCCGGCTGGAAGTCGCTGCCCCGGATGCGGATCCGCACATTCCATCGCTGTTCAAGATCTATCCCACCACGGACTGGCACGAGCGCGAGACCTACGACTTCTTCGGGATCATCTTCGACGGCCACCCCTCGCTGACCCGGATCGAGATGCCCGACGACTGGCATGGCCACCCGCAACGCAAGGACTACCCGCTGGGCGGCATCCCGGTCGAGTACAAGGGCGCGCAGATACCGCCGCCGGACCAGCGGAGGGCTTACAAGTAATGAGCACCGAGACGCCCCGGACCGTCCTGAACGTCGGCGGCCAGGAATGGGACCAGGTGGTCGAAGCGGCCAAGGCCGCCGATCCCGGCGAACGCATCGTCGTCAACATGGGGCCCCAGCACCCGTCCACGCACGGCGTGCTGCGGCTGATCCTCGAACTCGACGGCGAGACGGTGACCGAAGCCCGTTGCGGCATCGGCTATCTGCACACCGGCATCGAGAAGAACCTGGAAAGCCGCTACTGGACCCAGGGCGTCACGTTCGTGACCCGGATGGACTACTTGGCGCCGTTCTTCAACGAAGTCGCCTACTGCCTCGGGGTGGAGAAGCTGCTCGACGTCACCGACCAGATCCCAGAGCGCGTCAACGTGATCCGGGTGCTGATGATGGAACTCAACCGGGTCTCCTCGCACCTGGTCGCGCTGGCTACCGGCGGTATGGAACTCGGTGCGCTGTCGGTGATGCTGTTCGGCTTCCGCGAACGCGAGTTGGTGCTCGACATCTTCGAGACGATCACCGGGCTGCGGATGAACCATCAGTACATCCGGCCCGGCGGGGTGTCGGTGGACCTGCCCGACGAGGCGATACCCCAGATCCGCGACTTCCTCGAGCTGATGCCCAAGCGACTCAAGGACATCGAGGACCTGCTCACCGAGAATTACATCTGGAAGGCCCGCACCAAGGGCGTGGGCTACCTGGACCTGACCGGCTGCATGGCCCTGGGCATCACCGGCCCCATCCTGAGGGCCACCGGCCTGCCGAATGACGTCCGCCGTGCAGAACCCTATTGCGGCTACGAGGACTACGAATTCGATGTGATCACCGATGACGGCTGTGATGCCTACGGCCGCTACCTGATCCGTATCGCAGAGATCAAGGAGTCGTTGAAAATCGTCGAACAATGTCTGGATAAGTTGCGGCCCGGTCCGGTCATGATCGAAGACCGCAAGATCGCCTGGCCGGGCGACCTGACAGTAGGACCGGATGGGCAGGGCAACTCCAAGGAGCACATCGGCTGGATCATGGGCCACTCGATGGAGGGGCTGATCCACCACTTCAAGCGGGTCACCGAAGATCTGTGGGTGCCGCCGGGGCAGGTATTCGTCTCGGTCGAGTCGCCTCGCGGCGAACTCGGGGTGCACATGGTCAGTGACGGCGGCACCCGGCCCTACCGGGTGCACTACCGGGATCCGTCCTTCACCAACCTGCAGGCGGTCGCCGCTATGAGCGAGGGCGGGCTGATCGCCGACGTGATCGCCGCGGTTGCCAGCATCGATCCGGTCATGGGAGGGGTGGACCGGTGAGCGAGACGAACGGTCAGATCAACAAAACGGGGCGGGACCGGCTGATGCCCGCGACGGCGGGCACCGATGGCAAGCGGGTCTTTCTGCAGCTGGGCCGGCCGCCGGAGGAACCCAATCAGTTCAACCACCCCGATGCGCCGCGCGCCTACTCCGACGACGTGCGGGCCCGGCTGGAGGCCGACGCCAAGGAGATCATCGCCCGCTACCCACAGCCGCGTTCGGCGATCCTGCCGCTACTGCATCTGGTGCAGGCGCAGGACTCCTACATCACCCCGGCCGGTATGGCGTTCATCGCCGAGCTGCTCGGAATCACCGGCGCCGACGTCGCCGGGGTCGCGTCGTTCTACTCGATGTACCGGCGCGGTCCGACTGGCAAGTACCTGGTCGGCGTCTGCACCAACACGCTGTGCGCGGTGATGGGTGGCGACGCCATCTACGCTCGCCTCAAGGAACACCTGGGCATGGAGGACGGGGCCGACGACACCACGTCCGACGGGGCGGTCACCCTGGAGCACATCGAGTGCAACGCCGCATGTGACTACGCGCCGGTGGTGATGGTCAACTGGGAGTTCTTCGACAACCAGACGCCGGAATCGGCAAGCGACCTGGTCGACAGGCTGCGTGACGACCAGGAGGTGCGGCCCACCCGCGGGATGCCGTTGTGCAGCTTCACCGAGACCGAACGGGTTCTCGCCGGCTTTCCCGACGAACGCGCCGACGACGGCCAGGGCGGTGCCGGCGCGGCGACGCTGGTCGGCCTGCAGATCGCGCGCGAACACGGGATGGCCGCGCCGGAGCCGGGCAACAGCGCCAATGGGGGCGGGAAATGACGCTTGCGGGCGGCACTCCGCTGACACCGGTGCTGAGCAGCTACTGGGACGACCCCGAGTCGTGGACGCTGGAGACTTACCGCCGCCACGACGGTTACGCCGGTATGAAACGCGCGTTGGAGATGACGCCCGACGAGGTCATCGAACTGGTCAAGGAATCCGGGCTGCGCGGCCGGGGCGGCGCCGGGTTCTCGACCGGGACCAAGTGGTCCTTCGTCCCGCAAGGCAACGAAGGAGCGGGCGCAAAGCCTCACTATCTGCTGGTCAACGCAGACGAGTCCGAACCCGGCACTTGCAAGGACATGCCGCTGCTGATGGCGACGCCGCACGTGCTCATCGAGGGCATGATCATCTGCTGCTACGCGATCCGGGCCCGGCAGGCGTTCATCTACGTGCGCGGCGAGGTACTGCCGGTGGTGCGCCGACTGCACGCCGCGGTCGCCGAAGCCTACGCGGCCGGTCTGCTGGGCACCGATATCGGCGGCAGCGGTTTCGACCTGGACATCACGGTGCATGCCGGAGCCGGCGCCTACATCTGCGGCGAGGAGACCGCGCTGATCGATTCACTGGAGGGCTACCGGGGCCAGCCGCGGCTGCGACCGCCGTTCCCGGCGGTGGCCGGGTTGTACGCCTCGCCCACCGTGGTCAACAACGTCGAATCCATCGCCAGCGTGCCGTCGATCCTGCACAACGGAGCGGACTGGTTCCGCTCGATGGGCACCGAGAAGTCTCGCGGCTTCACCCTGTATTCGCTGTCCGGGCACGTGAAGCGGCCCGGCCAGTACGAGGCCCCGCTGGGTATCACGCTGCGTGAACTGCTCGGCTACGCCGGTGGGATACGCGACGGGCACCGGCTGAAGTTCTGGACGCCGGGCGGGTCGTCGACCCCGCTGCTGACGGAAGAACACCTCGACATCCCGCTGGACTACGAGGGTATGGCGTCGGCCGGCTCGATGTTGGGCACCAAGGCATTACAGATCTTCGACGAGACCACCTGCGTGGTGCGCGCGGCCCGGCGCTGGTCGGAGTTCTACAAGCACGAGTCCTGCGGGAAGTGCACACCGTGCCGCGAAGGCACCTACTGGCTGGTGCCGATCTACGAACGGCTGGAGACCGGCCGCGGAACCCGCGAAGACCTCGACACATTGCTGGACATCGCCGACGTGCTGTTCGGGAAGTCCTTCTGCGCCTTGGGAGATGGTGCGGCGATGCCGGTGAAGTCGTCGATCGAGTACTTCCGTGACGAATACATCGCCCATCTTGACGGGGGCTGCCCGTTCGACCCGAAAGAGAGCATGTACGTGGCAGGCGGAGCAGACGGCGGTGCGGCGTGACCGGGCCCGATCGGCAGGAGAACCCCGAGTCGGTGACGGTCACCATCGACGACCGGCAGATCACGGTTCCCAAGGGCACCTTGATCATTCGGGCCGCCGAGCAACTGGGGATCGAGATCCCGCGGTTCTGCGACCACCCGCTGCTGGACCCGGTCGCCTGGTGCCGGCAGTGCATGGTCGAGGTGGAGGGCCAGCGCAAGCCGCAGCCGTCCTGCGCGGTGGCCGCCGCCGAGGGCATGGTGGTGCGCACCCAACACACCTCCGCCGAAGCCGATCGAGCCCAGCACCTGGTGATGGAACTGCTACTGATCAACCACCCGCTGGACTGCCCGACCTGCGACAAGGGCGGCGAGTGCCCGCTGCAGAACCAGGCGATGAGCCACGGCCGCACCGAGACTCGCTTCGAAGAGGCCAAGCGGACCTATCCCAAGCCGATCAACATCTCCTCGCAGGTACTGCTGGACCGGGACCGCTGCATCCTGTGCGCGCGCTGCACCCGGTTCGCCGACGAGATCGCCGGGGACAAGTTCATCGAGATGATGGATCGCGGCGCGCTGCAGCAGGTCGGCATCTACACCGAGACGCCGTTCGACTCCTACTTCTCCGGCAACACCGTGCAGATCTGCCCGGTGGGGGCGCTCACCGGCGCCTCGTACCGGTTCCGGGCCCGCCCGTTCGACCTGGTGTCCACACCCAGCGTCTGCGAGCACTGCGCGGCCGGCTGCGCCCAGCGCACCGATCACCGCCGCGGCAAGGTGATGCGGCGGATGGCCGGCGACGATCCGGACGTCAACGAGGAGTGGAACTGCGACAAGGGGCGTTGGGCGTTCACCTACGCCGTCCAGCCCGACCGGATCAGCACGCCGCTGGTGCGCGACGACAACGGGAACCTGGTCCCCACCTCGTGGCCGCACGCGGTGGCGGTGGCGGCTCGCGGCCTGGCCGCGGCCCGCGGACGCACCGGTGTGCTGGTGGGTGGCCGGGTGACCGCCGAAGACGCCTACGGCTACGCCAAGTTCACCCGGGTGGCGCTGCGCGGTGACGACATCGACTTCCGGGCGCGCATCCAGTCCGCCGAGGAGGCCACGTTCCTGGGCGCCCGGGTGGCCGGGCGCGGGATCGGGGTCAGCTACGCCGACCTCGAAACCGCCCGAACAGTGCTGCTGGTCGGCCTGGAACCCGAGGAGGAATCGCCGATCATCTTCCTGCGGCTGCGCAAAGCCGCCCGCAAGAAGGACACCAAAGTGTTCGCGGTAGCGCCGTTCGCCGACCGCGCGCTGGACAAGATGTTCGGCACCCTGCTGCCGACCGTTCCCGGCGACGAGGCAACGGCGCTGGACGGCCTGCACAATGACTCATCCCAAAGCGAATTGGGGCAGCTGCTGCGCCAACCCGGCGCGGTGGTGCTGGTCGGCGAGCGATTGGCGGGCTCACCCGGCGCGCTGTCGGCAGCGGTTCGGCTGGCCGACGCGACCGGTGCGCGGCTGGCCTGGGTGCCGCGACGTGCCGGGGAGCGCGGCGCGCTGGAGTGCGGCGCCCTGGCGGGGCTGCTGCCGGGCGGGCGTCCGCTGAGCGACGCATCCGCGCGGGCCGAGATCGCGCAAGCGTGGGGCCTGGACGGCCCCGACGAGCTGCCGTCGCAGACCGGACGCGACACCGATGCCATCTTGGCGGCCGCCGCCGAGGGCACATTGGGGGCGCTGCTGGTCGGCGGGGTCGAACCGGCCGACCTGGCCGACCCGGCCGCGGCGCTGGCCGCCCTGGACGCGATCGGATTCCTGGTCAGCATCGAGTTGCGGCACAGCGAGATCACCGAACGCGCCGATGTGGTCCTGCCGATCGCGGCGGCGGTCGAGAAGTCCGGCACCTATCTCAACTGGGAGGGCCGCCACCGCCGGTTCGGTGTGGCGCTGGCTGAGCGCGGCACCCTGTCCGACGTGCGGGTGCTCGACGCGCTCGCCGAGGAGATGGGTGTCGATCTGGGGCTTTCCACCGAGGAGGCGGCGCGCGACGAGCTGACCCGGTTGGGCGCCTGGGACGGCGAGCGGGTGGCCGCCCCCGACGTCACGCCGGGCCGTCCGGGACAGCCTGACTCCGGCGAAGCCGTGCTGGCCGGCTGGCGCATGCTGCTGGACAACGGATTGATGCAGGCCGGTGAACCGAACCTGGCCGGCACCGCCCGCAAGCCGGTGGCGCGACTGTCGGCACCGACCGCCGCCGAGATCGATGCCGCGCCCGGCGATCCGGTCACGGTCAGCACCGAGCATGGAGACATCACCCTGCCACTGGTCATCACCGAGATGCCGGACCGGGTGGTGTGGCTGCCGATGAATTCTGCTGACTCAGCGGTGCACCGCAATCTCGGGGTCAGCCCGGGTGCGGTGGTACGGATTGGACGCAGACCATGAGCATTCCCTGGTGGCTGATGCTGGCCAAGGTGGTGGCCGTCTTCGGATTCCTGGTGTTGACGGTGCTGTTCGCCATCGTCATCGAACGAAAAGTGCTGGGGCGCATGCAGATGCGGCCCGGGCCCAACCGGGTCGGACCGAAGGGCTGGCTGCAGAGTCTCGCCGACGGCGTCAAGCTGGCCCTGAAGGAAGACATCACCCCCTTCGGCGTTGACCGCGCGATCTACGTGATGGCTCCGGTCATCTCGACGGTGCCGGCGATCACCGCGTTCGCGGTGATCCCGTTCGGCCCGGAAGTCAGTGTCTTCGGCCATCGCACCGCGTTGCAGCTCGCCGACCTGCCGATCGCGGTGCTGTTCGTCTTGGCGATGTCCTCGATCGGGGTGTACGGGATCATCCTGGCCGGCTGGTCGTCGGGGTCGGCCTACCCGCTGCTGGGCGGAATCCGCTCCACCGCCCAGGTGATCTCCTACGAGGTCGCGATGGGGCTGGCGTTCGCGTCGGTGTTCCTCTACGCCGGGACGATGTCCACCTCGGGCATCGTGGCGGCCCAGGACCGGATGTGGTTCGCGTTCCTGTTGCTGCCGTCGTTCATGGTCTATCTGACGGCGATGGTCGGTGAAACCAACCGTGCGCCATTCGATCTGCCCGAGGCCGAGGGCGAGCTCGTCGGCGGCTTCCACACCGAGTATTCGTCGTTGAAGTTCGCATTGTTCTTCCTGGCCGAATACATCAACATCACCACGGTTTCGGCGTTGGCCGTCACATTGTTCTTCGGCGGCTGGCACGCACCGTTCCCGCTCAACATGTGGGCCGGCGCCAACCAGGGATGGTTGCCGCTGCTGTGGTTCACCGCCAAGGTGTGGGGTTTCATCTTCATCTACATCTGGCTGCGTGCCACCCTGCCCCGGCTCCGCTACGACCAGTTCATGGCGCTGGGCTGGAAGATCCTGATCCCGCTGGCGCTGGTCTGGGTGCTGGTCGCCGCGGTGATGCGCAGCCTGCGCAATGACGGCTACCAGCACTGGGAAATCGTGCTGATAGGTCTCAGCACGATCACCACGCTGGTGGTACTGCTGTTGCTGCATCGCCGCTTCAGCGCGGTGAACACCCGGCGTGTCGAGCCCGCGCCACCGCCCGCCAGCGCACTGACCTCGTCCGGGGGTTCATTCCCGACACCACCGCTGCCGCAGCGTAATTCACCGCGGGTCAAGGAGGATGTCAATGGCTAAGCTCAGAGACGCGCTGGCCGGGTTCGGCGTCACCTGGAAGACGATGTTCAAACGGCCGATCAACGACGGCTACCCGGAGACCAAGAAGCCGACGGCGAAGCGCTATCACGGCCGCCACCAGCTCAACCGGCATCCGGACGGGTTGGAGAAGTGCATCGGCTGCGAACTGTGCGCGTGGGCCTGTCCGGCCGACGCCATCTATGTGGAGGCCGCCGACAACACCGACGACGAACGCTTCTCCCCCGGCGAACGTTACGGCCGTGTCTACCAGATCAACTACCTGCGCTGTATCGGCTGCGGACTGTGCATCGAGGCCTGCCCCACCCGCGCGCTGACGATGACCAACGACTACGAGATGGCCGCGGACAACCGTGCCGATTTGATCTTGGAGCGCGACCAACTGCTGGCGCCGCTGGAGCCCGGCATGACCTCACCGCCACACCCGATGCCGGACGGCGCCACCGAGAAGGACTACTACCTGGGCAGGGTCAGCCCGGACGGACTCGACGAGAACCCGGACCTGTTCGTGATGTTGGACCGGAAGAAGCAGGGCAAGGCCTGATGGGCACCACACTGCTTGCCGCCGACGTCGTCGTCCGCACCTCCACCGGGGAGGCCGTGGCGTTCTGGGTTCTCGGCGCGTGTGCGCTCATCGGTGCGGTCGGGGTCGTCACCGCCGCCAAGGCGGTGTATTCGGCACTGTTTCTGGCGATGACGATGCTCGTCCTGGCCGTGTTCTATTTCGTCCAGGACGCGATGTTCCTCGGTGTGGTGCAGATCGTGGTCTACACCGGCGCCGTGATGATGCTGTTCCTTTTCGTGATGATGCTGATCGGGGTCGACTCCGTCGAGTCATTGGTCGAGACCCTGCGCGGCCAGCGGATCGGCTCGACGCTCGCCGGGATCGGCTTCGGGGTACTGCTGATCGCCGGGATCGGCGGCGGGACAATGCACCTGCGCCGAATCGGTGCTCCCGCCGCGGCGACCGGCGACTCGGCGGAGCTGGGCCAGAGCAACGTCGAGGGGCTGGCGGCGCTGATCTTCACCCGCTACCTCTGGGCGTTCGAGCTGACCAGCGCGTTGCTGATCACTGCGGTGGTGGCGGCCATGGTGCTGACGCATCGCGAGCGCCTGCAACCGCGGATAACCCAGCGGGAACTGTCCATCCAGCGCTTCCAGGCCGGCCACCACCCGACGCCGCTGCCGACACCGGGCGTCTACGCCCGCCACAATGCCGTCGACATCGCCGCCCGGTTGCCCGACGGGTCCTACTCGGAGTTGTCGGTGTCAGACACCTTGACGCACCGCTGGGTCGGCGCCACCGGGAACGCCGCACCCGCCGGCGACGCCGGTGCAGCGGTCAACGGGGAGGAATCGGGCCAGTGAATCCGGAGAACTATCTCTACCTTTCGGCGATGCTGTTCACCCTCGGCGCCACCGGAGTGATGTTGCGGCGCAATGCCTTGGTGATGTTCATGTGCGTCGAGCTGATGCTCAACGCCGCCAATCTGGCGTTCGTCACCTTCGCCCGGCTGCACTCCCAGCTCGACGGCCAGATGGTGGCGTTCTTCACGATGGTCGTCGCCGCCTGCGAGGTGGTGATCGGCCTGGCCATCATCATGACGATCTTCCGGGCCCGGCGATCCGTGTCGGTCGACGACGCGAACCTACTGCGCGGCTAGGAGTTGGGGAGCTCTATGACGAATCTGAGCCAGCTGGGCTGGCTGCTGGTGGCCCTCCCGGCGGCCGGCGCGTTGATCTTGTTGGTCGGCGGGCGGCGGACCGACCGGTGGGGGCACCTGCTGGGCTGCGCCACCGTGCTCTCCTCGTTCGGGATCGGGCTGGCACTGCTGGCCGACATGCTGAGCCGGCCGGGCGAGGATCGGGCGATTCACACCCACCTGTTCAGCTGGGTGCCGGTCGGCGCCCTGCACGTCGACTTCGGGGTGCTGATCGATCCGCTGTCGATCTGTTTCGTGTTGCTGATCAGCGGAGTGGGCGCGTTGATCCACATCTATTCGATCGGCTACATGAAGACCGATCCCGATCGCCGCAGATTTTTCGCCTACCTGAACCTGTTCGTCGCGGCGATGCTGCTGCTGGTCGTCGCCGACAACTACCTGGCCCTCTACGTGGGCTGGGAAGGCGTCGGCCTGGCGTCCTACCTGCTGATCGGGTTCTGGTACGGCCGGCCGGTCGCAGCCGCGGCCGGCAAGAAGGCTTTCGTGTCCAACCGGGTCGGTGACTTCGGACTGTCGCTGGCCATGTTCGTCATGTTCGCCGCGTTCGGCACGCTGTCCTACGACGGGGTCTTCGGCGCCGCCCAGGCCGCCGGGCCGAGCGGGTGGACCACCGCCATCGGGCTGCTGCTGCTGCTGGGGGCCTGCGCCAAGTCTGCGCAGGTGCCGCTGCAGGCCTGGTTGTTCGACGCGATGGAGGGCCCCACCCCGGTGTCGGCACTGATCCACGCCGCCACCATGGTGACCGCCGGGGTGTATTTGATCGTGCGGTCGGGCCCGGTGTTCGACCTGTCCGCCGACGCCCGGCTGGCGGTCGTGGTGGTCGGCGCGATCACGCTGCTGTTCGGTGCGATCATCGGCTGCGCCAAAGACGACATCAAGCGGGCGCTGGCCGCCTCCACCGTCAGCCAGATCGGCTATATGGTGCTGGCCGCGGGCCTCGGCCCTGCCGGCTACGCCGTCGCGATCCTGCACCTGCTCACCCACGGTTTCTTCAAGGCCGGGCTGTTCCTGGGTTCCGGTTCGGTGATGCACGGGATGAACGACGAACAGGACATGCGCCGCTACGGCGCGCTGCGGGCCTTCATGCCGGTGACGTTCGTGACGTTCGGACTGTGTTATCTGGCGATCATCGGGGTGCCACCGTTCGCCGGCTACTGGTCCAAGGACGCCATCATCGAGGCCGCGCTGGCTACCGGCGGGACGCGAGGCTGGGTCTTGGGCGCGGTCACGATCCTGGGCGCCGGCATCACCGCGTTCTACATGACCCGGGTGATGCTGATGACGTTCGGTGGCGAGCGCCGCTGGGCGGCCGACGAGAGCGAAGTGACCGCAGAGCGGGCGCTACAGCATCCACACGAGTCTCCGCGGGTGATGACCTGGCCGATGATCGTGTTGGCCGTCGGCGCAGTGTTTTCCGGTGGTGTGTTGGCCGTCGGCGGGCGACTCGAGCATTGGCTGGAACCCGTTGTGGCGCCGGTGGTGGTCGGCCACGAGGCGGCGCATGCCATCCCGTCCTGGCTCACCGGAGCCGTCACTTTGGGGATCGTCCTGCTCGGCGTCGCGGTGGCGTACCGCATGTACAGCCGCAAACCGATACCGATCACCGCACCCGCCGATGTGTCGCCCCTGACGGTGGCGGCCCGGGAGTATCTCTACGGCGATGCCTTCAACGAGGAGGTGTTCATGCGTCCGGGTAACCGACTGGCGCAAGTCCTGGTCGACGTCGACGACCGGGTGGTCGACGGTTCGGTCAACACGGGGGCCGGGCTGGTCGCGATCGCATCGATCCTGGTTCGGCGCCTGCAGACCGGCTTCGTGCGGTCCTATGCGCTGACCATGCTGGCCGGCACGGTGCTGGTCGTCGCGGTAGTCCTGGCGGTGCAACTGTGAACACGCACCTGCCCTGGCTGAGCCTGCTGTGGCTGCTGCCGCTGGTTGGCGCCGGCCTGGTCATCGTGCTGCCGGCCGGGGCCGCGCAGCTGGCGAAGTGGGCCGGGCTGGTGGTGAGCCTGGCGACGCTGGCGGTGGCGATCGTGGTCACCACCGGTTTCGACACGACACCCGTCGCCGCCCCCTACCAGTTCGTCGAAAGCCATTCCTGGATACCGGCGTTCGGGGCGAGCTACACGCTCGGCGTGGACGGTATCGCGGTGATACTGGCACTGCTGACCGCCGGGCTGGTACCACTGCTGATGCTGGCCGGCTGGAACGACGGTGGCCGGCGAAGCCGCGGCCCGCACGCCTTCGCCGCGCTCACCCTGACCGTCGAGGCGATGGTGCTGATCTCGCTGGTCTCGCTGGACGTGCTGCTGTTCTACGTGTTCTTCGAGGCGATGCTGATCCCGATGTACTTCATGATCGGCGGCTTCGGCAACGGCGCGGGTCGATCTCGCGCGGCATTGAAGTTCTTGCTCTACAACCTGTTCGGTGGCTTGATCATGCTGGCCGCAGTGATCGGGGTGTACGTGGTGAGCGCCGCTGAAGGTCCGGGGGGGTCGGGCACGTTCGACTTCCGCGAACTGGTCTCCCTGTTCTCCTCTGCCACCACCACCGTGGATCCGGGTGTGCTCAAGCTGCTGTTCGCCGGTTTCATGTTCGCGTTCGCGGTCAAGGCTCCGCTGTGGCCGCTGCACCGGTGGCTGCCCGACGCCGCGGTGGAGTCCACCCCGGCTACCGCGGTGCTGATGATGGCGGTCATGGACAAGGTGGGGACCTTCGGCATGCTGCGGTACTGCCTCCAACTGTTCCCGGACGCCTCGACGTATTTCCGTCCGGCCATCATCGTGCTGGCGGTGATCGGGGTGGTCTACGGCGCGATGGTGGCGATCGGCCAGCGTGACATCATGCGGTTGATCGCCTACACGTCGATCTCCCACTTCGGTTTCATCATTCTGGGCATCTTCGTGATGACCAGCCAGGGCCAAAGCGGTTCGACGCTGTACATGCTCAACCACGGGCTGTCCACCGCGGCGCTGTTCCTGATCGCCGGATTCCTGATCTCCCGGCGCGACGGCGCCCGGGCGATCGCCGACTACGGCGGCGTGCAGAAGGTGGCCCCGGTCATGGCCGGCACCTTCATGGTCGCGGCGATGGCCACCCTGTCACTGCCCGGGCTCGCACCGTTCATCAGCGAATTCCTGGTATTGCTGGGCACTTTCAACCGGTACTGGCTGGCAGCGACGATAGGCACGACCGCGCTGGTGCTGTCGTCGATCTACATGTTGTGGCTCTATCAGCGGGTGATGACCGGCCCGGTCACTGCCGGCAACGAACGCATCCGCGACCTGGTGCCGCGTGAACTCGTCGTCGTCGCACCATTGATCGCACTGCTGCTGTTCCTGGGCTTCTACCCGAAACCGGCGCTGGACATCATCAACCCGGGGGTTGAGCACACCATGACCACGATCGGTCAAACCGACCCGGCACTGCTGACCGCTGAGGGGGCGCACTGACCATGTCGGGCATGCCAACACCCCATATCGAATACGACCTCATATTGCCGCTGCTGATCGTCTTCGGCACCGCGGTCACCGGCGTGCTCTTCGAGGCGTTCGTGGCGCGGCGAGCGCGCTACCTGACACAGGTCCTGCTCTCCGTCGGCGGGCTGGCCGCCGCGTTCGTCGCCGTCGTCGCGGTGGGACGCGAGGTTCCGGACGGCGGTCGGATCGCGGTGCTGGGCGCGGTGGCCGTCGACCGGCCGGCACTGGTGCTGCAGGGCACCGTGCTGCTGGTCGGGATCATGGCCGTCATCTTCACCGCCGAACGCAATGTCGGCGCCACTCTTCCCGAGGGGCCGGGCGCCGCGCCCGCGCCGGCGGTGTCCTCCGCCGCCCGCGGGAAAGCAGGCCTGGACTCCTTCACTCCGCAGGCTTCGGCGGTCCCGGGCGGCGCCATCGAGCTCGAGGCGGCACGCTCCGGGGTGACCCAGACCGAGGTGTTCCCGCTGATCGTGTTGGCGATCGGCGGCATGATGGTGTTCACCGCCGCCAACGACCTGGTCACCATGTTCGTGGCACTCGAAGTGCTGTCGCTGCCGCTGTATCTGCTCTGCGGGCTGGCCCGCTACCGTCGCCTGCTGTCGCAGGAAGCGGCGCTGAAATACTTTCTGCTGGGTGCGTTCTCGTCGGCGCTGTTCCTGTTCGGCGCCGCCTTGATCTACGGCGCCACCGCAACGCTGACGCTGCCCGACATCGGCGAGCAGTTGTTCTCCCACAGCGGTGATCCACTTGCGCTGATCGGCGCCGGGCTGTTGTTGGTGGGGCTGTTCTTCAAGGTCGGCGCCGTGCCGTTCCATTCCTGGGTCCCCGATGTCTACGTCGGCGCGCCGACACCGATCACCGGATTCATGGCGGCCGCCACCAAGGTCGCCGCGTTCGGGGCGATGCTGCGGATCATCTATGTCGCCCTGCCGGCGCTGCACGATCAGTGGCGTCCGTTGTTGTGGCTGATCTCGGTGTTGACCATGGCGGTCGCCACCATCGCCGCGATCACCCAGACCGACGTCAAGCGGATGCTGGCGTACTCCTCGATCGCTCATGTCGGTTTCGTGCTGACCGGCGTGCTGTCTGCGATTCCCGCGGGTGTCTCCTCGACGCTGTTCTATCTGGTCACCTACAGCTTTTCCACGGTGGGCGCGTTCGCGGTGGTGAACCTGATTCGCGGCTCCGGCGGCGAAGAGGAGCTCGATATGTCCCGGTGGGCCGGCCTGGGGCAGCGTTATCCCGTTGTGGGTCTGTTGTTTTCGATGTTCCTGCTGGCGTTCGCGGGCATTCCGCTGACCAGTGGGTTCGTCAGCAAGTTCGCCGTGTTCAAGGCGGCCGCCGAGGGCGGTGCCGTCCCACTGGTGGTCATCGGTGTGATCACCAGTGGTGTCGCCGCCTACTTCTACGTTCGGGTGATCGTGCTGATGTTCTTCACCGACTCCCCCGACGAGCCGCCGATCCTGGTGCTTCCCAGCGTGTGGAGCAAAGCGGCGATCGCGCTGTGCGCCGTGGTCACCATCGTGCTCGGGGTATTTCCGCAGCCGTTGCTGGACCTGGTGGACGCGGCCACGGTATTCGCGCTCTGACCGGCCGATCCCGGTTTCGACGGTCTGGGCGCGCGGCGATCAGATCGCGCCGCCATCGCCTTCCCACGGGCGGAAGCTGCCGTCGAGTACCTCTTGGTGCCCGATCACGCGCCCGGTCACCACGTCAGGATCGACCTGCACCAACTGGACCGCCGCCTGCGCGAACTCCTCGGCCGAGGCCACCTCGTCGAACTCGCTCACGTAATAGGAAAGACCGGGCGTCGGAATGGGTTTGGACGGCGAGAGCGCGTTGACGGCGATGTTGTGATCCTGCAGTTCGTAGGCCGCGCACTGCGTCAAGTGCTCCAGAGCCGCCTTGGACCCGCCGTAGCCCGGCAGCACACCGCCGCTGCGGTCCGCATAGGGACCGTTGCCGGGTCGTCGTGCGGCGACAGAGGTGATGTTGACGACCGATCCCCGGCCCGCCGCGATCATGTCCGGGCACACCAACTGGATCAGGTCGTAAGCGGCGAACACCGCGATCTCGAAGTGGCGGCGGTACGCCGGCAGCGGTATGCCCAGTACGCCCGGCCAATTGGCCTTTGTCGCACCGGTTGTGGGTGGTCGCACGGCGGGTTTGGCTGCCGGCCTGCTGGCGGACTTCGACGTGGGCGGCCGTCCGGGAGCGGTGAACGCCGCGTTGTTCACCAGGACCGTGATGGGCCCCAACGCATCGCGTGCCTGCGACACCAGACGCGTCACGTCATCGGGGTCAAGAAGGTCGGCGCGAATCGGAACGGCGCGACCGCCGGCGGCCTCGATCTCGGCCACGACCGACCCGATGGTGCCGGGAAGCCGTTCATCCCAGGTCTGATCGGTGCGTGCGACGACCGCCACCGCTGCGCCTTGGGCCGCCAACGCCTTGGCAATCTCTCGCCCCAGGCCCCGGCTGGCACCGGTGACGATCGCGGCGCGCCCCTGTAGTGGTGTCATCGGATCACACTCCCTTCCGGAGCGGTCGACGCCCCCGGTGAGGATTCGCGGTGATGCGGCCGGCCTGCCAACACGGCAGTCACGGTAACAGCTTTCGCACTCCTTGACCCCGGTCCGCTGGTCTTCAGATCGCATGAGTTCCAGGGCACGTGAGCACTAGGGTGAATCCATGACTGCGGTGACACTCACAGCCCTTGAGGATCACATCGCCTGCGTCACCTTGAACCGGCCCGAACGGTTGAACGCCATCGACGGGACACTGATCGACGGGATGGACGCAGCCCTCGACGAACTCAGCAGCGGTAGGTTCCGGGTGGCGATCCTGACCGGCGCCGGGCGGGGCTTCTGCGCCGGCGCCGACCTCAGTGGTACGGGTGAGCCGTGGACCCCACCGAGCAACAGTCCGGCCTTCAAGATCACCTACGACGCGCAGGTTCGGCTCGCCGACCAGCTCACCCGGCTCTACGAGCTACCGATCCCGGTGATCGCCGCGGTCAACGGCGTCGCTGTCGGCGGCGGCTTGGCGTTCGCGCTGCACTGCGACATCCGCATCGGTTCCGAGGATTCCCGGTTCGGGTCGGTGTTCATCACCGCCGGGTTCTCTTCGATGGATATGGGCACCAGTTATCTGCTGCCCAAGACCGTCGGCGCCGGTGTCGCCCGTGAACTCATGCTGACCGGGCGCATCATCGATGCCGACGAGGCCTACCGCATCAAACTGGTGCACCAGGTCGTCGCGCCGGACGAACTCATGGCCGCGGCGACCGCCATGGCGCACTCGATCGCGCGGAACAACGCCTACGGGGTCTGGCAGACCAAGATCGGCCTCAACGCCGCCCTGGACGCACCCAGCCTGCGGCACGCCAAGGAGATCGAGAACCGCACCCAGGTGCTGAGCGGGTTCACCAACAATCCCACCGAAGCCGCCCTCGCACATCGGGAGAAACGGCCCCCGAACTGGGATCGGCTCTAGCCACGCGGCAATCAGTTGGGGCATCGCCCTCGTGCGCGGGTACATCATGGACAGGTGGACGACGAATCATTTCAGCGCCTGGTCGCGATGCTGGACTACACCATGTTCGTGGTGACGACCGCGGCCGACGGCCATGCCTCGGGCTGTCTGGTCGGGTTCGCCACTCAAACAAGCTTGGAGCCGCCGAAGTTTCTGGTCGGGGTGTCCAAACGCAACCACACCTTCGGGGTGGCGGCCCAGTCCGGGCATCTGGCCGTCCATGTCCTGTCGCGCCGCGACATTGAACTCGCCCGGCTTTTCGGCGGCCAGACCGGCGACGACATCGACAAATTCGAGCACTGCTCCTGGCACAGCGGCCCAGCGGGAATGCCGATCCTCGACGACGCCCCAGCATGGTTCGTCGGCAAGACGCTGAGTCGTATCGAGCTCGGCGACCATCTGGGCTACCTGCTGGAACCCATCGCCGGGTACGCGCCCCAGCGCACCGAGGAGCTGCTCGCCTTTTCCGACGTCGACGATATCGAAGCGGGCCACGGCGCCTGAAACAGCATGAGCCGCCGACGGTCTGCGCTCAACTCGGCTGGCGCACCGCAAGCCCGGCGGCCTGGTAGATCGCGTCGATGACGCTCATGTTCTCGATCGCATCCTGCGGCGTGGTCAGCACCGGCGCGCCACGCAGCACGGCGTCGGCGAACGCGTCGAGCTGGTAGGCGTAGGAGGCCCGGTGGGTGAAACGCTCGACGCGCTTGCCCCGCTGCGAGTGCACCCGCAGCCGGTGGAAGTACTGCGGCATCAGCGGATTGAGCGCGCGTAGCTCACCGCGATCGCCGACCACCCGGGCGCTGACCTGCAACAGGTTCGACGACCACAGTGAGCAGCGAACCGCCCCGGTGTGCCCGGCCGGGAACCGCAACTGCGCGGTCATGGCGCGGTCGATCTGCGGGTCGCGCAGTTTCGCCTGCGCGGAAATGACTTCCGGTGTCGCACAGCCGAAGGTGCGGGCCATGTGCACCGCGTAACAGCCGGCGTCCATCAACGCCCCGCCGGCCAGCGAGATGTCGTAACGAATGTCGGAGAACCGGGGCAGCGGGAAGCTCAGCGCGGCCTCCACCCGCCGCAGCGTTCCCAACTCCCCCGAGGCGATGATCTCCTCGATGCGCAACGTCATCGGGTGGTAGCGGTAGTGGAACGCCTCCATCACCACCCGGTCGGTGTGCGCGGCCACCTCGGCGATCTCGCGGGCCTCGTCGGCGTTGGCGGTGAACGGCTTCTCGCAGAGCACATGCTTGCCGGCGGCCAGCGCCGCCCGCGTCCATCGCCCGTGCAGGTTGTTGGGCAGTGGGTTGTAGACGGCGTCGACCTCGGGGTCGGCGACCAGCGCGTCGTAGCTGTCGTGGACCCGGTCGATGCCGTGCTTGGCGGCGAAGGCGCGCGCGCGACCGATGTCGCGTGCTGCGACTGCGCTCACCACCACCGCGGGGTTGTCGGCAGCGGGTTTGAGCAGCGACACCGGAGTGATCCGCGCGGCACCGAGCACGCCGATCCGCAGCCGGGGCGTGGGTCCGCTCATCCCAGCGTGCTCCGCTGCAGGATGAAGCCGGATGCCGGACCGTCGGTGTGGCCCGACGTCGTCATCTCGACCACGCCGCGGGCTTGCTCACGCACCGCGGTGTCGGGATCGAGCACCGACAGGTAGACCTCGTGTTCGGCCAGTGAGTCGACCGCGGCGTCGAGGTAGCCGTCCACGGTCTCGATGTGGGTGGCCCCGGGGCCGTTCTGGAACAGCCAGCGCGGCGGGTCGGTCAGGCTGTCCCAGGCGTCGGTGACCGCGGCCGCGAACTCGATGTGGTCGCTCTGGTTGGGCATGCCCGGCCCGAATTCCGCACCGCCGTAGATGGCCACCACCACGTCGGGTCGCGCCTCGCCGATCACCGAGGCGATCTTGGCACGCAACTCCGGCGTGTTGCGGATGTTGCTGTCCGGGAAGCCCCAGAAGTCGACGTGAGACACCCCCACGATGGCCGCCGCCCGCCGTTGCTCGTCCTCGCGCAGCGGCCCGGCCTGCTCCGCTGCCATGCCGGCGATGCCCGCTTCCCCACTGCTGGCCAAGGCATAGCGGACGGTTTTGCCGGTAGCGGTCCATTTGGCGACTGCGGCGGCGGTGCCGTATTCGGGATCGTCCGGGTGTGGGACCAGCACCAGCAGCGATGCCCAGTCGGCCGGGAAGGGCAGGGGTCGGGTGAATTCGGGCATCCGGCTAGGCCATCACGCCGTGAGCGATGATGGCGGCGGTCCGTTCCACCCAATCACCGCCGAGATCATCATCGGGGCGCAGGAACATGCCCAACAACGTTGCGCCGCCGATCAGTTCAACCAACCGGTCGGGGTCCACATCTGCTCGCGCGTCACCCCGGGCCACCGACGCGGCCACCCAGCCCCGCATCACGTCGAACAGACCCTGGAATCGTTCCAGGGCCCGGGCAGTCAACTCGGCGTTGGTCGCCATGTCCGCGATCAGGCCGGGCAGTGCGGCCCGCACCACCGGACTGGTCAACGCCTCACGCGCGCCGGCCATCATCGCCCGCAGGTCGCCGGCCACGTCGCCCGGCGGTGCGGTCACCGCACTCGGCGGCACGGACAGCACGGCCTCGTGCACCAGTTCGGCCTTGCTGGGCCACCGGCGATACAGCGCGGTCTTGGTGGTCCCGGCCCGCTCCGCGACAGCCGCCAGGCTCAGATTCGAATACCCGACTTCGACAACCAGTTCCGCGGCCGCCCGCAGTATGGCAGCGTCGATACGAGGATCGCGGGGTCGCCCGGCGCCCGGCCCCTTGTCAACCGATGAAGGTTCTGCTTTCATAACGCTACCTGTCGTATCGTAATTAGTCTGACGGAGGACGATACCGTGGTCGACCAACCGACTGTGGAAAAAGATGTCGGCCGGATCCAACGCTCCAGCCGCGATGTCACCACCCTGCCCACGGTAATGTCTCGCTGGCTCGGGACGCAGTTGCCCGACGGGGCCGCGCCGGAGATCACCGTGGAAAGCGGGGTCGACACCAACGGCATGTCGTCGGAGACCATCATGCTCACGGGCCGCTGGATCTCCGATGGAGCCCCCGTCGAACAGCGTTGGGTGATGCGGGTGGCCCCCACCGACGAAGACGTCCCGGTGTTCGTGGCCTACCGACTGGACCACCAGTTCGAGGTGATGCGGCGGGTCGGTGAACTCACCGACATCCCGGTGCCCAAGGTCCGCTGGATCGAACCGACCGGCGAGGTGCTGGGCCGGCCCTTCTTTTTGATGGACCGCGTCGACGGCGAGGTCCCCCCCGACGTCATGCCCTACACCTTCGGCAGCAACTGGTTCTCCGACGCGACCGCCGAACAGCAACGCAATCTGCAGGACTCCACCATCGAGGTGCTGGCCAAGCTGCACGCGATCCCCGATGCCGCGCAGCGCTTCGACTTCCTCGCCGAGGGCGACGACGGGTCCGGCGGCGACACTGCGCTGCGACGGCACTTCGACCACGTCCGGGATTGGTACGAGTTCGCGGTGCCCGACATCGGGCGCTCGCCGCTGCTGGATCGCACCTTCGCCTGGCTGGAGGCGAACTGGCCGGCGGGTGCGGCCGCCGGCGAGACGGTGCTGTGCTGGGGTGACTCCCGGGTCGGCAACGTGCTCTACCGCGGCTTCCGTCCGGTAGCCGTGCTGGACTGGGAGATGGTGGCCCTGGGTCCGCGCGAGCTGGATGTGTCGTGGACGATCTTCGCTCACCTGGTGTTCGAGGAACTCGCGGGGTTGGCCGGGTTGCCGGGGCTGCCGCAGGTGCTGCGCGAAGACGATGTGCGGGCCACCTATCAGCGGCTCACCGGTGTTGAACTCGGTGAGTTGCACTGGTTCTACGTCTATGCGGGCGTGATGTGGGCGATCGTGTTCATGCGGACCGGGGCTCGCCGGGTGCACTTCGGGGAGATGGAGAAGCCCGACAACCCCGAGTCCCTGTTCTACCATGCCGGATTACTGAAAAAGCTGATCGGAGAACAGAACTGATGCTGGGACCACTCGACGAATACCCGGTTCACCAACTGCCGCAACCGATTGCCTGGCCCGGCTCCTCGGACCGCAACTTCTACGATCGGTGCTATCTGAACGCCCATGACCGCACCGGCGACATCTTCTTGGTCACCGGCTGCGGCTACTACCCCAACCTCGGCGTCAAGGACGCGTTCGTACTGGTTGCGCGCCGCGGCGAGACCCAGACCGCGGTGCACCTCTCCGATGCCATCGACCAGGACCGGCTCAACCAGCGCGTCGGCGCGTACCGCATCGAGGTCACCGATCCGCTGCGCTCGCTGCGGGTGGTCATGGACGAGACCGAGGGCATCGCGCTCGATCTGCGCTGGCAGGGACTGTACGACCCGGTGCAGGAGCAGCGGCACATTCTGCGGTCGGGCAACCGGGTGACCCTGGACGCCCAGCGTTTCGCCCAACTGGGTTCCTGGAGTGGGCAGATCGTGATCGACGGGGAGGAGATCGCCGTCGACCCGTCGGTCTGGATCGGATCGCGCGACCGTTCCTGGGGTATCCGCCCGGTGGGCGAACGCGAACCGGCCGGCCGGCCCGCCGATCCGCCGTTCGACGGCATGTGGTGGCTGTATGTGCCGATGGCCTTCGATGAATTCGCGGTGGTGATGATCATCCAGGAGGAGCCCGACGGGTTCCGCTCGCTCAACGACTGCACCCGGATCTGGCGCGACGGCCGCATCGAGCAGCTGGGCTGGCCGCGGGTGGCCACCCGCTACCGCTCCGGCACCCGTATCGCCACCGGCGCCACCATCGAAGCAACCCGGCCCGACGGCACCCCGGTGGTCTTCGAGGTGGAATCCAAACTGCCGGTGCCGATTCACGTCGGAGGCGGCTACGGCGGCGACACCGACTGGCTGCACGGCGAGTGGAAGGGCGAGAAGTTCACCGAGCGGGTGACCTACGACATGACCGATCCGGGCATATTGGGGCGCACCAGTTTCGGGATGATCGACCATGTCGGGCGTGCAGTGTGCCGCGACGGTGACGCCGCCCCGGTCGAGGGCTGGGGACTCTACGAGCACGGTGTGCTGGGCCGGCACGACCCGACGGGATTCCCCGACTGGGTCACCATGGCGCCTTAAGCCGAGTTAATCGCTACGAGATGATTTCGCGATCGGCCGCCAGGCCGTCGACGGATCCGGTGGCCAGTTCCACGAGGTCACGCAGCTCGCGGTTCACCGCCTCGGGGTGTTCGAGGATCGAGCAGTGTCCCCCGCTCATTTCGACGAACTTGGCCAGATTCGGTGCGGCCGAGGCGATCCGCCGCGACGCACCGATCGGCAGCAGCCGGTCGCGGGTGCTGCCGATGACCAGGGTCGGCACTGAGAGGCCGTCGAGGCGGATATGCGACGACGGACCGAGCGCGTCGACGAGAGCCCGCACCCAGTGACCACGGCCGGACGCCGGGGTATTGGCGAACAAGTCACAGATCAGCGATGTGACAGCCGGATCGGCCTCACCACCGACGGCGAGCATGTGCACAAAACGCCGAACCGCCACATTCGCCGGCCCGACGATCGGGACCGTGCCGAATGTCAGCAACCCACGACGCGCTGCCTGCACTCGGGCCCGCTGCAGCGGCGGCGGCACCCGGAACAGGTCGACCTCGCCAAGCAGGTTGCCGGTGGTGGTGTTGATCAGCGCGACCGCGTCGGCGCGCTGCTCGACCCGGTGCCGGTAGCGATCCGACCAGGCGCTGATGGCGATGCCGCCCATCGAGTGCCCGGCGATCACGGCGCGCTCCCCCGGCTCCAGGGTGGCTTCCAGCACCGAGTCGAGATCGGAGGCCAGGTGGGTCAGGCTGTAGCCGCCGCGCTTGGGCACCCCGCTGCGCCCGTGGCCGCGGTGGTCGTAGGCGATCACCCGGTAATCGCTGGTCAGGTCGGCGATTTGATGCCGCCAGACTCCGATGGCGCAGGTGATCCCGTGCGCCAGCACGATCGGGTAGCCGTCGGCTGGGCCGAAGACCTCGGCGTGCAGGCGGGTTCCGTCGGCGGCCTGGACCACCACGGTGCGCCCGGCCGGCAACGCCGCCGGGAATGCCTGGACGACACGTCCCCGCCGACTGGACCGTTGAGAACTCTGAGAACTCATTGCCACCTCATCGGAGATGCGGCTACGCTGCCGCACCGCGAGTCTACGCGGCCGTGGTTTAGGTTTTCGGTTAGCCACTACTGACGAAGGGGTCGCCCATGCGCGCGGTACAGATATCCCAGCTCGACGGACCGGCAGCTGCCCGGGTAGTCGATCTCGACGAGCCGGCCGGCGATGGTGCCGCTGACGCCGTCGTCATCGACGTCCACGCCGCCGGGGTGGCATTTCCCGATGTGCTGCAGTCCCGCGGGCTCTACCAGCACAAACCGGAACTGCCATTCGTACCGGGTGGGGAGGCCGCCGGCGTGGTGCGCAGCGCCCCGCCTGGCACCCATGTCCGCGCCGGCGATCGGGTGGCGGCACTGACCATGCTCAACGGCGCGATGGCGCAGGTGATCGCGCTGCCCGCCGCCCAGGTGTTCAAGTTGCCCGACACGGTGTCGTTCGAGGCCGGGGCCGGGCTGCTGTTCAACGACCTCACCGTGCTGTTCGCACTGACCGAACGGGGCAAGTTGTCGGCGGGCGCCACGGTGCTGGTGCACGGCGCCGCCGGGGGCATCGGCACCTCGACACTGCGGCTGGCCGGTCCGTTGGGGGCGTCGCGGGTGATCGCCGTGGTCTCCACCCCCGCCAAAGCCGAGGTGGCTCGGGCCGCCGGCGCCACCGATGTGGTCCTGGCCGACGGGTTCCGGGACGCGGTGTCCGAGCTGACCGGCGGGCGTGGCGTGGACCTGGTCCTCGACCCGGTCGGAGGCGACCGCTTCACCGACTCGCTGCGCTCGCTGGCGCCCGGCGGGCGGCTGCTGGTGGTGGGGTTCACCGGCGGTGACATTCCCACCGTGAAGGTGAACCGGCTGCTGCTCAACAACATCGACGTCGTCGGGGTCGGCTGGGGGGCGTGGGTGATGTCGCATCCGGGCGAGTTGCAGCGGCAGTGGGCCACCTTGGAGCAGCTGTTGGCCTCCGGGGCGGTGGCCGCGCCGCAACCGGACCTGTTCGGCCTGGAGCAGGCCGCTGATGCGTTGGCGGCACTGGAGAACCGCACCGCGGCCGGCAAGGTCGTGCTGCAAATGCGGCAATAGCGCCGCCGCACCCGCCCGGATTATTCGTTGCTTCCCGCGGGCCGAACGTGGGTACTCGCCTCGGCAAGGATCACCACGACCGAATCCAGCGGGGGCAGAGATGGACACCATCGCGTTGAGCCGTACCCAGCAAGTGCGCGCTGCCGCACGCTGCCTTGGTGCGGTGTTGTTGACCTTCGGGGCGACACTGCTGTTCCCCGCTGCGCCGGGATCGGCCCAGCCGTGCCCGGACGTCGAGGTGGTGTTCGCCCGCGGCACCGGTGAGCCACCCGGCGTCGGCGGCGTCGGACAAGCGTTCGTCGACGCGCTGCGCGCCGACGCCGGCGGCAGGTCGGTCGAGGTGTATCCGGTCGACTACGCCGCCAGCGGTGATTTCGGCTCGGGCGTCGATTTCGCCCGCACCGTGGTCGACGGAATCCGCGACGAGGCCAACCACATCGAGGCGACCGCCGCGAACTGTCCCAACACCAAGATGGTGCTCGGCGGCTTCTCCCAGGGCGCGGTCGTCACCGGGTTCGTGACCTCACCGTCGGTGCCCACGGAGGTGCCCGCAGAGTTCCTGGGTTATGTGCCTCAGCCGATGCCGCCGGAGGTGGCCAACCACGTTGCGGCGGTGGCCCTCCTCGGCCTGCCGTCGCAAGACTTCCTCCGCGGCTACGGGGCGCCGCCGGTCACGATCGGGCCGCTGTATGCGCCCAAGACCATCGAACTGTGCGCCCCCGACGACACCATCTGCAATGGCGCGCCCGGCGGGCCGCCGAACATCGCCCACGGTATGTACCCGGTGAACGGCATGGTCGGCCAGGCGGCGCAATTCGCCGCGCAGCGACTCTGACCACCGGGCGGGCGGCGTCAGGGCGCCGGATCTTCGGCGCGATCCAGCTTTCCCGGTGCGAAGTAGTCGAAAGCGGTTCTCATCTCGGCGAGGTTCCCGTCGGTGCCCTGCAGTGAGACCTCGGCATCACCGAAGGTCTTGGTGCCCAGCCCGCGAGTCAGCCGCCTGATCCAGCCGGCGACCCCGTCGGGTTGATAACTGTCCGCGTCGCGCAGGAACAGCCGGGCGGTATGTATCCGGCCGGCATCGACCGTCGTGATGCGCTCGATGACACTCCAGGGGATCACCTGCTTGGCATAGCGCCGCCCGTAAACACCCTCGGCGTCGACACGGACCTCGACACCGGACTGGAACAGCCGTGGCACGGTCATCGCCACACCGAGGCCGAAGAAGGCAATCGCGAACCAGCCGAGGACGCGCAAGGTCCCTGAGGACCAACCGTGTGCGGACTCGACCGGTCCGAATCCCCCGACCATCCACAGCCCGCCGCAGACGAAGGCCACACTGATGACGACCAGCCTCGCGACCTTCTTCCGGTCCAGATGCGCTTCGAACGGCATGTGACCTCCCCGCTGTCGACGCGCGCGTGACTTCAGTGCGGCATCAGGTGTCGGCATCCTTGATCCGCGCCTTGAACTCCGGACATTCAACCAGGGGCGTGTGGGTGCACGTCACGGCGTGGGTCAGGCTATCGCGCATGCGGGTGAGGCGGGCGATTTCCTCGTCGACTTGGTGGGCCTTCTCTGCCATTCGCGCGCGCAGTTCGATGTCGCTGGGAGTGGCCGCCAGGAACCGCTCAATCTGGGCAAGCGTGAATCCGGCCGCTTTGGCGCAGCTGATCAGCGCCAACCGGTCAAGAACGTCAGGTTCGTAGGTGCGGCGAAGCCCGTTGCGTTCACCGGAGTTGATCAGCCCGCGCCGCTCATAGAACCGCAGCGCCGACGACGCCAGACCGGACCGGTTGGCGACTTCCGCGATGTCCAGCATCGATGCCTCCTTGACTTGAAGCGTGGTTCAAGTCAGAGACTAGCGGCGAACCGCCTCCACGGAAAGGAACCCAGCGCCATGCCGCTACATCCGCAAGTCCGAGCCCACCTCGATCGACTGGCCGGCAGCAACTTCGCCGACCTGCACACCTTCGCCCCGGAACAGGTCCGCCACGCCATGCGGCTGATGACCCAAAGCGCGGGCGAGCCGGAACCCGTCGCAAGCGTTCGGAATCTGGTCATTTCGACGGACGCCGGTGATCTGCCGGTCCGGATCTATCACCCGCAGCCAGGCGAAGTACGTCCGGTGATCGTCTTCTTCCACGGCGGCGGTTTCGTACTCGGCGACCTGGACACCCATGACGGCCTGGCCCGGGCACTGGCGAACCGCTGCGGCCGCGTCGTCGTCGCGATCGACTATCCGCTGGCCCCCGAGCACAAATATCCCGCCGCGATCAATACCGGTTTCGCCGCGACGACGTGGGTGGCCGACAACGCCGCCGAATTCGGAGGCGACGCGACCAACATCGCCGTCGCCGGTGACAGTGCCGGCGGCAATCTGGCCGCCGTGGTCGCACTGATGGCCCGCGACGCCGGCGGCCCCGCGATCGCACACCAGGTATTGATCTACCCCGACTTGGATTTTCGGCGATCGAACGTCTCGATCCGAGAGTTCGCGGGAAAGTACGGGAACATCAGCCGGGAAACCCAGCACTGGTTCATGAACCACTATCTCAACGGAGCGGACGAGAAGCTCCATCCACATGTCTCGCCGCTGCTGGCCGCGCGCCTCGATCAGCTTCCCCCGGCGTTCATCGTCACCGCCGAGTTCGATGCGCTGCGCGATGAGGGCGAACAGTACGGTGCCCGACTCCGGGAGGCGGGAGTGCGCACCACTGTCAATCGCTACGCCGGCATGATCCACGAGTTCATCCGCTGGCCGTTCGACGACGCCGGCCGGGCGCTGGACGATATCGCCGCCACGCTCCGAGCTACGTCCGTGTCGCCTTGCTGAAGGCCCGACCGAGACAACATACGTCGCTCCTGGCAGGGCTGAAAGCGATGACACAATGGGCGCCTGCTCGACTGGCCGCTGCCCGAGCGGTTCCGGGGAAGGGGCGACGCCATGACGACGAGCTCGGCAAATCAGGTCAAACGCCGGGGCCTCATGCAATCACTCACCGGGCTGTGCGTCCGCTATGTCGAGCGCCTGATGCCCGACCCGTATCTGTTCGCGGTGATCCTGACCCTCATCGTCGCCGGGCTGGTCGCTGTCCTGGTGCGCGGAGCATCGGCCAGCGGCATGGTGACCGCCTGGTACAGCGGGGTCTGGGGGCGGGAGAACATCTTCACGTTCGCCTTCCAGATGGTGCTGATCCTGGTGACGGGCTACACGCTGGCCCAGGCGCCGGTGCTGAAGCGGGCCATCGTCGGGGTCGCGGGAATGCCGCGCAGCCAGGCGCAGGGCGCGCTGCTCTGTTTCACCGTGAGTGCCGTTCTATCCCTGCTGAATTGGGGCCTCGGTCTGGTGGCCGGTGCGCTGGTCGCCCGGCAGGTCGCGCGACGTTTCCCCGACTCGCATTTCGGCTACCTGATCGCCGCGGCGTTCATGGGCTTCATCGTCTGGACGCAGGGGCTCTCGTCGTCGATCGCACTGGCGAATACCGATGCCGGCAGCCCCATCAACGTGATCCACAAGATCGCGGGCTTCACCGTGCCGCTGCGCCAGACCATCTTTGCGCCCTACAGCTGGCTGTCGGTGTTGGTCGTGCTGGCGGTACTCGCGATCGTGGTGTGTCGGATGGAGCCATCGGTGCGTCTTGCGCCGGATCCCGCGGTGTTCGACGACGACGATCCGGTTGTCGAGCCGCAGGGCGGCAAGACGTTCGCCGAATGGCTGGAAAACCAGTGGATCCTCAACGTGCTCGTGTTCGCTGCGGGCATCGCGTATTTCGTGATGAGTGGTTTCGCGCTGAACATCTCCTCGACGATCATGCTGTTCACCGTCACCAGCGCGCTGCTGCACCGCACGCCGATCCGGTTCATCCGCGCGTTCACCGGTGCCGCGAAGGTGTCCGGTCCCCTGCTGCTGCAATACCCGCTGTACGGCGGCCTGGTGGGGCTGCTCGCCTATCAAGGCGCCGAGGACTCCAAGCCGCTGCAGACACTGCTGGCCCAAACACTGGTCAACGGCGCGACGCAGTACACACTGCCGTTCCTGACGTTCCTCGGCTCGGTGATCATCAGCCTGTTCGTGCCCTCCGGCGGCGGGCACTGGGCGGTGCAGGGCCCGATCGCGGTCGACTCGGCGCTGGCGATCGGCCAGCACTCACCCGCCTATCTCGGGTTGATCTCCATGGCCGTCGCCGTCGGCGAGGGCGTGGCGAACATGATCCAGCCGTTCTGGCTGCTGCCACTGCTGGCCATCGCGAAACTCAATGTCCGCCAGGTGATGGGGTTTACGGTCGTGGCCTTCGTCATCGGGTTGGCGGTGCTGGGGGCGATGACCTTGGTTGCGCCGTGGGTGGTGTGAGGCCAACGTCGCCATTTCCTTGATATCTGCTCTTGCGTGTCCGATGCTCGTGACGGAAGCACACTCACCGATGCCTCCCCTAGCCCAGGTCGCGAAGGAGAAACGGCGTTGAACACACCGGAAGCCGGCAGCCTAGACCGGATTGTCGCCGCCCTGCGGGAGTGTTATGCCGCGATGGAAGCCGTCTGCGCCGACCTGGCCGACGCCGAGTGGAAGGCGCGGTCGCTGTGCCCGGACTGGACGATGCGCGACGTGATCAATCACGTCACCAGCATCGAAGCGGTGCTGGCAGGGTGGCTGCCCGACGACGACCGCACTCCGCCGCCGTTCGGCAAGGCCGCGGATTTCCTCCACGAAGCAGCCACCGACGACGACGCCGGCTACCTCGAACTGGTGCGTGGGGTTTATGACCACCGCCGACACGACCTTGCCGCACTGTCGGACGCTGATCTCGAGCGACCTTCGTGGACTCCGGTCGGGCCCGGCACCTACGGGCGGTTCCTGGAGATCCGGGTCTTCGACTTCTGGGTGCACGAACGAGACATCACCACCCCGCTCGGTCGCAAGACCGACGACACCGGCCTCACGGCCGAGATCGCACTGGCCGAGGTCGCCGGCTCGCTGGGCTACATCGTCGGGAAGAAGGTGGGCCTTCCCGACGGGAAAAGCATCACCTTCGATCTCACCGAACCGATCACCCGGCAGTTGCATGTTGCCGTCGACGGACGAGCGAAGGCCGTTGACCACCTTGCGAATCCGGATGTCACACTGAGCACCGATTCCACGACCTTCATCCAACTGGCCTGCGGGCGCATCGATCCACAGTCCCAGATCGATTCCGGCACCCTCACCTGGAAGGGTGATAACGAGCTCGGCGACCGCGCCGCCCGCAACCTGCGGTTCACGATGTGATCACCCGGCCGGCTTCCGTTGACTTTCACTTCGACGTCATGTGCCCCTACGCGTACCAGACGTCGCGGTGGATCCGGGAAGTCCGAGACCTGACCGGTCTCACCGTGAACTGGCGCTTCTTCAGCCTGGAAGAGGTCAACCGGCAAGAGGGCAAGAGGCATCCCTGGGAGCGCGACTGGTCCTATGGCTGGTCGATGATGCGTATCGGGGCACTGCTGCGTCGCCGTTCGATGAACGACGTTGATGCCTGGTACGAGCGCGCCGGCCGCGCCCTGCACGTCGAGGGCCACAAGCCGCACGAGAAGGCGGTCGCCCGCCACCTGTTGGAAGAACTCGGATTCGATCCCGGTCTCGTCGACCAGGCGATCGCCGACCCGACGACCAGCGACGAGGTGTTGGCTGATCATCAACGCGTGGTCGCTGCCAGCGGTTACGGGGTACCCACGCTGTTCTTCCCGGACGGACAGTGCCTATTCGGGCCGGTGCTCGTCGATCCGCCCACCGGCGAGGCTGCGGTGCGACTCTGGGACGCCGTTGTCGGCTGGACTGAGTTTCCACAGCTGTACGAGCTGCAGCGGCCGAAGACCCCTGCCGACCAACGGCACATTGCCGAGACCTTCCGGCCGTATTTAGAGGCCCGCGACTGGGTGTCGATCAACCGCGGCGAGGTGGTTACTTTCACCGCCCGGGAGACCGAGGGCTGACGGCAGCACCTCGATCGACCACATGGGCAGGTCCCAAACGCAGCGCACATGCTCGGTCAGACGCAGTGCTGCCGCGAAGCCTCATTGCGCCGGAACAGGATCCAGCGGCGGCCTATGCTGCCCGATATGGCCGATTTCACAGCCTCGCCTCCGCCTGACCTGGACGACGTTCCGTCCGCCGAGGGACCGTTGCCACCACCGTCTGACCTCCTCGGTCGACCGTACGCACTGCCCGTCGACATTCTCGGCGAACTCCACGGGCCGCTGTTCTACGCCGACTACAGCGGCGTTCGAAAGCTCTACGCCTGCTCACGGGAGCTGACCGAAGAGCTGTGCGACGAGAACCGGTTCGCCAAGAACCTGATGCAGCCATTGGCCCGGGTCCGCCTCCTAGCAGGTGATGGGCTGTTCACCGCGTACCACGGCGAGCCGAATTGGCAGAAGGCTCACGACGTCCTGATACCCGGTTTCAGCTACGCCGGACTCCGCAACTACCACAGCGCCATGCTCGACATCGGCACCCAGTTGATCGACCGCTGGGATGCCCGCGTCGGGTATCGGCCGGCAGACGCATCGACCGACCTGCAGAAGCTCGCGATGGACACCGTCGCCCTTGCCGGCTTCGGAGCACGATTCGACTCTTTCAATCACGAAGGACTTGCCCCGATCCCGCGAAGTTTCACAGCGGCCCTGGATGAGCTCGGAAAGGCTGAGCGGACCCCAGAATTCGACGAAGCACTCGCCTATTTGCATCGCAGCTTCGACGAGCTGGTCGAGGAACATCGAACCGCCAGCACGCACAAACTCGACGACCTGCTGTACGTCATGCTCGGAAAGGGTTCCGACGACCGACCGTTACTGGACCCAGACAACATTCGCAACCAGATCATGACCTTTCTCATCGCCGGCCAACTGACCACATCCGAACTGATGCCCACCGCGCTCTACAACCTGATGCAGCACCCGGCCGTACTGTCGCGTGCCGCGGCAGAAGTAGATGCCGTGTTCGGTAAGGGCGACGACTATCTGCCGACCTATGACGACATCGGAAGGCTCGAGTACCTGCGACGGGTGATCAACGAAACCCTGCGACTGTCGCCGCCGGTCATCGGCTTCGACCGAATGGCCCTGGCAGATACCGTCATCGGCGGCAGATACCCGATCAAGAAGGGCGAGGCCGTCACCGTCCTGACCGGGGCGCTTCATCGTCAGCCCGAATGGGGCGACAACGTCGAACTCTTCGATCCGGACAGGTTCGATGCCGAACGAGCCGCCAGCAGACCGGGGGCGGTGTTCAAACCCTTCGGCACCGGTGCACGATCCTGCATCGGACGCCAGTTCGCATTGCACGAGACGGCCATGACGATCGCCCGGCTGATCCACCGGTATCGCCTGATCGACTCGCAACACTATGTGTTGCAGTTCGAGAGCGAACGCAGTCGGCGCCCAGTGGGCTTCAATCTCGACCTGATCCGGCGAACACCGGAGAACCGCCACAGCATGGCATCCCCGGAATCCCCGCCAGCACACCGGAATGCATCGGGTGGCATCACCCCCGTCAAAGCGGGCACAACGCTCGCGGTGCTACATGGCTCGAATCTCGGAACCTGCCGGGCGCTGGCCAAGCAGCTCGCCGAAGAGGCCACCGACCTTGGCTGCGTCGCCACCATAGCGCCCCTCGACGACTTTGCCGGCGCCCTGCCGAATGCCGACGCAACCGTCATCGTCGCCTCGTCATACAACGGACAGCCGACGGACGACGCGCGCGCATTCCTCGCCTGGCTGCTCAGCGAGAACGCCGCGTTGGACGGCGCACCGTACTTCGCGGTACTGGGCGTCGGGGATCACAACTGGGCCGACACCTACCAGTCGGTGCCCAAACACATTGACGAACGCCTGACCGAACTGGGCGCCCGGCCCCTTATCCCCCGGGCGTCAGCCGATACCTCGGGGGATCTCAATGGGATTGTCGAAGAGTTCTCCATCGCTTTGCGCGCAGCACTCTCCGAGCACTTCGGCGATCCGGACGCCACACCGATCACCGACGACGACGAACCGCTCTACGACCTGCATCCCATCATCGGCCCGGTCACTGCGGCAATTGACGCCCGGTTCGCTGTGACACCGATGACAGTGTTGGACAACACCGGACTAGGGGGTGACGACATGACCCTCGGAGGAGCCAAACGCTTTGTCCGCGTTGTCCTTCCCGATGGAGTTGGATACCAGACGGGTGATCACCTGACTGTTCTTGCTGACAATCCGCCGGATCTCGTAACCACGGTGCTCGAGCTTCTTGGCATCGACGGCGAACGGCGGCTGTCTATCAATTCTCGACGGACCTCGCGGCGGTTGATCGCACTCGACCGGGAGGTAAGTGCCCGCGAGCTGCTCACCCACTTCGTTGAGCTGCGAAAGCCCGTCACGCGGAGCCAATTACGCCGCCTCGCAGTGTCCAACCCATACCAACCGGAGCGTGAACGCCTTGAGCAACTCGCTGCATCGGCGGATCCGTGCGTCCTCGGCCCATTCGAATGTCTGCTCGAGTTCCCGGCATGCGTGCTGACGGGGGCGCAGCTGCTGGACCTGCTGGAACCGATGACGCCGCGCCACTATTCCATTGCGTCGTCCTCCCGACTAGCGCCGGGCCTGGTCGCACTCGTAGTCAGCGTGCTCGACGCGCCGGCCCGGTCCGGCTATGGGCAATTTCAAGGCGTGGCGTCCAACTATCTGGCCACCGTCGCCCCGGGTGCCCAGATTCGGGCGCGGGTCGACCCGGCCCGCCAGGCGTTCCGTGCCGGTGCCGACCCCGCGAGAAACGTGATCCTGGTCAGCGCCGGCACGGGTGTTGCCCCGTTCCGCGGCTTCCTGGGCGACCGCTTAGCCGCCAAACAGGAGGGAACGCCCTACTCGCCAGCGTTGTGTTTCTTTGGAGTCCGAAACCCCGACCTGGACTATATATTCCGCGAACAGTTCGAGGCCGCGGAATCGGAGGGAATCGTCCGGATGCGCCCGGCCTTCTCCCGCGCACCTCTCAACGGCGTGCGGTATGTCCAAGACCGGATCACCGCCGACGCCGACGAAGTGTGGCAGTTGCTCGGCGACCCCGCCAAGCACACTCACGTCTATGTGTGTGGCGACGGCGCCAAGATGGCGCCGGCGGTGCGGCAGGCATTCATCGACATCTACCGCGCGCGTACCGGAAGTGACGAGAGCCAAGCTCGCGAATGGCTTATCGGCCTGGTGGAGTCCGACCGATACGTGGAGGATGTATGGGCCGGATGACCGTTTCGACTCTCAATGACCCGTTCGACCGACGCGAAAGTGACTTCAGGCCAATCGGTAGGCTGCACTTTCCTCCGTAGCGGGAACCGGTCACGACGCAACGTGACCCTCGACCCCACCGGGGACTACCGACCACGCCCCCCGTGCCCCAAACGGAAAAAGCCGCAAACCTGAAGTAGGTCTGCGGCCATTCCGATGCCTTGCGACATCTCATTTTGTAGCGGGGACAGGATTCGAACCTGCGACCTCTGGGTTATGAGCCCAGCGAGCTACCGAGCTGCTCCACCCCGCGTCGGTATCTAGAGGCTACCCAACGGACGGCGAGGCGCCAAATCGGCTGCAGCCGGCACCCGCCAGCTATCGCCGCCACAGCTGACAGACTGAAACCGAAGTGGAACCAAAATTAACAACACCCGATTCGCCGCCGAGCTGACGTGGTTGCATCAGAGCATCGCCGCAGCCGCCACCTCCGCGTGCCGTAGACACAATCATCCCTGTTAGCCGCATTATCCGAGCCGCCATCCATCACGGGATCGAGCGCTCCAGTCGATACGACCGCCATTCCACCAAGCTCTTGAAACAGAAGTTCAGCTGGAATCAGACTTAACTTTTTTCTTGCGGGCCGCCGGTGGCTGTGCGATGCTGCACACACGGTGCCATGTGCGCCCTGCATCACATCCCCGCCTTCCGGGCGGGACCAACGAGTCGGGAGAGACTACGGATGCCTGGAATCGTCGACGGCATAGGCCGTCTGCTCAGCTACCGGATGAGTGTCGGAGAACTCATCGGGCTGGGTCTGATCCTCGGGACGCCCTACCTGATCATCGGCCTGATCTGGTCGCTGACGCACACCGCTCACCTCCATGAGATGCAAGGTGTGGACCTGGTGGTCTCCTTCCTCGGATCGATCGTGTCGTGGCCGGTGTTGCTGTTCGCAAACGTCTGCATGCAGTGACTCCGATGACCCCATCGGATTCCGCACGCCGGCTGATCCACCTCGCCGATCAACAAATGGCCGGCCGGCCGGGCCTTCGGGCCGTGGTGGACTGGTTCCTGCAGTACCTGAAGAACCATCCGATCCAGTCACTGGGCACCGCCGGCAGCCAGGTGGTACTCGGGGTGCGGGCCATCCAGTACCTGTTCGCCGACCTGTTCACCGGGCGCTTCCTGATCGGTGAATTCATCGATCAAACGGCGTTCGTCGCCGGCGCCGCTTTCCTGCCAACGGTTTTCGTCACCATCCCGGTGGGAGTGACTCTCTCGATCCAGTTCAGTGTGCTGGCCGGGCAAGTCGGCGCCTCATCCCTCGCCGGTGCGGCCACCGGGCTCGTCATCATCCGCCAAGCCGCCCCACTGGTCGCCGCGATGCTGCTGGCAGTGGCCGTCGGTTCCGCGGTCTGTGCCGACCTCGGATCGCGGACCATGCGCGAAGAGATCCAGGCCATGGAGGTCATGGGGGTCTCGCCGGTGCGACGGCTGGTCGTACCCCGGCTGGCCGCCCTGATGACCGTCGGCGTATTGCTCACCGGCATCACCTTTTTCGTCGGGTACGTCGCCGGCTACATCTTCAACGTGTTCCTGCAAAACGGGACGGCAGGCTCCTTCATCGCCACCTTCTCCTCGTTCTCCGACGTCGGCGACATGTGGCTGGCATTCGCCAAATCCATCGTCTTCGGGATGATCGTCGCGATCGTGAGCTGCCAGAAAGGCCTCGCCAGCCACGGCGGACCCGCTGGGGTCGCCAACTCGGTGAACGCCGCGGTCGTCGAGTCGATCCTGCTGCTGATGTTCGTCAACGTCTTGATGAGCCAGCTCTACGTCATCCTGTTCCCGAGGCAGGCACTGTAGAAGATGGTCATTCCCAGCGCTTTTCAGATCCCGGCCCTGCGCCCGATCGCCGAATCGGCCAACGGCGCCTTCCTAGCGGTGGCCCGCACCGGGCACCTGGTGCATTTCTTCGGACGCACGTTCGCTTCGATCCCGACCATGCTCCGGCATTACCGCCGCGAGATGCTGCGATTGCTGTCCGATATCGCCTGGGGCAACGGGTCGATCGTGGTGGGCGGTGGCACCATCGCCGTCGCGCTGGCACTCGGGGCGATCGCCGGCGCGCTGGTCGCCGTCGAAGGCTACAACGTGTTGGACCTACTCGGGCTGGGTCCGGCCACCGGCCTGATCTCCTCTTTCGCCACCACCCGCGAACTGGCCCCGATCATGGTTGGGATGGCGTTCATCGCCCAGGCCGGCTGCCGGTTCACCGCCCAGCTCGGCGCGATGCGCATCAACGAGGAGATCGACTCGCTGGAGGCCATGGCGATCAACCCCATCCCGTATCTGGTCACCACCCGGGCGGTCGCCTCGGTCATCGCAGTCGTCCCGCTGTTCCTGGTGGCGCTGGGCGTCGCCTACCTGTCCTGCCAGTTCTCGGTGATCCTGATCTCGGGCCAATCCAATGGGTCCTACCTGCACTACTTCTCGCTGTTCGTCAACGGTCGCGACGTGTTGTACGCGACGTTCAAGGCCACCGTGTTCGTGTTCGTCTCGTCGACCATCCAGAGCTATTACGGGTTCGTCGCCTCGGGTGGCCCGGCCGGCGTGGGCATCGCAGCGGGGCGCGCGATGCGAACCAGCGTCACCGCGGTGGTCGTGGTGAACATGTTCTTGACCATGGCGCTGTGGGGCGTCGAGTCCGGCGCCAGGTTCGGGGGTTAGGCGATGCCGAACTCGTTCGACACCGACCCGCGCGGGCCGTCTAATCGCCGAGTGTTCGTGCTGGGCGTCTGTTTCATTGTCATCGCCGTCGCCACCGCGACATTGATGGTCGCCAAATCCCAGGGCCGGCTGGACAACCTGGTCCGGATCGACGTGCGGCTGTCCAACATCGGCGACGGCCTGCCACCTCGCTCCGATGTCAAGTACCACGAACTTCTGGTCGGTTCGGTCGCCGACATCACCCCGTCCACGCACGGGCTGCCCAACGAAGTCCACGTGGTGCTGAAACCCGAACATGCGGCCAAGATCCCCAACACCGTCACCGCCCGGGTCGTGCCGGCCAACCTGTTCGCGGTCTCGGCGATCCAGTTGGTCGACAACGGCGCGGGCGCAGACCATCTGCGCTCGGGCTCGGTGGTCTTCGAAGACGAGTCGCTGCCCACCGTGCTGTTCCAGAACGTGCTGAACAAACTCCGGCAGTTGATCAGTCCCCTGGGTCGCAAACCCGACGACACCACCGTCGGCGTGATCGCCGCTCTGGGCACCGCCACCCACGGACGCGGCCAGGAGCTGACCGACACCGGACACAATCTCAACGAGATTCTGGCGCAACTGAACTCCGTCGTCGCCGCAGACGACACCAATCCCACCACCTTGTCGGCGCTGACAGCGGCCGCCGAAGGCCTGCAGCGGGTGTCCCCCGAACTGTTCGACGCGCTGGACCGATCGATCCGACCCATGACGACCATCGCGGAGAAGGGACCGCAGCTGTCCAGCCTGCTGACCGGCGGAACCGACACCGCAGCCACGTTGGCGAGCGCCCTGGAGAATCAAGCCGAGCGGATGATCACCATCACCAGCCAGTTCACCCCCGCCCTCGGCGTGATCGCCGATCACGCCGGCGAATTCCACGGAGTGTCAACCAAGTTGCAGACCCTGGCCGACCGGGTCTACGACATCATCTGGGACCCGGACGCGAAGGCCCTCAGGGTCAAGGCGGCGATCGCGCTGACACCGAGCCGCAACTATGTCCGCGCCGACTGTCCCCGCTACGGCGAGCTGGCCGGACCGAGCTGCGCCACCGCACCGGAAGTGCCCACCGCACCGGAGTTGTTTCCCGCGCTGGAATCCCAGGGCGTCTCGCCCACCCCGGGCATGACGGAGAACCGCCCGAACACCACCGCACCCAGGCACTCGATGCCCGGCGATCCACAGGGACCACCGATCCCGCCGCCGCCCGGACCGCGGCCGGCCGAAGTCCCCACCGTCGAGCCCCAGGGCGCGGTTATCGGCGGCAACGTCGGAGTTGTCGGCAGCCCCCAGGAGAAGCAGCAGATCAGTCGGATCACCGGGAGCGCCGATACCCCCACGGTGCTGCTGCTGGCCCCGCTGCTGCGCGGCAGCACGGTGCGCCTGTCCCAGACCGGAGAAGGTGGCCGATGAGAAGTCGTCGCAAATCGGTGATCGGCATGGCCATCTTCACCACCTTCGCCTTGACCGTCACCTGGATGGTCTACAACACCCTGCGCCGCGACATCGCCGGACCCACCTACAGCTACTCGGCGATCTTCAGCGACGCCTCCGGCATGACCCCGGGCGACGACGTACGGGTCGCCGGCGTACGCGTCGGACGGGTCGACCGGGTGCAGCTGGCCGGCACCGCCGCCAAAGTGCAGTTCCGGGTGCAACGCAGTCAAAAGCTCTTCCAGAACACGATCGCCTCGGTGACCTATCAGAGCATCATCGGGCAGCGCTATCTCGGGCTGGCCCAAGGCGCAGGCGACAACCACGAGATCCTGCCCAACCACGGCCAGATACCGATCGAACGCACCAACCCGTCGCTGGATGTCTCCTACATGCTCAACGGATTCGAGCCGCTGTTCGCCGAATTGGACCCCGAACAGGTCGACAACATCAGCAATGCGACAGTACTTGCCCTGCAAGGCAATCAGACCTCGATTCTGATGCTGATCACCCAGTCCTCGCAGATGGCGGAGACCTTCGCCGGCCCCGACGAAGTGCTCAGCGCGCTCATCACCAACCTCGATCAGCTGATGACCGACTTGGCAAAACAGAGCACCAACATGGAAAGCATGATCCGTCAGTCGCGCGACACCATGGTGACGCTGGCGAACCAGCGAGAACCGCTGGTCGACTCGGTGGGCTCGATCAATGCCACCATGGCGCGGTTGTCCACCATCGTCGACAACATCGCCCCAGATCTCGAAGAATTCGTCGGCCGCCAACCCGGTCTGCTCAACTACGGGGTCAACGACGGCCGCGAACGGTTCGCCTACATGGCGGCGAACCTGCCCTACGTCTTGCAGGGGCTGGCCCGGGTCACCCAGAGCGGCACCTACACCGACGTCTACGCCTGCGAACTGGACCTCGGTCTGTGGCGCGGTCTGTTCCACTGGTTCCGATCGTTCGTCGGCGCAGCCACCGCCAGCGAAGGCCTCGCCCACCAGCACTCGGCGGCGTGCCGATGAGCCTCATCCCCGCCGCACTCAGGCGCCCCATCGAGTCCTTCAGCCGGCCCTGGACCGGCGTGTTCGCGATCGTCATCATCGCCGCGGTGCTGATGGCTACCGTCGTCTACTCCGGCCTGGGTGTCGGGAAGACCCGCTACCACGGTGAATTCGCCCAGGCCGCGCAGATCCGCTCGGGGGCCGTGGTGACCATCGCCGGAGTCAAGGTCGGCACCGTTGAACGCGTCAAGCTGGCCGGCGACCATGTTGTCGTCGCATTCAATGTCGAGCGCGGCATCCCGCTGGGCTCCGGCACCCGCGCCGCGATCAAGTTGACCACCATCTTGGGATCGCGCTATCTCGAACTGTCACCGGCGGGCGCCGGGCAGGTCGAGAACCGCACGATCACCTTGGCGCACACCGAGGTCCCCTATGATCTGCAGCGGACTCTCGCCGGAGCGACACGCACCCTGGGGCCGGTGGATGCCAACCGGTTCGTCGACTCGCTGAACACGCTCAACGCCAACCTCGGCGGGGTCGCCGGCGAACTGCCGCAGGCGCTGACCAACTTGCAGGCGATGGCCGACATCATCGCCGACCGTCGCGAGCAACTGGGCACGCTGCTGACCAACACCGAAACGCTCACCACCATGCTGCGCGAACAACGGGCCAACCTCGGCGCCCTGGTCCTGCAGGGCCGCGATGTGCTGCGTGAGATCGCCACCCGGCGGGCAGCCGTGCAACGACTGTTCGCCAGCGCCACGTTGCTGGTCGGCCGCACCCACGGGATCCTCAACGACGAGGCGGCCGTCAACCAGATGATCAGGGACTTCCACGAATTCATGAAGATGACCGCCGACCACGACGCACTGCTGCGCAACTTCCTGCAATCCACTCCGGTGGCCCTACGCAACTTCGCCAACGCCACCGGCAGCGGCAACGCCGCCGACGTCTTCCTGCCCGCCGGTATCTTCGTCGACTCCTGGATGTGTGCGCTGAGCGGACGCGCCCGGCAGTTCAACCTGGTCGAGTACTTCAAGGACTGCCAATGAGCCGCGCATTGAAGCTCTACATGCTCGCCGGCGCGACCGCCCTGATCCTGGCCGTCACCGGCGCCGCGGTGGCGCCGCAACTGATTCCCGACCTGCCACGGATAGCCCTGCACAAGATCCGGGTGACCGCCCAGTTCTCCGATGCCGTCGGCCTCTACACCGGCAACGGAGTGTCGGTGCTCGGGATGGACGTCGGCAAGGTCACCAGCATCACCCCCAAGGGCGGCTACGTCGAGGTCACGCTCGCGATCGACGCCGAGGTGGACATCCCCGCCGACGTCGAAGCCGTGACCGTCTCCTCCTCGGTGCTCACCGACCGTCACGTCGAACTCACCCCCGCCTATCGCGGCGGACCCAAGCTGCGCAACGGCGACGTGCTGAGTCTGGACCGCACCCGCACGCCTGTGGAGTTCGAACGAACGTTGGCGATGATGCACAAGCTGGGCAGCGCATTGCGCGGCAACGACAACAACCAGGGCCCGCTGGGCGAATTCGTGGCGCTGGGATCGCAGATCACCGTCGGGAACGGCCCCGACATCAAGGCAACGCTGGGCCGGCTGTCGGAGGCACTGCAGGTCGGGTCGGACAAGGGCGCACACAGCAAGAAGACCATTCAGACGATCATCGCCAATATCGCCGAACTGAGCGAAGCGGCGTCCCGAAATGACACCGCGCTAAGAGAATTCGGCTCCTATGTCCATCAGCTCAGCCAGATCCTGGCCGCGGAGAACCTCGGCGCGGGAAACACCGGCAACAAGATCAACCGGTTGCTCGCCGAGACCTCGCGGCTGCTGGAAGGCAACTCCGACCGGTTGCGGGATGCATTCACGGGGGTCCGCACGGTTGCCACGACGCTGACCGACAACGAACGGGATCTACGCGAAATCCTCGACGTGGGGCCACTGTTCGTCGACAACTTCTACAACGTGATCGATGAGAGTGCGGGCAGTCTGCGGGCCCACCTGCTGATCGGCAAGACCCTGTTCAACAGTCAGTTCGGCAAAGAGATCTGCAACTTGATGGGCCTGCGGCAGCTCACCTGCGCGACCGGAACATTGCGGGACTACGGACCGGACTTCGGGCTGGGCAGCATGCTCGATCTGATGCAGGACGGGATCGGTGAGCAGCCGTGAAGCGGCCGACAGTGTGCAGACGCGGTGCCCGCGCAGCGCTGGCGATCGCAACCGCACTACTGACGGTCGGGTGCGGCCTGGACCTGGAAAGCGTCGCCCTGCCCGCGCCCGGTGGCGGCGGGCCCTACTACACCATCACCGCGGTCTTCTCCGACGCCCTGAACCTGCCGGAGAAGGCCAAGGTTCGGTTGTACGGGGCGCAGATCGGCGAGGTCGAATCGATTCGGGCGCGCGACTTCAACGCCTACATCACCATGCGGATCAAGTCCGCGGTACCGCTGTACGCGGGCAGCACCGCCGAGTTGCGCTCGGCCACCCCGCTGGGCGACATCTTCGTGCAGATCTGGCCCGACAAGAACCGGCCCGACGACGCGCCGCTGCTGCACAACGGCGCCGTGCTGCCGCTGGAGTCGACCGCCAACGCTCCCACCATCGAAGAGCTGATCAGCTCGATGGCGATGCTGGTCAACGGCGGTACGGTGCGCCACCTGGTGTCGATGCTCAACGGCGCGGGCAAAGCGGTCGGCGGGCGTGGCGAAAAGCTCGGTCTCCTGCTGGACCAGACCGCGACCCTGCTCTCCCGGATGAGCTACCGGTCGCAGCAGTTGGACCTGACATTGCGGCGGTCATCGGAGTTGGCCGCGACCATGTCGGCGCGTCAGAACACCTTCGATGACGCCTTGACCCACCTGGCGCCGGCCCTCAACGTCATCTCCGACAACACCTCCGACCTGATCGACCTGGTCGATACCGGGGCGCGGATCACCCGTCAGCTGTCCCGCTTCCCGTCGCTGCAAGGTACCGACACCCGCAGTGTGAGCGCCGATCTCAACAAGCTCGCCGGGGTGTTCAACGACATCGCCATCGACCCCGAACTGTCGCTGATGTCGTTCAACCGCTTCCTGGGCATCCTGATGAAGACCTTCAACGGCACCGCGGCACATGTGCGAGGCGAGATCGACAAGATCACCCTGGTTCCCTGGCCCGACAAGAACTACCCGGGCGACCCCGGATTCCACTGGTCGGACGGCACCGACTGGCATCTGATGATCGGGGACCTCCGCTACGAGTGGAACATGTTGCTCTCCCGGATCTACGGACCGCAGCGATGAGGCCCTTCCTCGACCTCCTCGACCTGTTCGCCCGGCTGGGCGTGTGGCTGGTCCAAGTCGGCTACCGGCGACGTATTCTGTTGTCCGGCATCGGATTGGCACTCACCACGGTGTTGGCGGCGGCCTACGTGACGGTCTTCGGTGTCGGGATCAACCCGGCCCAGCAGACGATCTCGGTGCGGGTGCTGCTCCCGCAATCCGGCGGACTGCTGGTCAACCAGGACGTCACCCTGCGGGGGATACCGATCGGCCGGGTCAGCGATGTACACCTGACCGCGGCGGGGGCCGAAGCCGTCGTCGCGCTGCGCGCCGACCGCCCCATTCCGCGCGACAGCCGGGTGCGGGTATCCGGGCTGTCGGTCGCCGGTGAGCAATACCTCGACTTCCGACCCGAACACGACAACGGGCCCTACCTCACCAACGGATCGCTGGTCGGTCAGGATCAGACCACCGTGCCGGTATCGCTGCCCCAGATCATCGATGACAGCCGCGGCGCCCTCGGCCAAGTCGACGCCGAGAAACTGACGGCCGTCTTCGACGAACTTCGGGTCGGTCCGGATGGCGCCAGGAAACTGTCCGCTCTGTTGGACGGCACTGTGCTGTTGGCCTCGACGCTGGACGGCGTAATTCCCGAGACGGTCAGCATGTTGCGCAACACCCGGATCACGTTCACCACCTTCGGCGACGTCGCCCCGGGCCTGAGCGGCACCAGCAACGACCTGCAACAGATCCTCGGCGGCGTCAACGACATGGACGGCGGGTTCCGCACCCTGGTCGATCTCGGCAGTACCGAACTGGGGCAGGTCGACAGCTTCATCGGCGACAACCGGGAAAACGTCTACGCGCTGCTGGGCAACCTGACCACTCTGTCGCAGATCTTCTATCTGCGGGTGCCCGCTCTGCAGGACCTGTGGCGCCCCGACCACGGCTCCCTGGTGGACCGGCTGGCCGGCACCGTGCACGACGGCGGCATCTGGGTGATCGCCGACATCTACCCCCGGCACCGGTGCGACTACGGCCTGCCCCGAAAGCCGCCCTCGGCGGTGAACTTCCCCGCACCGTTCCGCTACACCTACTGTCCCGACGACGATCCGTCGCTGCTGGTCCGCGGTGCCCGCAACGCCCCACGACCACCCGGTGACGACACCGCCGGGCCGCCTCCGGGCCACGACCCGCTGGCGACCCTGGAGCCGCCACCGGTCTATCCGCCCCACACCTTGCCCACGCCCGACGGCGGTCCGCAGCTGCCCGCATGGATCCCCAACTGAGGAGAAAGCCGAACCCGATGCGAAAAACAGCCGACCCTGACGTGTTCGACCAACTCGATGAACAACTCGGCACCGATGCACCGGTCAAGGAGACCGACGACAGTGCCGACAGTGCCACCGACGAGCCCGACTGCGACGAAGCCCGGACCGGCGCAGCCCCCGAGTCGCCGTCGCAACGCCGCCGGGCGGTGGTGGCGCTGTTCGTCGCCCTGACGATCGGGGCCCTGGCGTATTCGGGGTACGCGGGTTGGCGCCTGCACCAACTCGACGCGCGCGCCGCTGCTGGACAGGCCGCCCTGGCCGCCGCGAAGGACTACGCCATCGTCCTGACGACCCTGGACACCGCCGACATCGACGGCAATTACACCCGCGCGCTCGACGGCGCGACCGGCCAGTTCAAGGACGCCTACAGCCTGGGGGCCAAGCAGTTACGTCAGATCCTGATCGACAACAAGGCTTCCGGAAAGGGCATCGTCATCGACGCGGCGGTCAAGTCCGCTACCACGACCAGGGTTGAGGTGTTGCTGTTCACGGACCAATCCATCACCAACGCAGTGCGTTCCGAACCACGGATCGACCGCAACCGGATCCAGATGACCATGGAACTCGTCGAAGGCCGTTGGTTGGCCAGCCAGGTCGACCTGGTGTGAGCGACCGGGAGAGCAGCGCATGACCACCGTTGAGAAACCCGAGATCGGAACTCCCACCGAGGTGCCCGCGGCTTCGCCCCGACCTCGCCGGCTGCGACGTTCGGCACGAACGGCTGCCGCGCTGTGCATCATCGCCGTGCTCGGCGGCGTGGGATTTCAGAGTTGGCTGCTGTACTGCCACCATCGATCGGGTATCGCGGCCCACGAAGCACTGGACGCCGCAACAAAATACGCGGAGATCCTGACGACCGCGAACCCCGGCACCATTGACCGGCAGATCGGCGAAATCCTCGACGGATCGACAGGTGGGTTCCACGATCGCTACGCCAAGCAGAGCTCGGATCTTCGCGCGTTGCTGCTCGCCAACCAGGTGACCACAATCGGCACCGTCGTCGACTCGGCCGTCAAATCCGCCGACGCCAACAACGCCACTGTGCTGTTGTTCATCGAACAGACCTTCACCAGCGCCACGTTGAAAGACGTCCCCGCCGGCCGGCCGGCCCAGCCCGACGTCACCGCCATGGCGATCACCCTGGCGAAGGTGGCCGGTCATTGGCTTGTCAGCGACGTCGCCGCAGGGCAGCAACAGAAATGAGTGCGATGAGCAAGCTCTGCGGCCTGGCCGCAGTGTTCAGCACCGCCGGCACTTTGCTGATCACCTCGCCGGCAGCCGCCGCTTCGGCGCGCGGTTTCTGCGACGAGCTGCAGGCGACATGGGACGGCCAACGGTGCACGACGCTGGTTGTCTCGCCGCGAAAGGCCGAGCGTTACATCGCCTTTGACCTCCCCGAGCCCCTGCTGGACAAAGCTGAGACCGGACCGATAGTGCGCGACTTCTACCATCGGCTGATGACCGGTTGGCGCGATTCGGGCGCCGAGGCGATACGAGACAGCAGCGCAATCGCCTCTTTCGAGAGCATTCCGGGCCCCGGCGCAGTGCAGTCGCTCATCATCCATGAGTGCCTGGAACCATTCGGGATGCAGGCCAACAACGCCTATCGCACTTTCGTCTTCGATCTGGACAAAGGCCGCCGGCTCGCACTCGGTGACCTGTTCAAGCCGGGTATCGATCCGATGCGCGTCATCCCGCCCGCTGCCGCGCCGGTGTTGGCGGCCGCGCTGGACGCAGCGGCTCCCCCGCATGCCCCGAACACTTATCCGTTCACCGTGGAGGAATTCCAGCCCGGCCCGACCGGCAGCGGATACACCGGCGACTATCGGGCCTTCGCAATGTCACCGGACGAGCTGGTCCTGTACCTGCCCGACGCCCCGATGCTCCGGGAGAAGCCGCAGCCCGCCGACCGGTTCGTGTGGTCGATGGATGGCGGTGCGGTGGTGGCCAGGGTGCCGCTGGCATCGCTGTCGGCCTCCCTGCGGCCGGAATACGGTGGAACAACATGATGCCCCGCCGAGATGGACCGCCGGGATGGACTATGCGGACACAACCGCGCACTTATAGGAGGACCTGGAGATGATGCTTGTGGTGCGGGTCATCGATCTCGTCGTCAGCATGCTGCGCTACCTGGCCTCACCCGAAGGTCGGTTGCTGCGCGTCGGCGTGCTGGTGGTGGTGTTCTTCGGCGCACTGGTCGGGGCGGCCGGGATCATCTGGGCACTCGCACAGCTGCCGCACTATCTGGCCGGGCCATAGCCGTCACGTATCGCTGCATCGAAAGGATCGCTGAAATGCCGACCTGCCATGAACAGGACAGCCAGGACCAAGCCCCCCACCGCGTGCTCGACACCGCCCAGACCCGGATTCACGTGGACCAGTACACCCCCCGCTGGGACCATGAAGTCGTCGACCTCACTGAGGCGCTGGACTTTTGGTCGGCCGCCGCATCCGCCGCAAATGTGGTCATGCAGTTGAGCATGCCCGGCGTCGGTCACGGGGTCGTGGAGAGCCGGGTCGAATCCGGCGCGCTGATGGAACATCCGTGGAAGCGGTTGCGCACCACAGCCCAATACATGGCCGTCGCGGTCCTGGGCACCGACGAGGAGCGCGCCGCCTACCGAGACGCAGTCAACGTCGCACACCGTCAGGTTCGCTCGACCGCGAACAGCCCGGTCAAATACAACGCCTTCGATCGCGACCTGCAACTGTGGGTTGCCGCGTGCCTGTTCGTGTTCTACGAGGACACCTATCAATTGCTGCGCGGCAAGATGACCGAGGAACAGGCGGAGAACTTCTACCAGCATGCCCGGCCGCTCGGCACCACGTTGCAGGTCACCGATGAACAGTGGCCCGCCACCCGCGCCGAATTCGACACCTATTGGAACGCGACGTGCCAGACCCTTGAACTGGACGACGTCGTCCGCGACTACCTCATGCGCCTGATCAACCTGAAAATGATCAACCCGGTCTTCCGGGTGATCTTCGGACCACTACTGCGGTTCTTGACGATCGGGTTTCTTGCACCGAGATTTCGTGAGCTGCTCGGTGTCGAATGGTCGCAGACCGAGGAACGTCAGTTTGAGAATCTGTTCCTGTTCGTCTCGTTCGTGAACCGTTTCATCCCCGGCTTCCTGCGCACGGTCAATTACCGCGTGCTGATGGCCGACGTCCGCTACCGGATCCGGCGACGCAAGGCGCTGATCTGATCATGTCGCCACCCGCGGTGGGAGACCTGGACCGGGGCAGCATGCTGTGGCATGTCCTGGCCGATCGGCGTTACCTGTTCGTGTTGCCCAGGGCGGTGTGTCTGCTGATGCTGCATCCGGGCATTGCCGCGGGTATCACCGAGCACGCGCTGATGCGCGATCGCATCTGGCTGCATAAGAAGCGCACCGTCACCCAGGCGGTCAATTACGCCTACACCGGCGTCGACATGAGTCCCCAGATGCGGTTCTCCCACGAGCACGTCAAGGGCCTGGACAGCTCCGGGCGGAAATATCATGCGCTGAGCCCGGATGTCTTTCATTTCCAGCACGCCGCTTACGTAGAATCTTTGTTTGTAATGGTCAATACCTTCATCCGGCCGCTCGGCCCGGACGAACACGAGCAGCTCTACCGGGAGTGCTGCGCCTGGTACCGCAGGTATGGCATATCCAGCCGGTCGATGCCGCCGAACTGGCCGCTGTTCGTCGACTACTTCGAGGACTACTGCCGGACACAACTGTTCGCCGGTCCGCACTTCGAGCCGTTCCGCGAACAGATTTTCACTCCCACCGACTGGTGGCCGCGTGCGGTCCCCCACCGGGCCATCCGTGCGCTGCAGCATCCCCATGCCCGCGAACTCACCGGAATCACCGTCACAGCCGCGGACCGGCGGTCACTGCGGCGGTTCACCCGGTTGGCCCGGCTGTCGGCTGTCGCCCCCAGACACCACTGGAATGCACGAGCGCGCGCCGCACTGCGCACCGACCGCCATGACGGCGCGGCGCAGTCCACCTGCAGCACCCCGTCCCGGTCGGCATGAGGCGAGAATTCCCTTGGCTCAACACCTGTCAGAGGTAGCACCCACCGTCCGGCGACGTCCCAAAGACCGCAAGGATCAGATCGCTCGCGTCGCCGCCGAGTCATTCAGCGCCCTCGGCTATCACTCGGTGAGGCTGGAGTCCATCGCCGGCGAGGTCGGCATCTCCGCTCCGGCCCTGTACCGCCACTATGCAAGCAAGTACGACCTGTTCCGCGACGCCGTGCTGGCGTTGAGCCAGCAACTGGTCGATGCGACGGATCTAGCCACTGATCTGGCCGCCGACCCGGCTGCTGGACCTGCCGACGAGCTGCTGCTGGATCAGCTGGTACAGGCCGTTATCGACGTCGCATTGCGCAATCGCGAATCCGGTGGCCTCTACCGATGGCAGGCGCGCTACCTGCGTGAAGCGGACGAGGCGCGGCTGGTCGATCAGCTGCGGCTGGTCGGCCACCGCCTCCAACAGCCGCTGGCCGAGCGGCGTCCCACCTCGACCCCGTTGCAGCGGCGAATACTTGCGACGGGATTGCTCAGTGTCGCCGGCGGCATCGCCGACCATCGCGTGCGCGCTCCGGCCGAGGACATCACAGACGTGCTGAGCGCGGCGTCGTCGGCGTTGCTGAACGCCGAGTTGCCCACCCCGGAGAATTTTGTGCCGGGCGCGCCCGCATGGCGCATCTTCACGCCGGATGCCGGGACCTACGAAGCGCTGTTGCACGCCTCGATGATGCTGTTCCACCGACACGGCTACGCAGAGACCAGCATGGCCCAGATCGCCGCGGTGGCCGGCGTGCGCGTCGCCGGGATCTACCGCTACTTCCCGGGCAAGGCCGACATCCTCAGCACCGCGCTACGGCGCTCCTCCGACCGGCTCTCCGCCGAACTGTCCCGGGTGAACAGCAACCGGCCCGAACCGCGGGAAGCGCTGACCCAACTGGTCGATGCCTTTGTCGCCACCTCATTCGCCAACCCGGAGTTGGCGTCGATCTACTACAGCGAACGGGTCAATCTCACGCCGGCCGATCAGAAGACGCTGCGCAACGTGCAGCGATCCACGATCGACTCCTGGGTTCGGTTGCTTCTGTCGGCGCGCCCCGAACTCACCGCAACCCAGGCCCGATTCCTGGTACACGCTGCGATGGGGCTGGTGGTCGACGTCGGCCGACTGGTGCACTACGACCGGCCCGAAACGGATCCGGCGGGCTCAGCGGACGCGAACCACGCCTACCCGCAGGCATGCGTCCGCGCGCTGATGCACGCCGTGCTCTTCGATTCTTGATCGGGTCACCGTCGGGCGCGGCGGGCCCGAGGTGCCCCGGCTCGCGCTACTTGGTGCCGTTGAACTTCGCCATGGCGTCGTCGAGGCGCTGCAGCGCCGACCCGTAGGCCGCGAAGTCGCCGCGACGCTGCGTTTCGCGCACCGCGGTGATCGCCGCATCGATCTCATGCAGCGCGGCGAGCTTCGCCGGAGACAGCCCGGCGTCGCTGCCCGCCGGCGGAGACGGGACCGCCGCAACGGGCGGAGCAGCCGCTGCCGGGTGCTCCTGGGCCACGCCGCCGTCGGTGGGCGCGATGTCGGTCGCCGCCGCACTCGCCCCGGGCCCGAACAGACCGGTCAGCGCATCGGAGACCGTCGGGCCGTAACCGATCTTGTCGTTGTACATCATCGCCACCCGGATCAGCCGCGGGTACGACGACGACGCGTCACTGGAACCCGGTGAGGCGTAGACCGGTTCGACGTAGAGCAGCCCACCCTGAGCCACCGGCAGGGTCAGCAGATTGCCCCACCGGATGCGGTTCTGGTTGTCGCGTCCGATCACCCCGAGGTCCTGGCTGACCGCGGTGTCGGTGGTGATCGCGTTGTTGGCCAGCTTGGGACCGTTGACCTGGCCCGGGATGGTCAGCACGGTGAGCTTGCCGTAGGTGTCCGGATCCGAGCTGGCGCTGATGTAGGCGGCCAGGTAGTCGCGTTTGAACCGGTTCATCGCGCTGGTCAGCTGATAGGACGCCGAACCATCTTCCTTGACAAGGTTTTTCGCGACGATGTAGTAGGGCGGCTGGAAGCTGCTGGCGGTCGGGTTGGGATCCAGCGGCACGTCCCAGAAGTCGGACGTGGAGAAGAACGTCACCGGGTCGTTGACGTGGTACTTGGCCAACAGCATCCGCTGCACCTTGAACAGGTCTTCGGGATAGCGCAGGTGCTCGGCGAGCTCGGGTGAGATCTCCGCCTTGGGCTTGACCGTGCCGGGGAACACCTTCATCCACGCCTTCAGCACCGGGTCCTTTTCGTCCTGGGCGTACAGGCTCACGGTCCCGTCGTAAGCGTCGACGGTGGCCTTCACCGAGTTGCGGATATAGGACACCCGCCGGTCCGGCAGCAGCCGGTTGAACTCCACCTCTTTGGAGTCCGCGGTAGCCGACGACAGCGAGGTCAGCTGCGAATAGGGGTAATTGTCCAACGTGGTGTAGCCGTCGATGATCCAGACCAGCCGCTTGTTGACGATCGCCGGGTAGACCGTCGAATCGGTGGTCAACCACGGTGCGACCGCCTGCACCCGGCCGGCGGGGTCGCGGTTGAACAGGATCTTGCTGTCCGAACCGATCACCGACGAGAACAAGAAGTTGCGTTCGGCGAATTTAGCGGCGAACACGCTGCGGGACAGCCAGTTTCCGATGCTAACACCGCCGCCACCGGTGTAGGTGTAGTTCTTCGTCTCGGTGTTGGTCTCGTAGTCGTATTCGCGGTCGGCGCCGTTGCGTCCGACGATCGCGTAGTCGGCGAGAGTGTCGGCGATCACCGGACCGTAGTAGACGCGCGGCTGGTCGAGCCGTGCCGGCCCGTCGGAGACCACACCGCCGTTGGCGCCGACGACGTTCGCCAGGAACTCCGGGTAGCCGCCGTTCTGGTTGGGGTCGTTGGCGATTCCTCGCACGGTGTTGGCCGGCGAGGCGATGAACCCGTTGCCGTGGGTATAGACGGTGTGCCGGTTGATCCAGTCGCGCTGGTTGTCGATCAGCCGATCGGGGTTGAGCTCGCGGGCGGCGACCACATAGTCGCGCAGCTCGCCGTCGTGATCCCGATAGCGGTCGATGGTGAGCTGGTCGGGGAAGAAGTAGAAGTTCTTGCCCTGCTGGAATTGGGTGAAAGCGGGGCTGACGATGGTCGGGTCCAGCAGCCGGATGTTGGAGGTGGTGGCGGCATCGGCGCCCACCTGCGCGGCCGTGGCCCGTGCGTCGCCGCTGTAGTTGCGGTAGGTGACCACGTCCTCTGTCAGCCCGTAGGCCTGCCGGGTCGCCGCAATCGAGCGGGAGATGTATTCGCTCTCCTTCTGCGCCGCGTTGGGCTTGACGCTGAACTGTTCCACGATCAGCGGCCAGCCGGCGCCGACTACCACCGACGACAACAGCAACAGCACCAGGCCGATCGCCGGAATCTGCAAGTCGCGCAGCACGATCGCCGAGAACACCGCGACCGCGCAGATCAGCGCGATCGCCAGCAGGATCATCTTGGCGGGCAGCACCGCGTTGATGTCGGTGTACCCGGCCCCGGTGAACGGCTTGCCGGTGCGGGTATGGCTGAGCAGCTCGTAGCGGTCCAGCCAGTAGGCGGCGGCCTTGAGCAACACCAGGGTGCCGATCAGGCTGACCACCTGGATACGTGCCGGACGGCTCAGGGCACCGGCACGGCCGGACAACCTGATGCCCCCGAAGATGTAGTGCGTCGTCAGGTTCGCGATCGTGGCGAGGAAGAACGTCACCAGCAACAGACCGATCACCAGCCGGTAGAACGGCAGGTCGAAGGCGTAGAAGCCAAGGTCCTTGCCGAACTGCGGATCGGTGATCCCGAAGTCACCGCCCCGCAGGAACAACTGGATGCGCACCCAGTAGCTCTGGGCGACGATGCCGGCCAGCAGACCGATCCCCACCGGTATCCCGAAGGCGACCAGCCTCAGCCGCGACAACACTGCGGTGCGATAGCGCGCCACCGGATCGTTCGCGCCGCCCGAGGGCACGAACACCGGCCGGGACCGAAAGGCCAAGGCCAACCCGGCGAACACGACCCCGCCGACCATCAGCCCCACCACCACGAAGGCGACCAGGCGGGTCAGCAACGTGGTGACGAACACCGACCGGTAGCCGAGCTCTCCGAACCACAACCAGTCGACGTAGCCGTCGATCAGCCGCGGCCCGACCAACAACAGCGCGATCACGGCGAGGGCGCTCCCGATCATGACCCGGCTGCGCGGGGTCAACTTCGGCATTCTCGCGGTGGGCCGCATACCCACGTGCCACGCTCCCTAGCTCGGTTGTCCTGACGGCCCCACTGTAGCCAACCGCGCATCAGCAAGACGGCGGCTGACCTCCGCCGGTCAGGATTCGCAACGCGTCGACCGCCTGGGCGAGGCTGTCGACCTTGATCAGCTGCAGCCCGTTGTTGTCCGATCGGGCCTCGTAACAGTTCTCGGTCGGGACCAGAAACACCGTCGCGCCGGCTTCCCGGGCCGCAATCATCTTGTGCGTGATCCCCCCGATCGCGTCGACCTGACCGTTGGCCTTGATGACTCCGGTGCCGGCTATGAAGTTCTGCCCGGCCAGCGTGCCGGTGCCGAGCTTGTCGACGACGGCCAGCGAGAACATCAGGCCGGCCGACGGCCCACCGATATTGGCGAGGTTGAAGTCGACTGTGAACGGCGCCCACGGCGCGTCGAGTACCGAGACGCCCAAGAATCCGTTGGGGCGGTCCTTGTTCTCTCCCAGCGTAATCCGCGCCGTGCCGGGTGCGGCATTCTTGCGCCGGTAGTCGATGGCCACCGTCTCGCCCGGTTTGGTTCCGGCCAGTCGCTTGGTGAACTGTTCGACGGTGTAAACGGCGTCGCCGTTGACCGCATCCACGGCGTCACCGCGCTGCAGCGCGCCGGCCGACGGCCCGGGGTCCTGGACGTCGGCCAGGGTGACCGCGCTCGGGTAGCGCAGGTAGCCCAGGGCGGCGTATTCGGCGCTCTGCTCGGACGCACGGAAATCGGCGTCGTTGTCCTCGTCGACTTCCTCCCGGGACTTGCCGGGCGGATAGACCAGGTCACGGGGCATGAGCTGTTCGCGCCCGGACAACCACAGAGCCAGCGCCTCGCCCAGTGTCAGCCCGTCGCGCTGGGACACCGTGGTCATGTTCAGATGACCCGACGTGGTCTGCGTCCTGATGCCCTGGATGTCGACCACTTGCTTGCCGTCGACCATCCCGAGCGTGTCGAACGTGGGCCCGGGACCCAACGACACGAAGGGCACGGTCACCGCTGTCAGCAGTACGCCGAACACGACCACCGGCAGCAGCGCCGCCAACAGCGTCAGAATCCGCCTGTTCACCCCGGGTATGGTAAACGGCCCCGGGCCGAGGCGGGCCTGGACCGTCGGGGACCGCGCGTCGCACGTCGCGCGATGCAGGTCGGTACGGTTGTGTCTATGGCTGATCTGCCCTTCGGTTTCTCCTCCGGGGACGACCCCGACCGCGAACGGCCCGGCTCGGGCTCCGGGGCCGGCGATCCCTTCGGTATAGGTGCCGGTTTCAACATCTCCGATCTGGGTCAGATCTTCACCCAACTCGGCCAGATGTTCAGCGGTGCCGGCACCATGGCTCCCGGCGGTCGCCCGTCCGGGCCGGTGAATTACGACCTCGCCCGGCAGGTTGCGGCCCGCTCGATCGGTTCGGTCGCGCCGGTTACGGCCTCGACCGCCACCGCCATCGGCGACGCGGTGCGCCTGGCCGAGACCTGGCTCGACGGTGCGACGTCATTGCCGGCCGGCACCACCGGCTCAGCCGCGTGGACACCCGTGGACTGGGTGGAACACACCATGGCCACTTGGCAGCGACTGTGCGACCCGATGGCCGAACAGGTTTCGTCAGTCTGGGCTTCGGCGCTGCCGGACGAGGCCAAATCCATGGCCGGACCGCTGCTGTCGGTGATGTCGCAGATGGGCGGATTGGCGTTCGGATCGCAGTTGGGCCAGGCACTGGGCCGGCTGTCCGGGGAGGTGCTCACCTCGACCGACATCGGATTACCATTGGGCCCCAAGGGGATTGCCGCGCTGCTTCCTGGTGCGATCGAAGAACTGGCCGGTGGCCTGGAGCAGCCGCGCAGCGAGATCGTCACCTTCTTGGCCGCCCGCGAGGCCGCCCACCACCGGTTGTTCAGCCACGTCCCGTGGCTGTCCAACCAGCTGCTCAGCGCCGTGGAGGCCTACGCCCGCGGCATGAAGATCGACATCCGGGGAATCGAGGAGCTGGCCCAGGGATTCGACCCGACTTCGATGACCGACCCCTCGGCGATGGCAGAGCTGCTCGGCCAGGGCGTGTTCGAACCCAAATCGACACCAGAACAGCTGGCTGCCCTGGAGCGCCTGGAGACCCTGCTGGCCCTGATCGAAGGCTGGGTGCAGACCGTGGTCAACGGGGCGCTGGGCGACCGGATTCCGGGTACCGCCGCGCTGTCGGAGACGCTGCGCCGACGCCGCGCCACCGGGGGCCCCGCCGAGCAGACCTTCGCCACCCTGGTCGGCCTGGAACTGCGCCCACGCAAGCTGCGCGAAGCCGCGGTGTTGTGGGAACGGCTGACCGCCGCCGTCGGGGTGGACACCCGAGACAAGGTGTGGCAGCACCCCGACCTGCTGCCCGAGGCCGCCGACCTCGACGACCCGGCCGCGTTCATAGACCGGACCCTCGGCGGCGACACCAGCGGCATGGACTCCGCAATCGATCAGGCGATCGCGGATTTCCAGAGAGAGGCCGACGACACTGCCGGCAACGGCGACGCCGACCAGCCGTGACCGCTAGATCCTGTGGATAGCTGATCACCCCGCCGCGCCCGGCGTGACAGGGTCGGGTGTATGACCAGGGCCGACTCCGCGACGTCCACCTACGCGCTGGACCCGGCGCGGCCGGTGCTGCTGCGCCCGGACGGGGCGGTGCAGGTCGGCTGGGACCCCCAACGGGCGGTACTCGTGCAGCCGCCACGCGGCCTGAGCGCAGCCGGGCTGGCCGCCGTGCTGCGCTCGATGCAGACCCCGACCAGCGCCGCCGAACTACGGCTCGAAGCCGCCCGGCACGGCCCGGTGGACACCGCGGAGCTGAACGACCTGTTCGACGCACTGGTCAACGCACGCGTCGCGGTGCGAGACACCGGTTCGCGCCGGCAGTGCGGCCCTGTGTCGCTGCGGGTGCACGGCCGTGGGCCGCTGTCGGATCTGCTGGTCGAGTCGCTGCGCTGCTCGGGCGCCGTGGTCCGGCGCAGCAGCCACCCGCACGCCGCGGTGAGCACCGCCGGAACTGATCTGGTGGTGCTGTCGGACTATCTGGTCGCCGAGCCACGGCTGGTGCGCGAACTGCACGCCGAGCGCGTGCCGCACCTACCGGTGCGGGTGCGCGACAGCATCGGTGTGGTCGGCCCGCTCGTTCTGCCCGGCACGACCAGCTGCCTGGGGTGCGCAGACCTGTACCGGCGAGACCGGGACTCCTCCTGGCCGGCGGTGGCCGCCCAGCTGCGCCACACCGTCGCCCACACCGACCGCGCGACGGTGCTGGCGACGGTGGCGCTGGCCCTGAGCCAGGTCGAACGGGTGATCGCGGCGGTGCGCGGGCTGGTCGCCGACCGCGACCTCGGCCCGCCTCCGACGCTCAACGCCACCCTGGAATTGGATCTGGTGAGCGGATCGATCATGACGCGACGCTGGGCTCGGCATCCGCTGTGCGACTGCTGACGTTGCGCCGCCTACCGGCGATTTCACACGCGGTGACCCCCGCCACAACGACGTCATGGATGATGGACAGGTGTCAGAGATCAAGCGCGGGAGCGCGGCGCGCAACGCGAAGCTGGCCAGCCTGCCCGTCGGCTTCGCCGGCCGGGCCGCCCTCGGACTCGGGAAGCGGCTGACCGGCAAGTCGAAGGACGCGGTCACCGCCGAGCTGATGGAGAAGGCGGCCAACCAATTGTTCACCGTCCTGGGTGAGCTCAAGGGCGGCGCAATGAAGGTCGGGCAGGCGCTGTCGGTGATGGAGGCAGCCATCCCCGAGGAGTTCGGCGAGCCCTACCGGGAGGCGCTGACCAAGCTGCAGAAGGACGCCCCGCCGCTGCCGGCCGACAAGGTGCACCGGGTGCTCGACGCCCAGCTGGGCACCAAGTGGCGGGAACGGTTCACCGACTTCGACGACACCCCCATCGCCTCGGCCAGCATCGGCCAGGTACATCGCGGCGTGTGGGCCGACGGCCGCCGGGTCGCGGTCAAGATTCAGTACCCCGGCGCCGACGAGGCGTTGCGCGCCGACCTGAAGACCATCCGCCGACTGACCGGCGTCTTCAAGCAACTGGCCCCGGGCGTGGACGTCCAGGGTGTAGTCGACGAACTGATCGAACGCACCGAGATGGAGCTGGACTACCGGCTGGAGGCTGACAACCAGCGGGTCTTCGCCAAGGCCTACGCCGGACACCCCCATTTCCTGATCCCCAACGTGGTGGCCAGCGCGCCCAAGACGGTGATCCAGGAGTGGATCGACGGCGTCGGTATGGCCGAGATCATCCGCAACGGCACCGTCGAGCAGCGGGACTTGATGGGCACCCGGCTGGCCGAGTTCACCTGGGACGCCGCGCGCCGGCTCGAGCTGATCCACGGTGACGCCCACCCCGGCAACTTCATGCTGCTGGCGGACGGCCGGATGGGCGTGATCGACTTCGGCGCGGTGGCGCCGATGCCCGGCGGGTTCCCCCCCGAACTGGGCGCGGCTGTGCGCTACGCCAGGGACAAGGACTACGACCGGGTCATCGCGGCCATGCGCACGGGCGGCTTCATCCAGAAGGGCCAGGACGTCTCGGTACGTGAGATCGACGAAATGCTGCGCCAGTATGTCGAACCGGTCGAGGTCGAGACGTTCCACTACACCCGCAAGTGGCTGATGAGAATGGCCGGCAGACAGCTGGAGCGCCCCGTCGAGCAACTCAAGACCGCCCGTCAGCTGGACCTGCCGCCGAAGCTGGCGATGCCGATGCGGGTGCTCGGGTCGACCACGGCGATCATGTGTCAACTCGACGCCCATGTGCCGGTCAAGCGGATCTCGGAGGAACTGGTGCCGGGCTTCAGTGATCCGGACGTCGAAACGGTCGGCTCCCCCTCCTAGGACTCAGGCCGCCACCGGCTCCTTGCGCGGCCGGCCGCGGGGCCGTTTGCGGCCGATGACGGTGCCGCGGTCGAAGATCTCGCCGCCCCAGACCCCCCACGGTTCGGCGCGCTGCAAGGCCAGCGCCAGGCACTGCCGCCGGATCGGGCAGTCAGCGCACAGCGCCTTGGCCCGTTCCAGATCGGCCGGGTCGTCGGCGAACCACAGGTCGGGTTCGCGGTTGCAGGGCAACTCGGGGAATCTTCGATTGCGCGGATTGCGCGCGGTGGTGGTGGACATCTGCTGGTCACCTGCTCTCCGGTACGTCTGGCGTGATCCGGGCCGGGCGGCGGGTAGCCGGTGAGAAAAACAATGGCCACGGATCCTGGTCGGGTCCGTGGCCTTCTGAAGGCTGGGGCTGGCGCTTAGGGCGTACCCCGATGCACGGACGCGTCGGCTACGGCGACGGCATGGCGAATACGCTGTGCCGCCGCCTCGGCAGCGGCATGGCGCGCGCCGGCCGGGCGTACCCGAAAACCGCTGATCGTGGTCATGGTGTCCGAGGTTAGCGGGTCGACACCGGGACTCACAACCGAATTACTGCGGGCGGCGGCTCAGCCCCGGTTACGGACCAGCTCGAGCACGTCGGAACCGAACTGTTCCAGCTTGCGCGCACCGATGCCCGGAATGGCGACCAGAGCGGCCTCGTCGACGGGCAGCATCTCGGCGATCGCGGTGAGCGTGTTGTCGGAAAAGACGATGTAGGCGGGCACTTTCAGCTCGCCGGCGGTGCGCAGCCGCCAGTCTTTGAGCGCGATCAGCAGTTCGGTGTCGACGTCGGCCGCGCATGTCTCACACCGGCTCAGCATGATGGCCGCCGGCGTGCTCAGTGCCTTGTTGCAGACCCGGCAGTGCTTCGGGGCACCCCGGGCCCGGCGCCGGGCGGGGGTCCGCGAATCGGATTGCGGCACCGCGCCGTCGATACCGTTCAAGAACCGCGACGGTTTGCGCCCGGCCCGGCCGCCCGGAGCGCGGGCCAGCGCCCAGCTCAACGCCAGGTGCACCCGGGCGCGGGTCACGCCGACGTAGAGCAGCCGGCGTTCCTCCTCGACGGCCTCGCTGTCGGCGCCGTGTGCCAGGGCGTGCGAGATGGGCAGGGTGCCGTCGGCGAGCCCCACCAGGAACACCGCATCCCATTCCAGGCCCTTGGCGGCATGCAGTGACGCCAGCGTGACGCCCTGCACCGTCGGCGGGTGGCGGGAGTCGGCGCGCATCCGCAGTTCGGCCAGCAGGCCGGGCAGGTCCAGGTCGGGGCGCTGCGCCACTTCGTCGTCGACCAGTTCGGCCAGCGCACCCAGGGCCTCCCAGCGTTCCCGCGCCTTGGCGCCGCTCGGTGGTTCGGCCGTCAGTCCCAGCGGTTCCAGCACCCCGCGGACAATGCCGGGCAGCGGCGACCCGCCGTCGGGCAGCGGCGACTCACCGTCAGCTCCGCGCTGCGCGGCCCGCTGTAAGGCGACCAGCGACTGCCGGATCTCCTGGCGGGTGAAGAAGCCCTCTCCCCCGCGGACCTGGTAGGCGATGCCGGCCTCGGTCAGCGCCTCCTCGTACACCTCGGACTGCGCGTTGATCCGGTACAGCACGGCGATCTCGGCCGACGCGGTGCCGCCCTCGATCAGCCGGGCGATCGACTTGGCCACCGCGGCGGCCTCGGCGACCTCGTCGGGATGCTCCCGAAAGGTCGGCGGCGGGCCCGGATCGCGCTGGCCGACCAGCTTCAGCTTGCTGCCCGCCACCCGCCCGCGGGCCGCGGCGATCACCCGGTTGGCCAACGACACCACCTCCGGGGTGGACCGGTAGTCGCGTTCCAGGCGCACCAGCGCCGCGTCGGGAAACCTGCGGGTGAAGTCGAGCAGATAGCGCGGCGAGGCGCCGGTGAACGAGTAGATGGTCTGGTTGGCGTCACCGACCACGGTCAAGTCGTCGCGCTGGCCCAGCCAGGCCGAGAGCACCCGCTGCTGCAGCGGGGTGACGTCCTGGTATTCGTCGACGACGAAGCAGCGGTAGCGGTCCCGGAATTCGGCGGCCACCGCCGCGTCGTTCTCGATCGCGGCAGCGGTGTGCAGCAGCAGGTCGTCGAAATCGAGCATCGCCACTTCGCCGCGGGCCTTGGCCGCCTCATAGCCGGCGTAGACCTCGGCCAGCTGCACGGCGTCCACCGGGGTGTCCCGGCCGGCCGCGGCCACCGCGTCCGGATACTGCTCCGGCCCGATCAGAGACGCCTTGGCCCACTCGATCTCGCCGGCCACGTCGCGGACGTCGTCGTTGCTCAGGCGCAGACCGGCATGACCGGCGGCCCGGGCGACCACCCCGAACTTGCGATCCAGCAGTTCCCAGCCGGTGTCACCGACCACCCGCGGCCAGAAGTAGCGCAGCTGCCGCCGTGCGGCGGCGTGGAATGTCAGGGCCTGCACCCCGCCGACGCCGGCGGCCGCACCTGCCCCGGCCGCCGATCCCAGGGCGCGCAGCCTCGAGCGCATCTCGCCGGCGGCGCGCTGGGTGAACGTCACCGCCAGCACCTGCCCGGGCGCGACGTGACCGCCGGCGACCAGGTGGGCGATCCGGTGGGTGATGGTGCGGGTCTTGCCGGTCCCGGCGCCGGCCAGCACGCACACCGGCCCGCGCGGCGCCAACACGGCGGCACGCTGCTCGTCGTCCAGGTCGGCGATGAGCGCATCCATGGCGTCCATCTTGACAGGGGCCTCCGACGCCGGCCCGCGAGCGGCCCGCATCCTCTCCCGGCTAGCGTTAACAGTTATGACTGCCAGCGATCCACCGCTCATCATGTACACGACGCAATGGTGCGGTTACTGCCGCCAGCTCAAGAAGTCCCTGGAGAAGTTTGAGATCGCCTACGACGAGATCAACATCGAGCAGGATCCCACGGCTGCCAAGTTCGTCGAGTCTGCCAACGGCGGCAACCGCACGGTGCCGACGCTGCGCTTCGCCGACGGCTCGACGCTGACGAACCCGACCGGACGCGAGGTCAAAGCGAAGCTGGACCGGCTGGCGGGTTAACCGTCAACCCACGACTCGATGATGGTCCGCGCGATCGAGATCGACCCGGGCAGCAGCAGTTTCGCCTCCGCGGAGCCGCCCGTCCAGGCCCCGGCAGCCAGGGCGGCCCGCACCTCGTCGCGAGTGAACCAGGAGGCCTCGGTGATCTCGCCGTCACTGAAGACAAACTCCTGCCCCCGGTCGGCGACGGCGTGGAAGCCGACCATCAGGGACCGCGGGAACGGCCAGGGCTGGCTGCCCAGGTAGCTCACGTCGCGTACCGCCAGCCCGACCTCCTCGTGGACTTCCCGGACCACGCAGGCCTCGAACGACTCGCCGGCTTCGACGAACCCGGCCAGCAGCGAGAACATCCGGGCCGGCCAGTTGTGCTGGCGGGCCAGCACCACACGGTCGGCGCCGTCGTGCACCAGGCAGATCACCGCCGGGTCGATCCGCGGGAACTCCTCGGCGCCGGTGATGGGGTTGGCTCGCGCCCACCCGCCGCGCACCGGCTTGGTCGGTGTGCCGTCGGCGGCTGAAAAGCGTGCGTTGTCATGCCAATTCAGCAGGGCGATCGCCGAGGACACCAGTTGGGCGCTGGCGTCGTCGAACACGTCTCCGGTCGCCCGTAGGTCCAACACCGAGACGTCGGTGTCGGGCGGCGCCTGCAGCGCGCCACGGATCGCCCAGACATGCCGGCCGTCTTCGAGTCGGCCCAGAAACACCGCGTCCGGCGGCGGCGCGGCGCCCAGTTCACCGGCGTCATGCAGCACCACCCGGCCATCGGCGACCAGCACCTGGTTGCGCGGGTCGACCCGCAGCAGCGCCGCGGCCGGCCAGCCGACGACGGCCGCGTCGGTGTCGGTGCGCAACTGGTCGGCCCGGTCGGCCCCGACCCGCGACAGCAGCGGTACCTGGCGCAGTCGGAAGCTCACTGGGCGCTCACCGTGCGCACGTAGAGCAACCGGTCGCCGGCCTCGATCGCATCCAGTTCCGCTGCGTCCAACCGCAGCAGCTGCCCGCCGCGGACCACCGCGAGCACGATCTCGTTGAGATGCTTCGCCGAACCACCGACCTCGGTCTGCTCCACCTCCCGCTCGGCGATGGCATACCCGGCGTCGGGGGTGAGCAGGTCCTCGATGATCTCGACCACGCTGGGCGTGGTGGTGGCGATGCCGAGCAGCCGCCCAGCCGTCTCCGAGGACACCACTACCGAGTTGGCGCCGGACTGTTCCAGCAGGTGCTGGTTCTCGGCTTCCCGAATGGCCGCCACGATGGTGGCTTCGGGGGCGAGCTCGCGGGCGGTCAACGTAACCAGCGCCGCGGTGTCGTCGCGGCCGGTGGCCACCACGATCGCAGCCGCGCGCTGGGCACTGGCCAGCCGCAGCACATCGGACTTGGTGCCGTCACCGCGCACGGTGACCAGTCCCTTTCCCTCAGCCTGGTCGAGCACGGACTGGTCGCTGTCCACCACGACGATGTCCTTGGGGGGCGACTCATCGTCGCCGCGCATCGCGGCGATAGCGGTCTTACCCTTCGTGCCGTACCCGATGACGATGGTGTGGTCTTTCACCCTGCTCCTCCAACGCTGAATACGGAATGCCTGCCGGGAATTGTCGGTGAACGCCTCCACGGTCGTTCCGACCAGCAGGATCAGGAAAGCGATCCGCAACGGGGTGATGATCAGGACATTGATCATCCGGGCGTACTCGGTGACGGGCGTGATGTCGCCGTACCCGGTCGTCGACAGGGTCACCGCCGAGTAGTACAGGCAATCCAGGAAGGTCAACCGGTCGCCCTGTACATCCTGGTAGCCGTCGCGGTCGAAATAGACGAAGAACGTGGACACCAACAGTGCCGCCAATGCGATGGCGGTGCGCCGGTAGACGGTGCGGCCCGGACTGGATTGTCGCTGCGGCATCCGCATGCGGCCGACGAGCGCGTAACTGGGCTGGGCGGTCAGCGGCTCATCCAGGCCGCGCAGCCGCCGCCATCTAGCGCTCGCCACGACGGGCGGTCATCGGTCAGCCTGACGCACGGACCCACTGTAACCACACCCGTCGTCAACAGTTGAGCAGTGCGGCCAGCTCGGCGAAATCGGGCAGCTCATCGGGTAGGACGGTCGTCCCGGTGCGCACGTAATGGAAGGCGGCCCGGACCTGCGATTCCGGGCGGCCGGTCAGCGCGGCCCATGCCAGCCGGTACACGCCGAGCTGAACGGTGGCGTGGCGTTGGGCCTCCGGCCCGTCCGGTGCCGCACCGGTCTTCCAGTCCACCACGGTGACGCCGCCGTCCGGCTCGGCGAACACCGCATCGATGCGGCCGCGCACCACGGTCTGCCCGAAGGCCATCTCGAAGGGCACCTCGACGGCGGTGGGTGAGCGGGCGGCCCACGGCGAATCCAGGAACGCCGCCTGCAGATCCGCCAGCTCCTGCGCGCCGGCCCGGGACGTGTCGGCATCGGCTGCACCGGGCAGATCGTCGAGCTCGAAGAGCCGCTCGGCACCGTAGAGCCGTTGCACCCACTCGTGAAACGCGGTGCCCAGCAACGCGTGCGGGTCCGGGCGGGCCGGGAGCCGGCGGGTCAGCCGCTGCGCTGCACCGGCGGGATCACGGCTCAACTCGACCAGGTTGCTCACCGAGACCTGGTTGGGCAGCGATCGGGCCGGCGGCGCGGCGGCCAGGGCCCGCTCGGCCAGCAGCGCATCGACGTCAGCGGACCATGGGCTCTCCGCCTGCGCGGCGTTCCGCGGTTCATCGGCTTGCAGCGCCGCGTTGACCAGCGCCGCACCGCGTTCGACATCGCCACGGCGCCCGGCCAGCGGATCGACCGGCCAAGTCGCTTCGCTGGCGTTGTCGCACAGCGGGTTTCGCTCCCCTGCGGCCGGTGCTTCCGCCCACTGCTCGACCACTCCGCAAGGTTGCCCGGCGGCGGCCGAGCGCTCGATCACCGCCTTGAGTTCGGACAGGAACTCCGACGGGCCGCGCGGCTTGGTTTCGCCGTGGGACCAGTGGTGACCGGAGACCAACAGGGTGTCCTCGGCGCGGGTGACCGCGACATAGAGCAGCCGGCGCTCTTCATCGACACGACGCTGATCCAGCCGGCCCAGATGCTTGGAGATGGTGTCGGACAGCTGCTTTCGATCGGTGACCGCCGACGTGTCGAGCACCGGGACACCGTGGGCGCCGGGTTCATGCGGCGGTCCCAGCTTCGCCTCTCCTCCGTCGAGCCTCACTGAACCGCCGAGTTCGGCGCGGTCGCCGCGCAGCAGCGGCGGCAGCTCGGCGGCGTCGGACAGCCAGCTGCGCCGCGATGCGGTCGACGGAAACACCCTCGCCACCAGATGCGGTACCGCCACCACCTGCCATTCCAATCCCTTGGCGGCGTGCACCGTGAGGATCTGGACCCGGTCGGCGGCGACTGCGGGTGCAGCCGGCGCCAACCCGTTCTCCACCTCGGCGGCCGCGTCCAGGTAGCCCAGCAGGCCCGGCAGCGACGCCGAGCCTGCGGCCCCGTAGCCGGCGACCACATCGGCGAACGCATCGAGCTGCTCGGTGCCGGACGCCCCTGTGACCGGCTGGGCGGCGAGCACCTCACAGTCCAGGCCGAGCGTCCGGCGCACCTCGGCGACCAGGTCGGGCAGCGGATGCCACAAGTGGCCGCGCAGCGCGGTCAGCTCCTCGGCCAGTGCCACGATGCGCCGGTGCCCGGTGGCCGAATAGCGCTCCGCCGGTCCCGGATCGGCGAGCGCGTCCGCCAGGCATGCGGTGTCGGAATCGGGGCCGGCCTGCGCGGCGATCTCGACGGCCGAGACCGGCCCGCTCGCGCTGTCGGGCCGGGCCAGCTCGGTGGCCCGCCGCCATAGCGCGGCCAGGTCGGCGGCGCCGAGCCTCCACCGCGCGCCGGTCAGCACGCGGATCGCCGCGGCGCCGGCGGTCGGCTCGGAAACCAGCCGCAACATCGCCACCAGGTCGGCGACCTCGGGCACCGACAGCAGCCCGGCCAGCCCGACCACCTCCACCGGCACGCCCCGGGCGCGGATCGCCTCGGCGAACGGCGCGGCGTCGGCGTTGCGCCGCACCAACACCGCCGCGGTGGGCGGCGCGACCCCGTCGTCCTCGGCTTGCCGGTAGCGACGCTGCAGCGCCTCGGCCACCCATTCATGTTCGGTGGTCAGGTCGGGCAGCAGCGCGAGCCGCACGCTGCCCGGTGACGCGTCCGGGCGCGGCCGCAGCGTGTGCACGGTGACGGAGCGCTGCCGAGCCTCCGCGGAGACCTCATTGGCGACATGGAGCACCTCCGGCGGGTTCCGCCAACTCGTCCGCAACTCCAAGGTCGGGGCCGGGCTGCCGTCGGAGAGCGGGAAGTCGGTGGCGAACCGGGGCAGGTTGGTGGCCGAGGCGCCGCGCCAACCGTAGATCGACTGAATCGGGTCGCCTACCGCAGTCAGTGCCAGCCCATCGTCGGCGCCACCGCCGAACAGTGACGACAACGCGATGCGCTGGGCATGTCCGGTGTCCTGGTATTCATCGAGCAACACCACCCGATAGGTGGCGCGCAGGCGGGCGCCGACGGATTCGCCGGCCTGCGCCAGGCGCGCGGCGGTGGCCATCTGCGCCCCGAAGTCCATCACCCGCTCCGCGGCCATCCGCTGATGCAGGGCATCGATCAGCGGCACCAGCTCGGCACGCTCGGTCTGAGTGTCCAGCATCTTGCGCAGCGACTGATTGGGTTCGGCGCGCTGACGCGGGCCGGGCGGCAGGGTGTGGACCAGCCGCTCCAACTCCAGGTGGGTGTCTCGCAGCGCAGCGGTGTCCACCAGGTGTTCTGCCAGTTGCCCGGCCAGGCGCAACACCATCGAGGTGACCGCAGCCGGATCCCGGTCGGTGCGCAGCTCGGCGGGGTAGCCACTGACCACGTCGAACGCCAACTGCCACAGCCCGGTCTCGGTGAGCAGCCGGGTACCGGGTTCGATCCCCAGCAGCAGCCCGTACTCGCGCAGCAGCGCGCCGGCGAACGCGTGGTAGGTGCTCACGACAGGCGCTCCCAGCTTCGCCTCTCCTTCGTCGAGCCTCGCTGAACCGCCCGGTCGATGCGGCTCAGGGACCATCAGGCCGGCGCCGGCCAGCCGGGCCAGCCGGGAGCGGACCCGGCGCAGCAGTTGGCCGGCGGCCTTGCGGGTGAACGTCAACCCCAGCACCTGGCCCGGATCGGCGTAGCCATTGGCAACCAGCCACACCACCCGGGCGGCCATCGTCTCGGTCTTGCCGGCACCGGCCCCGGCGATCACCACCAGCGGGCCCGGCGGCGCGGCGATGACCGCGGCCTGCTCCTCGGTGGGCTGGTGCAATCCGAGCGCGGCAGCCAGCTCGGCGGGGTCGTACCGGACCGTCATGCGCCGCTCCCGTCGGTGTGGGCCGGGCAGATCGGCCGGATCGGGCAGTGTCGGCAGCCGTCGTTGACCCGGGCGGTGAACTCCGGACCGGCGGTGGCCGCGGCCGCCTGCGCGATCCGCTCCCGCCATTGCCGGCCGGATTCACCGGTGAGCGGGTCCTGCTCCCGCTCGGTGGCGCCGCTCGCCCCGGACTTGGCCGGGTAGACCAGCCGGGCGCCGCCGAGCTGCTCGTCGGCTCCGATAAGGCCCGCGTCGGCCGCCAGCTGGTAGACGGCCAGCTGTGCGTGCTGTTGTGCGTCGTCCTTGCTGACCGGGGTCTTCGCCGTCTTGACGTCGACGACCACCAGCCGTCCGGCGGCGTCGCGTTCGACCCTGTCGATCCGGCCGCGCAACCGCACCCCCGCAGCCGACTCCGCGGCGTCGATCATCCCGTCGAAGGCGACCTCGGTGCCGACCTCGGTGAGCTGGTCGCGGGTCTGCGTCCGCCACTGCAGGAACGTTTCGATCATGGCGCGGTGCCGGTCCTGCTCGTTGACCGAATACCACGGCGACTCGAAGGGCAGTTGCTGCCAGGCCCGGTCCAACTCGGCCAGCAGTTCTTCTCGGCCGGCGGCCGATTCGGCGACCAGAGCGTGCACCACCGACCCGATCGTCGAGCGCAGGTCACGGCCGTCGCTTCCGCCGTGCCGTTCGGCCAGCCAGCGCAGCGGGCAGTCCAGCAGGCTCTGCAGCGCCGAGGGCGACAGCGTGACGACTTGCCCGCCGTCGGCGCGCCACAGCGGCTCCTCGGTGCTCACCGCCGCCGCCCCGTGCCAGCCGGCCGGGTCGGCACCCGGCACGCCGGAGCGGGCCAGGCGTGCCAATTGTGTTGCGGCGTCGGAACGTTCGGAGTCACTGACAACTCCGTCCGGGGCGCAGACCACCGCCCGCAGGCGCCCCACGAGCCCAGCCACCGACAGCACCGGCGGGGCCACAACCGGTGGTGCCGGCGCCGGGCCGCCGTCGGGAGTGGCGCAGGCCGCCAGTTCGGTGAGGAACTCCGACGGGACCTGCTCCTCGGCGCCGCCGGCATCCCCCTCACCGTCGACCGCGGTGATCATCAACCGGTGGCGTGCCCGGCCCATCGCCGCCACCAGCAGCCGCCGCTCCTCGGCCAGCAGCGGCGCCCGGACCGAGACCTGTTCACCGAGGCCCTGCAGAGTGTCCAGCAGCCGCTGGGTTCCCAGCACGCCGCCGCGCGGGATGGTGTTGGGCCACAATCCTTCCTGAACACCGGCGATGACCACCAGGTCCCACTGGCGCCCGAGCGCGGCATGCGCGCTCAGCACACCGACCGCCTCGACGCCGGTGCCGGGCTCGGCGCGGGGCATCACCAGTTGCATGGCGGTGACGTGTTCGGCGAGTCCGGCGAGGGTGGCGCCGGCGGTGCGCGCCGCGTACTGCTCAGCAAGATCGAACAGCGCGGTCACCGCGTCCAGATCCCGACCCGCCTGGGCGCCGGCCGGGCCGCCGCGCTCGGTGGCCGACAGCCAGCGTTGTTGCAGCCCCGATCGATTCCAGGCCTGCCACAGCGTGTGGTGCGGGTCCCGGCCGTCGGCGTGACTCCGGGCCGCGGCCTGCAGCACCGCGCGCACCCTGCGCAGCGGGCGGGCGTGGGCGGCAGGCAGCTGGCCGGGTTCACCGGAGAGCACCGCAGCCAGCCGGTCGCCGGGATCGGTCTCCGGGCGGGCCGTGCTGCCGCGGCGCAGGATGCGCTGCAGCTGTCGCAGCGAGATCGGATCCAATCGCCCGATCGGGCCGGTGAGCAGTGTCAGCGCCCGCGGGCCGTCCACGCCCTCGGCGGCGCATTCCAGCACCGTCAGCAGGGCGGCCACCGCCGGCTGCTCGGCCAGCAGGCCGCCGGCGGCGGGGAGGATCACCGGAATGCCGGCGGCTGACAAAGTCCGGGGCAACCGGGCCGCCGCACGCGGCACCGACCGGACGATCACCGCCATCTGCGACCAGGGCACGCCGTCAACCAGGTGGGCGCGCCGCAGCGTGTCGGCGATCAAGGCGGCCTCGGCATGGCCGGAGGCCGCGGTACGCACGGTGACCGAGCCCGCGTCGGGCCCGGTGCCCTGCAGGCGGCGGGTGGCGCTGGGCCCGGGCAGTCGCCCGGCGATGGCGTTGATGGCCCGGGCCACCGCCGGGGCGCACCGGTGCGATGCCGTCAAGGCCAGGATGCCGGCACCACCGGCCTGCGCGGGCAGCAGGACAGCGGGCTCGGCGCCGCGGAACCCGAACACCGCCTGGTCGGGGTCACCGGCGATGACGGTGCGCTGCACGCCGGCGGCGAGCACCCGCACCAACCGGGCTGCCTGCGGGTCGAGTTGCTGGGCGTCGTCGACCAGCAGCAGCCGGATCCGGCTGCGTTCCTCGACCAGCAGGTCCGGGTCGGTCGCGAAGGCCTCCAATGCGGCCCCGACCAGTTCCGCGGCGCCCAGCGCCGGCGTGGTCGCCTGCGGTGCCGCGGTGCCCACCGCAGCACGAAGCAGCATCACCTGCTCGTACTGCCGGGCGAATCGGCCCGCGGCTATCCACTCCGGGCGGCGGCATCGCTTGCCCAGCCGGACCAGCTCGGCCGGGTCGACGCCGCGTTCCGCGCAGCGCGCCATCAAGTCCCGCAGTTCGGTGACGAAACCGTCGGTGGCCAGCGCCGCGTGCAACGACGACGGCCAGGCCCGGACGCCGTCACCGGCGAGCAGTTCGCGGATGACGCTGTTCTGTTCGGCCCCGGTGACCAGCCGGGGCGGTGCGGCCTCGGCCCGCCGCGCGGCCCGCTGGAGCACCGCGAAGGCGTATCCGTGCACGGTGCGAACCAGCGGTTCCCTGATCGCCTGGCCCGCCGCCGGGCCGCCCGCGGCCAGCAGGGTCGCAGTCAGCGCGCCGCGGTCCGCCGCCGGAAGCCGGCCCGATCCCGTCAGCAACAGCAGCGAATTCACCTCAGCCCCGGCGGCGACGTGCGCTGAGGCCACCTCGACCAGCAGGCTGGTCTTGCCGGTCCCCGGGCCGCCTCGCACCTGCAACACCCCCCGCGCGCGCGGGTCGAGCGCCGCCGCTACCTCGGCGGCATGCGATCCCCAGTGCTGCGTCATAACGCCCATGACAGCACTGCCCTCTGACAATCCCGGCCTCGCCTGGCACCATCGACGGGTGAATTCCGATCAGCATCTGCACGTGCACCGCTACGGCCCGGACGGTCCGGTACAGCTGTTGGCGGTGCACGGCTTGACCGGCCACGGCGCACGGTGGCGGAACCTGGCCGGGCACCTTTCCGAAATCGCTTTCGCTGCACCGGATCTGATCGGCCACGGACGGTCGTCGTGGGCAGCCCCATGGACCATCGAGGCCAACGTAGCGGCGCTGGCCGCGCTGCTCGAGAGCTCCGCAGACGGCCCCGTCGCGGTCGTCGGGCACTCCTTCGGCGGGGCGATAGCACTGCATCTGGCCGCAGCGCGCCCCGATCTGGTCGACGCCCTGGTGCTGCTCGACCCCGCGATCGGGCTGGACGGCGATTGGATGGCCGAGATCGCCGCGGCGATGCTGGCCTCCCCCGACTACCCGGATGCCGCGCAGGCGCGCGCCGAGAAGGAGCACGGCGCGTGGTCCGACGTGGATCCCGCGCTGCTCGACATCGAACTCGACGAGCACCTGGTGGCACTGGCCGATGGGCGCTTCGGCTGGCGGATCAGCGTGCCGGCGATGATGTCGTACTGGAGCGAGCTGGCCCGCCACGCGGTGCTGCCCGGCGCCACGGCGACGACGCTGGTGCGGGCCACCCGGACCTCGCCCGCGTATGTCGACGACGCCCTGGTCGACGCCCTGCGGGCCCGGCTGGGCACCGACTTTCACCTGGTGGACCTGGACTGCGACCACATGGTCGCTCAGGCTCGCCCCGTCGAGGTGGCAGCCGTGGTCCGCCAACAGCTGGCCCGGCGCTAGGAGCTCGACCGTGGCAGCAGTCACCGACGAACAGGTCGAGCGGGTGCGAGCGCTGATCGTCGGCATCCCACCCGGGCGGGTCGCCACTTACGGTGACATCGCCTCCGAGGCAGGGCTTTCCAGCCCCCGCATCGTCGGCTGGATTCTGCGGATCGACGGCTCCGACCTGCCGTGGCACCGGGTGATCGGGGCGTCCGGGCGGCCGGCAGCGCACCTGCGCAGCGAGCAACTGGAACGGCTTCGCGCCGAAGGGGTGCTGGCCGTCGACGGCCGGGTGAACCTGCGCACCACGCGTCACCGGTTCTGACAGCGCCCCGTCGGCGGTGTCAGAGCGCCAGACGGACCAGCGCCGCAGTGCGGGCCAGCCCAGGGAAAGCCTCTGCCGTCGACCGCGGGTGCAGGGCGTGTACCGCGAGCCGGAACATCAACGCGCGCAACAGCATCTGCGGCCACTCGGGCAACGTCTCCCAGCGTTCGATGAGCCCGTCGTCGGCGTCACCCCACGACAGGGCATCCACCACCACCACTCCGGCGGCCCAGGATGCCGGCCGCCAGTACGGCGTGATGTCGGTGATGCCGGGCGCCGCAGCGCCGGAGAACAGCACCGTGCCGTACAGGTCGCCGTGCACCAACTGGCTGGAACTCTTGGTGGGCTTGCGCAAGGTGGCGAGCTGATTGATCAGGTCGATCGATCGCTGACCGTCCACCGAACCCGGGGCCAGCCGGGCGCCGGCCTGCAGTGAGGCGAACGGCCGTTCCTCCCACGCGGCCCGGTCGGCGGCGATGAACACGTCGACGTCGGCCCACGGCGCCACCGGTGCCTGGGTGAGGAAGCGGGGCCGTTCCAGCTTGGAAGTGGCCTCGTGCAGCCGAACCGCAGCCGAGACCACCTCGTCGTGACGGGGCTCCGGGCTGCCGGCGACGAAGGTGTCGGCCCGCCAACCCGACACCACATAGCGTCCGTCGGTGGAACGCACCGGCCGGGCCAACCGGATGCCGTCGGCGAACAGCGATTCGCGTACCTTTGCCGACCACGCGGCCCTGGCGTGGTCGGCGACCATCGACACCACCACTTCCCCGCACTTCCAGCCGTCCTCCCAGCCGGCACCCAGTGCGGCGGGTTGAACACCGCGAAGACCGAAAGTCGCCAGCACATGCTCAGGCGGCGGCTCGACAGTCACGGGCTCAGCCTAAGCGGTGATCACAAGCGCGGTGCGGAGCCTCGCCGGGGGTCAGTACATCACCATGTCGGGCTGCATCTGCTTGGCCCACGCCACAATTCCACCCTGCAGATGGACCGCGTTGGCGAATCCGGCCTTCTTCAGCGTCACCAGGGCCTCTGCCGAACGGATGCCGGTCTTGCAGTACAGCACCGACATCCGGTCTTGAGGCAGGGTCGCCAACCCCTCGCCGCTGTCGATCATCGACTGCGGAACCAACCGGGCGCCCTCGATGCGGTTGATCTCCCACTCCACCGGCTCACGCACGTCGATCAGCGCCAACTGCTGCCCGGAGTCCAGCAGCTCGCGCAGCTCGGCCGGTGTGATGGTGGAGCCGGCGACCGCTTCGGCCGCTTCGTCGGAGACCACCCCGCAAAAAGCCTCGTAGTCGATCAGCTCGGTGATCTTGGGCGTGGACGGGTCCTTGCGGATCCGGATGGTGCGGTAGCTCATCTCCAGGGCGTCGTAGACCATCAGCCGGCCCAGCAGCGGCTCCCCGATCCCGGTGATCAGCTTGATCGCTTCAGTTCCCATCACCGATCCGATGGATGCGCACAGAATCCCCAGCACGCCGCCCTCGGCGCAGGACGGCACCATTCCGGGTGGCGGAGGCTCGGGATACAGGTCGCGGTAGTTCAGGCCGCGCTTTTCTCCGGCCGGGCCGTCCGGAGCGTCCTCCCAGAACACCGAGACCTGGCCCTCGAAGCGGTAGATCGACCCCCACACGTACGGCTTGTGCGCCAGCACCGCGGCATCGTTGACCAGGTAACGGGTGGCGAAGTTGTCGGTGCCGTCCAGGATCAGGTCGTAGGACTCGAACAACTCGACGGCATTTTCCGGCTCCAGTCGGACCTGGTGCAGCCGCACCTGGACCAGGGGGTTGATCTCGTTGATCGAGTCGCGGGCGCTTTCGGCTTTGGAGCGCCCGATATCGGAGACACCGTGGATGACCTGGCGCTGCAGGTTGGATTCGTCGACCACGTCGAAGTCGACGATCCCGATGGTGCCCACGCCGGCGGCGGCCAGGTACAGCAGTGTCGGTGCGCCCAGTCCACCGGCGCCGATCACCAGTACCCGTGCGTTCTTGAGCCGCTTCTGCCCCTGCACACCGACGTCGGGGATGATCAGATGACGGCTGTAGCGCGCTACTTCATCCCTGGTCAGCTCGCCGGCCGGCTCCACCAGTGGCGGCAGTGATATCGACACCGAACAATCTCCTCAAAGTCGCTTCCGCCACCATCACAGCAGCTGGTGGGGTCAACGACAAACGGCCTGGGAAGCTTCCCCAGCGATCCGAAGCCGACGGGATCGGCTCAGGGAATCGGCGATGGCCAAGGATTGAACCGGCAGGTCTTTCCGTCGGGCTTGACCCAGTCCGGGTCGAACTTCGCCGCGTCGTCATTGGAGGTGCCGAACGTCTGCTGCATCATCACCGGCGCCAGGGCGTCCTGCTTCTCGCACGGTTCGTGGTGCTGATAGCCGAGCGCGTGACCGACCTCATGGTTGATCAGATACTGCCGGTAGGACCCGATGTCCCCCTGGAAGGGCACCGCGCCGCGCACCCAGCGGGCCTCGTTGATGAACACCCGCGGTTGCGAGTTCGCCCCGTAGGAGGGGTTGTAGCAGGACGCTTCCAGCGGTATCTCGTAGCCGCAGCCCTCCCGAACCGTCAGCGGTGAGGTCAGCGAGATACGGAAATCGGGGTCGACCCCGCTGCCGGCATCGACCCGGACGAACCCGATCTGCGGCGTGTGCGTCCACCCCTTGGGGTTGCGCAGGGTCTGGTCGACCATCCGGGCGAACGCCTCGTCGCCGCCGAAGGCGGTCGTGTCGATGCCGTTCTCCACCTCGATGGTGTAGGCGAACACCTTCTCGGTGCCCCTGCCGAACTCCGGTTGCGTGCCCGGGATGATGTGCCAGGCCATGTCACCGGCCTCGGTGAACGGCCCACCGTCGGGCAGCACCCCGGTCGGCAGGTTGACATCGAATTCGGTGAGGCCCCGCGGTGGCGCGCCGATGATCGACGTGCCGGCAGATCCGATCGTCGGCGGACCCTGAACCGGCTCGTTGGTGTCCGCGGCGCGCACTCCTATGCCGGTCACGGTCTGATACACCACCACGACCGTGAGGACCATCAACACCGGCAGCGCGTAGGCGCGCCAGCCGTAGGTGGACACGAACCTGCCCAGCCAACTCTGTTTACGCCACTGGCGGTGGATGTCGCGGTCGGACCGCAGGCGCCCGGCGCCGGCAGCGAGCGGGTCGCGTTGCGCGCGCAGGGGTTCGCGGAAGCGATCCCGAAGAACCGGGGCTCGACCGCCGCCGTGTTGCCCCGGGTCGTAGGTCACCGTCCCAGAATGACACAAGCACTGCGAGCTGGGACTCTTCGCCGCGCCAGGGAGGGGCGGTCCGGGCTGTCCCCGAAACCGCTCGGCGCCGCGTTGGTGGATGTCGCTGGCCAAACTGACGGATGCAGCGCGTAGTCTCGCTCTCACGCACCGGCCGCCGGGCACCCATTTCCCGCGGCCGGCCGAATCTGGATTGAGGAGTCGATGAGCAAACCGATCGACACGGCCGAGCGGGGTGGCGCCAAGTCGGCCGGCCGCAGCTCGGGCAGCGCCAAGGCGCCGGCGGCCGGTGGCCGTCGGGGTAGTCGACTGCCCCGCGACGAGCGTCGCGGCCAACTGCTGATCGCAGCCAGTGAGGTCTTCGTCGATCGCGGCTACCACGCGGCCGGTATGGACGAGATCGCCGACCGGGCCGGCGTCAGCAAACCGATTCTTTACCAACACTTCGCGTCGAAGCTGGAGCTGTACCTGGCGGTGCTGAGCCGGCACGTGGAGAACCTGGTCTCCGGAGTGCGGCAGGCGTTGCGGACCACCACCGACAACCGCCGGCGCCTGCGGTCGGCGGTGCAGGCGTTCTTCGACTTCATCGAGCACGACGGCCAGGGTTACCGGCTGATCTTCGAGAACGACAACGTTGCCGAGCCGCAGGTCGCGGTCCAGGTGCGGGTCGCGACCGAATCGTGCATCGACGCGATCTTCGATCTGGTCAGCCGCGACTCCGGCCTCGACCCCCACCGCGCCCGGATGGTCGCGGTGGGACTGGTCGCGATCAGCGTGGACTGCGCCCGCTACTGGCTCGACAGTGATCGCCCGATCTCCAAGGAAGACGCCGTCGATGGCACGGTGGCGTTCGCCTGGGGCGGACTGTCACACGTGCCGCTTACCCGCTAAGAGGAACTGGCCGCGGTGGCGGCGTCGGCACCGATTCCGAACCCGACCCGTCGGCTGTCGGCGACGCCGATCTCCACGTAGGCGATCTTGGCGGCCTGCACCAGGAATCGACGCCCCTTGTCGTCGGTCAAGGAAAGCAGCCCCGCATTCTCTGCGCCCTTACCCAGCGCGGCGGCGACGAGCTTCTCGACTTCATCGGGCGTCTGCGCACTGTTGATGACCAATTCACGCGCGCTGTCGGTGACCCCGATCTTGACCTCCACGCCGGCCCCTTTCGTCTCTTCGGTTGAGCCGGTTCACCCGTCCCAGGATGCAGGCTAGTGGACGATGCCGTCTGGGGTGATGGCGGTTGATGGCGGCGACCCGCCGCTACGCCAGTCCCAACTCTCGCATGCGCTCGTCGTGAGTGTGCTGGATCCGGTCGAAGAACCCGGCCAGCTGGGTCAGGCCGGCGGCCCCGGAGATCACCAGATCGACGAGTTCGTCGTGCTCGGCCAACACAAACTGCGCCTGGGTGACCGCCTCGCCGAGCAGCCGGCGCGACCACAACGCCAACCGGCTGCGTTGCTTGGCACTGGACGTCACCGCACCGCGCACCTCGTCGACGACGAACTGGGAATGTTTGGTCTCGGCGAGCACCGCTCGCACCACGTCGGCCGCCTCGTCCGGCAGACCACCGGCGATCTCCAGGTAGAAGTCGGCGGCCATCGCATCACCAACGTAAGTCTTGACCAGTGCCTCCAGCCAGGTGCTGGGCATCGTCAAGCGGTGGTAATTGTCCAGGGCGCTGGCGTATTTCGACATCGCCGCCACCACGTCGACGCCGCGGCTGTCCAAAGCTTCGCGCAGCACCTCGTAGTGCCCCATCTCGGCGGCGGCCATGGCCGCCATCGAGATCCGCCCGCGCAGATCGGGCGCCATGCGCGCCTCGTCGGTGAGCCGGTAGAACGCAGCCACCTCGCCGTAGGCGAGCAGCGCGAAGAGCTTGTCGACACCGGGATGATCGGCGGACAGTCGCGGCTTCGAAGCCTGCGCCACCGGGTCGGCCGAGGGAACCGAATTCATCACCACACTGTAGGCGTTCCGCCACATTGGACCGGTGCCCGGCCCGACCAGGTAGGATGAGTACTCGGCAGTGCCGATTCGGCGCTGCCGAGCAATGTGCGTACACGCGGTTGGCCCGCCTCCTCGGCGAGTGCAGGGCCCCTTGATTTTGGCAAAGTATCGACCGTCAGAGCGTGTGCGCCCCGGACCAGCACGCGATCGACTTACATACCGCGCCGACTTCGAAAGGCACCCGCCACCGCATGACCCCGCTTATCTCCACCACCGTACCCACCTCTCCCCCGACCTTCGCCGAACTTGGCGTCCGCGACGAGATCGTCCGCGCACTAGCCGAAGACGGCATCGAGCACGCCTTCGCGATCCAGGAACTGACGCTGCCGCTGGCCCTGGCCGGCGACGACCTGATCGGCCAGGCCCGCACCGGGATGGGCAAGACGTTCGGCTTCGGTGTCCCGCTGCTGCAGCGGGTCAGCACCAGCACCGACCGGCCGCTGACCGGTATTCCGCGCGCACTGGTCGTGGTGCCCACCCGTGAGCTGTGCATCCAGGTCTCCGGCGACCTGGCCGACGCGGCGAAATACCTGACCGCCGGAACCGACACCGTCCGGCCGCTGTCGGTGCAGGCCATCTACGGTGGCCGGCCCTACGAGCCGCAGATCGAGGGGCTGAAGGCCGGCGCCGACGTGGTGGTAGGCACCCCGGGCCGGCTGCTCGACCTGGCCCAACAGGGCCATCTGCAGCTGGGCGGGCTGACGGTGCTGGTGCTCGACGAGGCCGACGAAATGCTGGACCTGGGCTTTCTGCCCGACATCGAGCGCATCCTGTCCCGCATCCCCGACGATCGGCAGTCGATGCTGTTCTCGGCGACCATGCCGGGCCCGATCATCACGCTGGCTCGCAGCTTCATGAACCAGCCCACCCACATCCGCGCCGAGGCGCCGCACTCCTCGGCGGTGCACGACGCCACCGAGCAGTTCGTCTACCGGGCCCACGCAATGGACAAGGCGGAGCTGGTGGCCCGGCTGCTGCAGGCCCGCGGCCGGGGCGCCACGATGATCTTCACCCGCACCAAGCGGACCGCGCAGAAGGTGGCCGACGACCTCGGCGAGCGTGGGTTCAAGGTGGGCGCGGTACACGGCGACCTCAACCAGGTCGCCCGCGAGAAGGCCCTCAAGTCATTCCGGACCGGCGACATCGATGTGCTGGTTGCCACCGACGTGGCCGCCCGCGGCATCGACATCGACGACGTCACGCACGTCATCAACTACCAGTGCCCCGACGATGAGAAGACCTATGTGCATCGCATCGGCCGCACCGGCCGCGCCGGCAAGACCGGCGTCGCGGTCACCCTGGTCGACTGGGACGAACTGGCCCGCTGGACGATGATCGACAAGGCCCTGAACCTGTCCTGCCCGGACCCCGCGGAGACCTATTCCAGCTCACCGCACCTGTTCACCGAGCTGAACATCCCCACCGACGCCAACGGCACCATCGGCAAATCGCGCCGGTCACCGGCCAAGCGGCCCGACGGCGAGACCCGCGAGACCCGCGAGACCTCAGCAGACCGGCAGCGGTCGCCCCGCAGTTCCGATCGGTCCCGGCGGCGTACCCGGGGCGGCCAGGCGGGCACCGCCGACGCCGCGCCGCAGGCCGCCCGGTCCGCTGAGGCCGGCGAGACCAAGACCGCCGGACCTTCCGACGACAACGGCCAGGGCGCGCCACGCCGTCGTCGTCGCCGACGGCCGAGCAAGGCCACGGCCGCGGTGAACGGCAGCTGAGCCGGGCTCGCTGAGATGGTGCGACCGGAGCGCCGCACCGCCGGCGATCTGGTGGCCGCAACGGTGATCGCGGTCGCGGTCGTCGTCGCCGGGGTGCTCGTCTGGTGGACCAGTGACGCCCGCGCCACCGTCAGCCGGCCGGCGTCGGACTCGGCCACCAATCCGCCGCCGGCGGCTATGGTTCCGGCTGCCCTGACCCAACTGTGGACCGCGCCCAGCCCGGTCACCCGGGCTCCGGTGATGGTCTCCGGCACGGTGATCACCGGCGAGGGACCGCAGATGACCGGGCGCGACCCGGCCACCGGCGAGGAGCGCTGGAGCTACGCCCGCGGGGTCGATCTGTGCGCGGTGTCCTGGATCTACCGGTATGCCGTCGCGGTGTATCCCGACGCCCGCGGCTGTGGCCAGGTCAGCACGGTCGTCGCCGCGACGGGCTGGCGCGGACCGGCCCGAACCAGTTACGCCGATGCGAGCGTGACCGTCACCTCCGAGGGCAGCTCGGTGCTCTCGGCCGGAAGCACCCGCCTGGAACTGTGGCGCTCGGACATGGTCCGGGTGCTGTCCTACGGGGAGATCGACGCCCGGGTGAAACCATCGGCTCGCGGTCGCGGCCATGGCTGCACGCTGGTGTCGGCGGCCGCGGCCACGTCGGCGGTCTCGGTGCTCGAATCCTGCCCGGGCCAAGACGATCTGCAACTGACCCTGCTGCGTGCCGGCAAGGAAGAAGACGAGCCGGAGACCCAACATGTCCCCGAGCCCGGGGTCGCCGCCCACTCCGGCGCCCGGGTACTCGCGGTGACCGACTCCGACTTCGGCGCCAACACCGCGGTTTATCTGCCCACCCCCCAACCCCGGGTCGAAGTAGTCGACCAGACCGGCACCACGATCGCCAAGACACTGCTGCCGGGCAAGCCCAGCCCCGCCAGCACCGCCGTAGCGGTGTCGCGGCCCACCGGATTGGTCTGCTGGTGGACCGGAGATGCCGTGCTGGTGTTCGACTCCGGAACCCTGACCTATCGCTTCACCGTCCCGGCGGCGGGTGCCGCGGTTCCGCTGGGACCGGCGGCGATGATGGCCGATCGACTGCTGATCCCGGTGACCGACGGAGTCGGCGTCTTCGACCAGCACACCGGCGCCCGTGAACGCATCATCCCGGTCAGCCGCCCCCCGGGGGTCCCGGCGGTGTTTCCGGCGGTGTCGGGACCGACGATCCTGGAGCAACGCGGGGACACCGTGGTCGCGATGGGTTGACGGCGGTGTCCACGAGGCGCGAGCGTGCGCAACTCCGGTATTTCACTCGGCGTGTCGACCGGGGACGCGCACCGTCGCGCGAGGAATGCGGCTACACCTCGGGGGTGAAGGTGGGAAGCGCTTTGCCGTTCTTCCAGTACTTGAGCAGCGCTTCGGCCAGCTCCCGATAGGCCTGGGCCCCTTTGTTCTTGCGCCCCGCGAGCACCGACGCCCCCGATGCGCTGGCCTCGGCGAAACGCACGGTGCGCGGGATCGGCGGGCCCAGCACCGCCAGACCGTACCGGTCGGCGATGTCGAGCAATACGTCGCGGCTGTGGGTGGTGCGCGAGTCATACAGGGTCGGTAACGCTCCGAGCAGGCGCAGCTTCGGATTGGTGATCGCCTGGACGTCGGCGACGGTGCGCAGGAATTGGCCGACGCCGCGATGGGCCAGGGTCTCGCACTGCAGCGGCACGATCACCTCGCCGGCCGCGGTGAGTCCGTTGAGGGTGAGCACCCCCAGCGACGGTGGGCAGTCGATGACGGCCACATCGAACTCGCCGTCCAGCTTGGCCAGTGCCCGCTGCAGGGCGTACTCGCGGCCGGCCCGCATCAACAGCATCGCCTCCGCGCCGGCCAGGTCGATGTTGGCCGGCAGCAGGGTCATCCCCTCGTCGGTGGACACCAGTGCCGTGTTGGGTTCCACCTCCCCGAGCAGCACCTCGTGCACGGACACCGGCAGCTTGTCGGGGTCGTGTCCCAGCGAGAAGGTCAGGCAGCCCTGCGGGTCGAGATCGACCAGCAGCACTCGCCGGCCCAGTTCTGCCATCGCCGCCCCCAGCGACGCCACCGTCGTGGTCTTGGCCACGCCGCCCTTCTGGTTGGCAACCGCCAAGATTCGCATGCCTGTCACACAGGCCATACTGGCACGGCTTGCGGCCCGGCAGCACCAAACGCAGGTCGATGTCCGCCGTCGGGCAGAATCGACGGACGTGGGCATCGAGGAGCACCGACTGCTGCTGCTACGCCACGGTGAGACCGAGTGGTCAATGAGCGGGCGGCACACCGGGCGCACCGATTTGGAGTTGACCGACACCGGCCGGCGCCAGGCGGTGGCCGCTCGCACAACGGTGACAAAACTCGGGCTGGACAACCCGCTGGTGGTCTGCAGCCCGCGCCGCCGCGCCCAGGTGACCGCCGAACTCACCGGCCTGCACGTCGACGAAGTCTCCGGCGACCTGGCCGAATGGGACTACGGCCGTTATGAGGGTCTGACCACCGCGCAGATCAGGGAGTCCGAACCCGACTGGCTGGTCTGGACGCACGGCAGTGCGGGCGGTGAATCGGTGGCACAGGTCAGTGATCGCGCCGACCGGGCGGTCGCGCTGGCGCTGCGGCAGCTGGTCTCGCGCGACGTGGTCTTCGTCGGGCACGGCCACTTCTCCCGGGCGGTGATCACCCGTTGGCTCGAGCTGCCGTTGGCCGACGGCGCCCGCTTCGGAATGACCCCGGCGTCGATAGCGGTCTGCGGTTTCGAGCACGGAGTGCGCCAGCTCACCGCACTCGGGCTGACCGGGCCCGGAGCATAACGCTCTTGCCGACACCGCCGACCACGACGACACCTGCATTCGTGCTGTCCGGACCGGCCGGGACGCTGGTCGCCGACGGGATGACGACCGGCTTCTGCGATGTCGGCGCCGCACAGGCCGCGTTGAACTCCGGTGAAGCGCCAATCGTTGTGGGCGCCTTACCTTTCCGCCCAGGGAACGCTGCCGCTCTGTTCGTGCCGGGCCGGGTGCGTCACGACGACGCGCTGTCGCCCGGGCTCAACGAGGCTCTACCGGCGGTGCGCATCGTCGCCGAAGTTCCGGAGCCCGACGAGCACCGCGCCCGGATCCGCCGGGCACTGCAGGAACTGACCGCGGCACAGGGCGCCGTGCGCAAAGTGGTGCTGGCCCGTGGGCTTCGGCTGTCCGCCGACGCGCCATTGGACACCGGCGTCGTCCTGCGCCGGTTGGTCGCCGCCGATCCGAGCGGCTACGGCTATCTGGTCGACCTGAGTGCCGCCGGCGGCAGGTATGCCGGGGCGACTCTGGTGGGCGCCAGCCCCGAGTTGCTGGTCGCCCGCGACGGCGACCGGCTCACCTGCCGGCCGTTCGCCGGCTCGGCGCCGCGCTCCCCGGACCCGGCCGTCGACGCCGCCAACGGGGCCGCGCTGGCCGAATCCGGCAAGAACCGCCACGAGCATCAACTGGTCGTCGACCAGCTGCGCACCGTGCTCGGGCCGCTGTGCACTGAACTCGACGTCGCACCGGCGCCACGGCTGACCGGGACGGCCGCGGTCTGGCACCTGAGCACCCCGATCAGCGGTCGACTCCGCGACACTGCCACCACTGCACTGGATTTGGCCCTGGCCCTGCACCCGACGGCGGCGGTCGGCGGGGTCCCGACGGCGGCCGCGGTCGACCTCATCGCGGAACTGGAGGGCGACCGAGGTTTCTATGCGGGCGCGGTGGGCTGGTGCAACGCCGACGGCGACGGCCGGTGGGTGGTGTCGATCCGCTGCGCGCAGATCTCTGCCGACCGGCGATCCGCGCTGGCCCACGCCGGCGGCGGGATCGTCGCCGAATCGGATCCGGACGAGGAACTGGCCGAAACCGTGACGAAATTCAGCACGATTCTGTCGGCACTGGGCGTTGCGCCGCCCAGCGCAGCGCCGCAGGACTGAACAGCGCCGCCAACACCGCAACTGCGGCCACGCCGACGACCGCGCCGTACCCCCACCGGTGCGAACCGACTGCCAGGTACCAGGCCACCGGCAGCAGCGTCAGGTTCACAAACACCGCGATGCCGCGCCCAAGCCGCCGGCCCCGCAGCAAAGCCCAGCCGGCAGCCAGCACCCCGGCGCCGAACAGCGCGAACCATGCCGCGGTGCCGTAGCCGTTGACGGCTTCCTGGTGCGCTCCGGTCAGTGCCCGTAACACCAGCACCGCCGCGACAGCCAGCGCGGCCGCACCCTGGACCGCAACGATCAGGCCAGCACCGAACACGGCGCGCGGTGGACCAGCGACGGCGTTCACGCCGCCAGCCTAACCACCTCATCCCCTAGACTCGTGCGTCGTGCGTGCCGTGCTGATCGTCAACCCCAATGCCACGTCGACAACCCCGGCGGGGCGCGACCTGCTGGCCCACGCGCTCAAGAGCCGTCTCGACCTGAGCATCGTGCACACCGACTATCGCGGCCACGCCATCGAGATCAGCCAGGCCGCCGCGCGCGACGGCATCGATCTGGTAATCGTGCACGGCGGCGACGGAACCGTGCACGGCGTGGTCAACGGCCTACTCGGAGCGCCCGGTTCGCCACCGCCGACACACCTGCCCGCGGTGGCGGTGGTGCCCGGCGGTTCGGCGAACGTGTTCGCCCGGTCGCTGGGAATCGCCGGTGACCCGACCGTCGCCACCAACCAGCTGATCAGCTTGATCAACGGCCGTGACGGGCAACCCAATTGGCGCCGGATCGGGCTGATCGACTGCGGCGAACGGTGGTCGGTGCTCAACGCCGGGATGGGCGTCGACGGCGAGGTCGTCGCCGCGGTCGAAGCCGAACGAGAGAAGGGCCACGCCGTCACCGCGCTGCGCTACATCCGGGCGGCGGTTCCGGCCGTGCTGGCCACCACCCGCCGCGCACCGACTTTGACGTTGCAGCTGGGCGACGATCAGCCGGTTGCCGGCGTTCACTTCGTGTTCATCTCGAACTGCAGCCCGTGGACCTACGCCGATGAGCGGTGTGTGTGGACCAACCCCGACACCACCTTCGAGTCCGGCATGGGCGTGTTCGCGACCACCAGCATGAAGGTGCTGCCCACTTTGCGGCTGGTCCGCCAGATGCTCTCCAAGCGCCCGAAGCTGATCGCCAAGCAGCTCATCCGCGACGACGACGTGACCGCGCTGCGCGTCGACGCGGGCGACACACCGATCGCCACCCAGATCGACGGCGAATACCTCGGATTGCGCTCTGCGATGACCTTCCGTGCGGTGCCCGACGTACTCAACGTCGTTGCTCCCCCGGCAAAAAATCTCGCTGACCTGCGAAGATAGCGCTCCAATCGGCCGATGAGCGCAAAGTTGAGACTACTGTAGTACACGTCGGCGGCCCGGCTGGGAGCAGCCCCGCGCAGGCGTGACGTTGGCCACGTGATAACGCACACTCTTGACATCTGTCCAGGCTGTGAAACGATCAAACGATCGGAAGCAAGCCGTAATTATTTCTTGCCGCCGCTTATAACAGTCGAAAAGCAAAGTTGCGCGCCGTGCTGCGCTCAGAGTGAGGAGTTGGAGACCTATGGATTGGCGCCACAAGGCGGTCTGTCGCGACGAGGACCCGGAGCTGTTCTTCCCGGTGGGAAACAGCGGTCCGGCACTTGCCCAGATCGCTTCCGCTAAGCAGGTCTGCACCCGATGCCCGGTGGTTACCGAGTGCCTTACCTGGGCGCTGGAGACCGGCCAGGACGCCGGCGTGTGGGGCGGCATGAGCGAGGACGAGCGGCGGGCGCTCAAGCGCCGCAACGCCCGGACCCGGGCGCGCAGCGGGGTCTGACCCGAGCAGACAAACAACGACGCGGCTCCGACCTGGTCGGGGCCGCGTCGTTTTGTGTCGGGCTCTCACAGCGCCTGACGGGTCCGCCGGCTTCCGACCGGAATTCGTAGCACCATCTCGGTCCCACCCCCCGGGGCGTCGCGCGCGGTCAGCGAGCCGTTGAGCTCCGCCGACACCAGGGTGTTGACGATCTGCAGGCCGAGCCGGTCTGAGGTCTCCAAACTGAACTCGGCAGGCAGGCCGTGGCCGTCGTCGTGCACCACCACGTCGAGCCAGCGCGCCGATCGTTCGGCGCGGATCGTCACACCGCGCCGATCCGCGCCCGCGTCGAAGGCGTGCTCGATCGCGTTCTGCACCAGTTCGGTGATCACCATGGTCAAAGCGGTCGCCCGGTCAGCGTCGAGCGCTCCCAGCGTTCCGGTGCGCGCCACCCGGATCGGAGTGTCCACGCTGGCGACGTCGTTCATCATCGGCAGGATCCGGTCGATCACCTCGTCGAGATTCACCACCTCGTCGACCGACATCGACAGCGCTTCGTGCACCACCGCGATCGATGACACCCGCCGCACCGATTCCAGTAGCGCCTCGCGTCCTTCGGTGCTGGTGGTGCGGCGCGCCTGCAGGCGCAGCAGCGCCGCGACCGTCTGCAGGTTGTTCTTCACCCGGTGATGGATCTCGCGGATCGTGGCGTCCTTGGACAGCAGTGCACGGTCCCGGCGCTTCACTTCGGTGACATCGCGAACCAGCACGGCGGCCCCGGCGGGCCGGCCGTGCACGATCAGCGGCAGGGTACGCAGCAGCACCACCGCGCCGGCCGCGTCGACCTCGAACCGCATGCTGGATCCGCCGGCCAGCGAGTCGCGGACGTGCTCGGCCAGCTCATGCGCCTCGAAGGAGTCCGAGATCAGCGGCCGGGTGACGGCCACCAGGTCGTGTCCGGCGAGCTCGGCGGCCAGCCCCATCCGGTGGTAGGCCGACAGCGCGTTCGGGCTGGCGTAGGTGACCGTGCCGTCGACGCCCAGCCGGATGAATCCGTCGCCGACGCGCGGGCTCGAGCGCGACACCGCGATGTCGCCGACGTCGGGGAAGGTGCCCTCCGAGAGCATGTGCACCAGATCCGCCGCGCAGTCCAGGTAAGCGGCTTCCAGCCGGCTGGATTCGCGCCGGCCCGTCAGCGCGGTTTGGTGGGTCAGCACGGCCACCACCCGGTCGCCGTGACGGACCGGGACGGCCTCCATATTGCGTTGCCCGGCAATACCTTCCCGCCCGATCACGCCCGATTCGAATGCCCCTACAACCAGCGGCATCCACTCCGCGACGGCAACGGTGCCGACGGCATCGCTGAGCAGCACCGTGGCAGCGGTGTTGGGCCGGCACTGGGCGACGCACACGAGCGCGCCACTGGCATCGGAGTCGCGGCGCACCCACATCAGGTAGTCGGCGAACGACAGGTCCGCCAACAGTTGCCACTCCCCGACCACCGCATGCAGGTGATCCACCGCGTTGCCCGGCAAGACGGTGTGTTCGGCAAGCAGGTCACCGAGGGTGGACATGGGTCATGTCATCCCGTGGGGCGCTGCGATCAGCCGATCACGGCAATGAGGTCGCCGGCCTGGATGACGTCTCCGACCTTCACCGCGACCTTGCTGACGGTGCCAGCGGTCTCGGCGAGCACCGGGATCTCCATCTTCATCGACTCCAGCAGCACCACGGTGTCGCCCTCGTTGATCTGTTCGCCCTCGTGGACCACGACTTCGAGCACGCTGGCCACGATCTCCGCGCGGACGTCCTCGGCCATCTTCACCTCGTTCATCACCCAGTCGACGATTCCCTGATCCCCAAAATCCTTGGTGTTATCGAACCACAGCCCTGCCTCGCCGTTGAGCAGGGCGCACGCTTAAAGCGTGTCGAACAACTGTGCTAGGTGTTCGACACCGCCCTTCTCGGGCGTCGTGAGTTCAGGCCGCTGGTGCGGTGTGAACTTCGGTTCCCGCGTCATTCGGGCTGGTTTCACCGGCACACGCAGGGTGCTGGTCAGCGCCGTCCCGTCGGCGGGCGTTGGTGGCCCGGCCTCCTGCTTGGGGGTCCGGGGATCGTGGGTGGTCGTGATGGTTTTGGCCCCAGCGGGCCAGGTTCGTCGCCGCGTTGGTGTCACGATCGAGGCGATGGCCGCCTGCGCAGACGAACACCCTATCGGCCAGGCTCAGATCGGTGCGTCGATCACCGCAGATCGAGCAGAGCTGGCTGGAGGGATACCACCGGTCGGCGACCGTGACTCGGCCGTGCCGCCATGCCTGCTTGTAGTGCAGTTGGCGGGCGAACTCGGCCCAGCCGGCATCGGATATCGCGCGAGCCAGCCGGTGGTTGGCCAGCATCCCAGCTACATGCAGGTCCTCGATGACGAGCCGGTGGTGAGTCTTGACCAGCTGGTTGGAGACCTGGTGTGCGAAATGTCGGCGCACGTTGGCGACGAAGTGATGATGCCGGGCCAGCCGGGCGGCGGCATCACGGCGGTTGTGTGATCCTTTCTTCTTGCGGGACAACGATTTCGCCAACCGACGCTGGGTGGCCATGCCGGCGGCGAGTGCTTTGGGTGCGTCGATGATCCGAGCGACCTCGGTACCGTCGCTGGTGGCGCAGACCAAAAATGCCGACAGGCCCCGGTCTATGCCCACCCAGCCGGCATCCTCGTTCGGGTGGTGCTGGCGGTGGGGGTGCAGTTCGGCGGCTTCAACGTTGAGTGACACCCACCAGCGCCCCCCACGATGGGTAATGGTGGCGAACAGGATTTTCGCCCGACTCTTGGCGAGCATGCGCCGCAACCGGCGGGTGTCGTCGTGCACCGCGATGACACCGATACCGGGCAACGTCACCGAGCGGGGGCGATCCCCGTCACCGACGCGGATCGCCGGTTTGCCACCCTTGGGGTGCTTGTTACGCAACCGGAACGACGGCACCACACCGGATTTCTTCTTGAACTTGGGAAAGCCGACCCGTTTGCCTTTGCGTTTGCCCGATCGCGACTCCGACCACGCGGTGAGTCCTTTACCGCAATCCACAGCGGCTTCCTCGAACACCTGCTGACACACCTGGGTGCGCCACGCTAAGCCGGTCACGACCCGCTCGGCCCTACCACGGATATCGACGGTGAACACCCGCCCGGCGTCCTCGGTTTTCTTCCACGCGTTGAACGTGTTAATAAGGTCAAAGCCTGTCCACGCAACCACGATCTGCGGATCGGCGCGCCGCGCGCTCAGAGCGGTTTTGACGATGCGCAGGCACTGATTGAACGCGAACCGCGACGCACCCGCATGCCGCGCCAGCACCTCGTACTGCCCAACCGTCGGGTCGAGACAGAACTTGAACGTAGTGTGCCGGCTCATCATCGATGATGCTGCCACCGCCCACCGACAACACCCTGACATGCGATAACGTGTCAGGCCACTCGATCAGCATCGTCGGTCATGTGACCTCGAACTGCCACGGCGACGGCCTGCCGCTGGTGTCGCACCCAAACCTGGGCCAAAGTGCTCACCGCGGTACGCGGCGAGGTCCGCACCCGCACCGCCCGCCGACCAAACCCCTCGGCAGCGGTCGTCGATTCCTCGTCGGTCAAACCATCTGCGGTGTCGGGACCCCGCAGCTTGGACGGCGCCACAAAGGTCGACGGCATCAAAGGCCACATCCTCGTCGACAGCGCAGGCATGCTGGTCGCCGCGGTCATCACCGCAGCTCATGTGCAAGACCGGGCCGCCTTCCCCGAACTGCTACGCCAAGCGAAACAGATCGACCCACCATCGCCCACGTCTGACTCGACAAGGGCTACACCGGCGCCACGGTCGCTGAAGCCGCCCAGCGCGCCGGTGTCAGCATCGATATCGTGTCCGGACCCAAACCCGCAAGCCGGTGCCGAGTCCAGCCACGCCGCTGGATTGTCGAACGCACCAAACGGTGGATCAACCACTGCCACCGACTCGACCGCCATCACGAAGTAACCCTCGTCGCCCACGAAGGCTTTCTGATCCTCAGCCAAATCGCCCTGCTACTCCGCCCACTCGACCCAAGCCAGTTGTTCGACACGCTTTAGCGACGGGACCTCAGTGTGCACCCCGCACACCGATTAAGGGATCTCCAAGACAAGTAAGCGGATCTAGAGAGTTCGATCCGTGACCGTGTCGTGTTTCTGCTGTGACAATTTCATAGCACCGTTACTCCAGTGTTTCGAACGCGTGACGTATTCGTCGTGACGCGGGGGACGAATCGAAATCGAACTGAGGAGTGCACGTTGTCTGTGAACCGTTTCGCGAGCCCACGAGTCCGCTTACCGCTGGTGTGCGCCAGCGCAATGACGCTAGCCACGCTGGGATTCGGCGTCGCGTCCGCCAAAGCCGCCCCGGCACTGGTCGACGACCCGATGCCGATTCCGGCCGCGATCGGCGCCCCGGCACTGCCCGGCGTTCCCGGACCCGCAGCGGGCGGCCAGGCCGCAGGCGTGAACGCCGCCAACTCCTTCCTGCAGGCGCTCAACGGCATGCTGAACCGTGTGGTGCCCGGGGTCGGCTCGATCATGCCCAGCGACGTCAGTTCGCTGACTCCGCCCGGTGCAGGCGTCCCCGGGGCTCCCGCGCTCGAGACTCCGCCGGTGCCGGGTGCTCCCGCAGCCGCTGCCGCCCCCGTGCCGCAGACCCTGGCGGGAGCGCGGACGTTTCAGTGAGCGTGAGACGCGACGCTGAGCGGACCCACGTGGCGCGTGGCGGGGCGGCAAGCCCCGCCACCGCGTCACAGCTGGTCGTATGAAAGACTGTCCAGCCGGAACACCTGCTAGGAGGGTCGAACATGGCAAAGCGTGGCCGCAAGAAGCGCGATCGCAAGCACAGCAAAGCCAACCACGGCAAGCGACCCAACGCTTAGAACGCTGATCGCAAGCCCGGCCGGAGGCTGGGTGCAGCGGGTCAGCGTCACCGGCCCCAGCTGATCGCAAGCCCGGCCGGGAGCAGCCGCACCTAGCCTTCGCGGTGGACGATCGTGGTGCGGCTGATCTCCAGCCGGACCCGCTCGTAGAGCTGTTGCGGCGCCTTGTCGCCACTGCATTTGCGAGCGATCAAGGTTTTGATCCGTTCCTCGACTCCGTAGTGTCGCAGGCAGCCGGGGCATGCTTCGAGGTGCTGGCGCAGCTTGGCCTTGGTCTCGGCTGTACATTCGCCGTCCAACAGCGTCCATACCTCGGCGATGACCTCAGAACAGTCTGCGGCCGGCCCGTCGGGACCCGGCGTGGCGCAACCGTCGGTGTACTCGGTCACGACGACACCTCCTCGGATGCCTGGCCATCACGGATGAACCCGCGGTCGCGGGCCACATCGGCCAACAGACTGCGCAACTGGCGCCTGCCGCGGTGCAGGCGCGACATCACCGTGCCGATCGGCGTATCCATGATCTCGGCGATCTCCTTGTACGGGAACCCTTCGACGTCGGCGTAGTACACCGCCATCCGGAATTCTTCGGGAAGCTGTTGCAAGGCCTCTTTGATCTCGGTGTCCGGCAGCAACTCCAGTGCCTCGACTTCCGCCGAGCGCAGGCCGGTCGAGCTGTGCTCGGCGGTGGCCGCCAGCTGCCAGTCGGTGATCTCCTCGGTCGGGTATTCGGCGGGCTTGCGCTGCTTCTTGCGGTAGCTGTTGATGTAGGTGTTGGTCAGGATGCGGTAGAGCCAGGCCTTGAGGTTGGTGCCCTCCCGAAATGATCGGAACCCGGCGTAGGCCTTGACCATCGTTTCCTGCAGCAGATCCTCGGCGTCGGCGGGATTGCGCGTCATTCGCAGCGCACCGCCGTAGAGCTGATCGAGCATCGGGATCGCGTCGCGCTCGAAGCGCGCCGTCAGCTGCTGGTCGGTCTCATCGGAACGAACAGGGGTCTTCGTTTCGGTCCCGGTATCGGTCGCACCTTCACCCTCAGGCATCTCGATCGTCGCAGTCCCTTCTGTCGCGGTGCCCACGCTCGGCCCAGCCAATGGCTCGATTTCCAACAGACCTATCGCCGTTGACACCCGGACTCCTTCCCGATCCTAGGACCGTGACCGACAGTTGCGCGCAATGACCGCACACTGCCTTGCTCAACAGCGTCGGCTACGGCGCTATTTCCCGTCGTATTCTGGCTCGGTGAGTCGCGCGGCAACCCCGGCCATCGCCGCGCTTGTCGCCGCGCAGGTGCCCCACGAGGTGCTGCGTTACCGCCACGAGCCGGACCAGCGCTCGTTCGGAGCCGAGGCCGTCGAGCGACTCGCCACCGCGGGGCCGTCCGGTGTGCGGCCCGAGCAGATCTTCAAGACGCTGATCGTGGAACTCTCCGGGGCGGTGCCGCACGCCTTGGCGGTCGCGGTTCTACCGGTGCCCGCGACGCTGTCGTTGAAGGCCGCCGCCGCCGCGCTCGGCGCGTCCAGGGCGGTGATGGCCGACCCGGCGGTCGCACAACGGGCGACGGGTTACGTACTGGGTGGGATCTCGCCGTTCGGCCAGCGCAGGGCGCTTCCGACGGTGGTGGACGCCTCAGCAACGGGTTTCGAGAAGGTGTTGTGCAGCGCGGGACAACGCGGCTGCGACGTGGCGGTGGCGCCGGCGGATCTGATTCGACTCACCGATGCGGTCATCGCTGACATTCGGGCCCGCTGAGCGCCGGGTCGCGCTCCCCCGGTCGCCTCCACCGGCACCGTCAGGCGCTGGATCCCTCGACCGGTCCCGGGTCTTCACGCGGTGCGTCACTGAGCGCCTCGTCGATGGTCGTGCAGAACGACAACTCACCGTCGAGGCCGGTCGCGTTCACGACCCGGCCTGCGATGGGTTGACTGCTCACCAGGCGGAGGCTGATACCCCGGCGGCGACACCTGGTCGATTCCTCGCCCAGCACCGCGAACGCGCAGGCTCCCATGAACTCGACTCCGCTGGTGTCGACGATCAGCGGACCCCGGCCTTCAGTGATCGCTGCGGCCTCGGCCACCAGTCGCCGCCAGACGTCCACGTTGGATGCATCGACACTGCCGCCGGCAAAGACCAGCAGCGCTGAGCCGGTGCGCTCCAAAACGACGCGCACCTCGGTGTCGGGACGAGCCGCCACGGAGGCCAGGGCCGCGCCGGGTCGGACGGGACGATCCGTGGCAGTCACCATCGCACCTGCCCCTACCTTCCTTGTCCGACCCGACGACCCCTCGAGGCCCAGCCATGCCGAACAGCGACCGAGTTTACGGCGTAAACCGAACAGCATACGGATGAAGCTACGCCAGTCTGTTTACGTTGTAAACCCCCGGTGGGCGGAGACAAGTCCGAGGGCCATCAGCGCACCCGACCAGGCGCGCCGGCCGGCCGGTGACGACCAGTCTCGGGGCCGCCCGGAACGCGACGCGCCCCGTCCGAATCAACATCGGACGGGGCGCGTCTGGAGTAGTTCAGTCCTTGAAGGCGTCTTTGACGTTCTCGCCGGCCTTCTTCAGGCTGGACTTGCCCTGGTCGGCTTTGCCCTCGTTCCTGAGGTCGTCATTGCCGGTGGCCTTGCCGGCGGCCTCCTTGGCTTTGCCCGCAACATCCTGCGCGGCGTTTTTGGCCTTATCCGTCAGTCCCATCGTGAAGCTCCTCCCTCATGCGTGCATGCGTCCTGGCCTTGCGACACGCAACATACCCACTTCGTTTACAACGTAAACCCGTGGTTCGGAGTCAGCTGCCTCAGTGGCGGGCGAACAGTAGTTCAAGCCGGTCCAGCATGGCTTCCAGCGCCTCTTCGAACTCGGTGCCGCTGTGATCTTCCGACAACATCGGCTGCAGCCGCTGCAAGTGCGGATAACTCGTCAGGTCACGTGCGGGACGGCCGCTGTCCTCGAGCAGGGCTTCTTCGGGGTGTAGGACAGCGCCGCGTGCCGACACTTCCAACAGCAGGTGCCCGATCAGGAACGTGGTGTAGGCCCGGTAGGCAACCACCGCGGCGCTGTCATCGAAGCCGTAGGTGATCAGCGTGTCGAGGAAGCTCTCCATCCAGCGCAGGCTGCGCAGCGGCGGGCGAACCCACGGCGCTTCGGGGGCTTGGGTGGCGACCAGCGGAAAAACCTCCGGGTGATCGAGGGCGATCTGGCGCACTCCGTGCGCGAGGCGCATCAGGTAGTCCTGCCAGCCGTCTTCTTGTCGCCGTGCGGCGAGTTGGTCGGCGTAGAGCCGGGCGACGATGTGGTCGACGACACCGGTGAGCAGGTCGCCGCGGCTGTGCACGTAGCGATAGAGCGCCATCGCCTCGACTCCGCAGGCCGTTCCCAGCCGACGCATGGTCAACTTCGACAGGCCGTGGCGGTCGATGAAGTCGATGGCCATCTCCAGGATCGCGTCGCGGCTCAACTGCGTCACCGGTCGCAGACCGTCGACGATGTCGGCCCCGTCAGCTCGAACCGGCCGCTGAGCACCACGATCGCCGGCATCCACCCTGATCACCCTTTTCACAGCATCGACGGCACGACTCCGGTAGCGATCATCGGCGATCTACTTCGCGCGCCGACCGTTAGTTTACGTCGTAAGCTCGCCACGATATGTCGAAAGCGTTCACAGTCCTGCCACCGACTACCGGGGTGCCGCTTTCACGTCACTGGGATGGGTCGCCAATGGCGTCACCCGGATATCCATGTAGGCGAACAGCGGGAGACCCGAAAGGATTTCGTGCAGTTCGTCATTCGACGCGACATCGAAGATCGAGATGTTCGAGTACTCCCCGACGATCCGCCAGATGTGCGGCCACCTGCCGGAGCGCTGCAGGTCCTGTGAGTACGCCTTTTCCCGGGCCACGATCTCGGCACGGTCTCGTGGGTCGAGGTCATGCGGAATCCGCACATCCATCCGTACGTGAAACAGCATGGCGGCCTCAGTCCTGCACCGGGTCGAGGACGAAGTTGTACGTCACCGCGTAGCTGCCGTCCGGCTGCGCCTTGGGGTCGAGCATCAGTTCCGGCTTCACCGCGGAGGCGACGTCGTCGGCGTTGTGCGGGTCGCCGGGGAAGTACAGCTGACCGGTGACCAGCTCATGGCCGGGCGCTGACACCTTGAAGTGCACGTGCGCCGGGCGCCAGGCGTGCCAGCCGGCCGCCGCGATGAGTTGCCCGCAGGCACCGTCGGTGGGGATCATGTACGGCTTCGGCTTGATCGTGGTGATCACGAACTTGCCGTCCGGACCGGTCGAGACACTGCCCCGCAGGTTCCACACCGGCAGGCCGGGCGCGTACTGCGAGTAGAGGCCGTCGTCGTCGGCGTGCCAGACTTCGAGCTTCCCTGCCACCGGGGAGCCGTCGAGGGATGTGATGGTGCCTTCCCAGACCAGCGGGTCACCCTTTTCGTCGTCTCGCATCGGCAAGGTGGCGTTCGGGCCCAGCTCGGGGGCGTTGGGCACGTAGTAGGGGCCCTCGATGGTGCCCTTGTTGCCCTTGCGGTGCGCGGTGGTCTCTTCCTCGAGCGCGTGCTCCACCCACACATCCAGGAAGAGCGGCCATTCGCCGTCGTGGCCGACCTTGATCAGCCAGGCTTTGAGCGCGTTGTACTCGGGGTAGGTGACCTGGTGCTTGTGCACGATCGCGTGCACTGCCTCGAGCACCTCGCGGGCCAGCATGTCGACCCGTTCCTTCGGGGTGTCCTTGACGGCATCGAAAGATCCCTTGTCGAGGGCGAACCGATCGCTCGCCGCATTACCGGAAGCAGCGGCCGTGGGCTGCGGCGCATCCAAAGTGGTCATGACTTCTTCTCCTCGGTTACTCAGCGGTCGTCGCGGTAGCGGGCCAGCTTCTCGGGGTCGACCTCCACGCCGAGGCCGTTCCCCGGCGGCACGTGCAGGACGCCGTCGCGAATCTGCAGCGGCTCGGCGAGCAGGTCGTCGCTCATGTCAAGGAAGTTGGAGAGCTCGCCGGCGCGACGCGCGGTGAGCTGATAGGCCGCCCCGAAGGCCACCGCGCAGGCGGTGCCGAGCTGCCCGTCAATCTGGTTGCCCAGCACCACTTCCAGCCCGAGTCCCTCGGCCAGGTGGTGCACCCGCTGCGAACCCGTGAAGCCGGTTCGCGCGGTCTTGATGGAGATGGCGGTCGCCGACCCGCCGAGGACCTCCCGAGTCACGTCCGCCGGCGTCGGGACCGATTCGTCGGCGATGAACGGAACATCGAGGTGACTGACCAGCCACCGCCGTCCGAGCACGTCATCGGCCGGGCACAATTCCTCGGCGAACAGCAGATCCAGGTCGGCCATCTCCTTCATCGCCCGCAGCGACTCCGACGGCGTCCAGCCGCGGTTTCCGTCGACATAGAGCTCGATTCCGTCACCGAACCGTTCGCGCAGCGCCCGAACCACCGCGGTGTCCAGCGAGATCGGGAGGCGCCCCACCTTCACCTTGAAGGTGGTGATGCCGTAGGTGTCGCGCATCCGTTCGGCTTCAGCGACCATCACCGCGGGTTCGTCGAACCCGAGCATGTGGCTGACCCGCATCCGGTCGATGAACCCACCGAGCAATTCGTGGACCGGCAGCCCCAGCGTTCGGCCGAGCGCATCCCAGATCGCCATGTCCACCGCGGCTTTGGCGGTCGGGTTGCCGACTGTGCGAGCGAGCCGGGTGCCGACCGTCTCGCGCTCCAGCAGTGTCAGCCCGATGAGTTGCGGGGCGAAAATCTGCTCTATCACCGCGATGATGCCGGCCTGAGTCTCGCCATAGGTGAAGGGCCGCGGCGGTGCCTCCGCGACGCCGATAATCCCGTCGTCGGTGTGCACCCGCACCAGCACGTGTTGCGCGACGTGCACCTCGCCGGAGGCGAACTTCAGCGGCTTGGAATAGCTGATGGAAAATGGAATAGCTTCCAGTGCAGTGATTTTCATCGGACACCCTCTGGTTCCAGTACGGGGAAGGCGGCCTGGACCACGGCCCGGACGGCACCGACGACCGGGGAGTCGTCACCACTGCGCCAGGCCAGCGCCAATTCGATGGTCCCGGCATCGAGCAGATCGCGGAATACCACGCCTTCCAACGGCAACCGTCGCGCGGAGTCCGGCACCACCGCAACCCCGAGCCCGGCGGCAACCAGCGCCAAGAGCACCGCGGTGCTCGGAGCCTGATGTTCGCGGTGCGGCACGAAGCCGGCGTTTCGGCAGGCCCGCAGCACCGCATCGTTAACGGCCGATTCCCGGCTCTGGTAAACGACGAACTGTTCGTTGCGCAGATCCGACAGGGAGACCACCGGTTCCACCGCGAGCCGGTGGTCAACCGATACCGCCAAAGCCAGCGGTTCGACGGCGATGGTTCCCAACGCCAACCCCTCACCGACGGCGGGGGGCCGCAGTACTCCCAGATCCAGTGCGCCGGAACGCAATGCGTCGCAGTGCGCGGGGGTGAGCAGGTCTGCCTGAATCTCGAGGTCGACGCCGGGCAACTCGGCCTGAACCATGCGAGCGATCCGCGGCAGGTGCGACAGCGCGGCGGTTCCGGTCAGGCCCAGCCGAATCCGGCCACTGCGCCCCGCGGCGACCCGCCGCACGCCGCGTACCGCATCGTCCACGTCCCCGAGGATCCGAGCCGCCTCGTCCTGGAGGTATTCACCGGCAGGGGTGAGCGAGACCTGCCTGGTGGTTCGGTTGAACAGCGTGGTCTTCAACTCCGCCTCCAGCTGTCGGATCGCATAGGACAGGGCGGGCTGCGCAACGTGCAGCCGCTCGGCGGCCTGGCCGAAATGACAGGTCTGGGCCACCGCGGCGAAATAACGTAGGTGACGTAGCTCCATGGGCGTTCTCTCGCACTCGCTCGTTTTTCTGCATCGGTCCGGGAGTCACCCGGCGACATACCTCAGCGTATGACCGCGATCCATACCGAACAAGGACATATTTTCCCTCGATTGATCGTGAATTTTCATTAATCTCTGCCCGGCCCAGGACTAGGCATTTAGCTGGTGTGACGATCACCACCCGGTGCGAGGGTTGAGGAACCAACCCCTTGGAGGCACCCATGACCGCACCTAGCACCAGCAAGCTGGATCGTCTGGCGAGCGTTCTCGACGACGCGGTGATCGAGGATTCCGAAGCCGGCATCTACCGGGTCAACCGTCGGATCTTTACTGACCCCGAGATCTTCGAGCTGGAGATGAAGCACATCTTCGAGGGCAACTGGATCTACCTGGCGCACGAGAGCCAGATCCCCAACCCCGGGGACTATTTCACCACCGACATCGGCCGCAGCCCGGTGGTGATCACCCGCGACAAGGACGGTCAGCTGCACTGCCTGATCAACGCCTGCGCCCACCGCGGGGCACTGCTGTGCCGGCGTAAGACCGACAACCGGATGACGTTCACCTGCCCGTTCCACGGCTGGACCTTCCGCAATGACGGCAGCCTGCTCAAGGTCAAATTGCCCGAGGGCGCGGGATACCCGCCGGGCTTCGACACCAACGGATCACACGACATGACCAAGGTCGCACGCTTCGAGAACTACCGCGGCTTCCTGTTCGGCAGTCTCAACCCGGACGTGACGCCGCTTGCCGAATACCTCGGCGACGCGACCAAGGTGATCGATCTGCTCGTCGACCAGTCTCCGGAGGGGTTGGAGGTGCTGCGGGGCACCTCCACCTACACCCTGCACGCCAACTGGAAGGTCCAGATCGAGAACGGCGCCGACGGCTACCACGTGACCTCGGTGCACTGGAACTACGCTGCCACCACCTCTCGGCGCACCACCGGCGACTCCGCCTATGAGACCAAGGTGCTCGACGCGTCCAAGTGGGCCGAGGAAGGCGGCGGCTACTGGGCGTTTCCCAACGGCCACATGTGCCTGTGGACCCAGGCGGCCAACCCGGAAGATCGGCCGCTCTACAGCGAGATCGACCGATTGCGGGCCGCACACGGAAAAGCCAAGGGCGAGTTCATGGTCGCCGGCTCCCGCAACTTGTGCCTCTATCCGAACGTCTACCTGATGGACCAGTTCTCTACGCAGATCCGCCGCATCCGCCCGATCTCGGCCGACCGGACCGACATCACCATCTACTGCATCGCACCCAAGGGCGAGAGCCCCCGGGCCCGCGCCAACCGGATCCGCCAGTACGAGGACTTCTTCAACGCCACCGGCATGGCCACCCCCGACGACCTGGAGGAGTTCCGCTCGGTCCAGACCGGCTTCCATGCCGAGCCCGCGCCGTGGAACGACGTCAGCCGCGGCGCCGAACACTGGATCTCCGGACCGGACGCCGTCGCCGAGTCGCTCGACATGCACAACGTCATCTCATCGGGGGTCAAGGCCGAGGACGAAGGCTTATTCGTTGTGCAAGACCAGTATTGGCTGGAGGCCATGCGAGACGCCCTGACCAAGGAGCGGGCCGGCGAACAGGCCCGGGCGGCGGCCCACACCGGCGGCACCCACCGGACCACCTGCGGGCACTGAACGAAGGCATTGATGATGACCCTCACCGAAAACACTCAGTCCGACAACACCACGACCGGCGCCAAGCACATCACCCAGAACGCCATCGAAGCGTTCCTCTATCGCGAGGCGCGGTACCTCGATGACCGCGAGTTCGAGAAATGGCTGGAGTGCTACGGCGACGATGTGGTGTTCTGGATGCCGGCCTGGGATGTCGACGACCGGCTCACCGAGGACCCCCAGACCGAAGTCTCGCTGATGTACTACCCCAACAAGGGCGGCCTGCACGACCGGGTCTTCCGGATCCGCACCGAGCGTTCCTCGGCGACTTCACTTCCCGACCCGCGCACCAGCCACAACATCAGCAATGTAGAGGTGATCGAACGCCGCGGCGATGTGGTCGACATCCGCTTCAACTGGCACACCATGTACTACCGCTACGAGGAGGTCGACCCGTACTACGGGACGTCGTTCTACACCATCGACTTCTCCGGGGAACAGCCGCTGATCCGGCGAAAGACAGTGGTGCTCAAGAACGACTACATCGACCACGTCGTGGACATCTACCACATCTGAGGAACCCCGCTATGACCGTCACATCGCACCCCCAAACACCGGTGGACACCGCGAGCCCGGCGCCTGCGCACCAGGTGGCGCTCGGGTTCGAAGACGGTGTCACCCGGTTCGTCAGCTGCGCCGAAGACCAGACGATCGCCAGCGCGTCCTACCGTCAGCGGGTCAACATCCCGGTGGACTGCCTCGACGGCGTGTGTGGCACCTGCAAAGCGTTCTGCGAGTCCGGGACCTACGATCGCGGCAGTTACCTGCCCGACGCACTCACCGAGGACGAGGCGGCGGCCGGCTACTGCCTGCCCTGCGTCATGAAACCGCGCTCGAACATTGTCCTGCAGATCCGCAGCACCTCCGAGGTCGCCAAAACGCAGGCCACCTCTTATTCGGGCACGCTGGTCGAACTCAAGCGACTGTCGGCGACCACAGTGCTGATGGGGCTGGAGATTGCGCACCGGGCGGAACTGGCCTTTCTGCCGGGCCAGTACGCCAACATCGCTGTACCGGGTGCGTCGGCGACCGAGAAGGTGACCCGGTCGTATTCGTTCAGCAATGCCCCCAACGACGAGCGGCTGACGTTTCTGGTGAAGCTGACCCCCGGTGGGGTGATGTCGGCCTACCTGACCGACCGGGCCGCGGTCGGCGATCAGATCGAGTTCACCGGACCGCACGGGTCGTTCTTCCTGCGCGAGACCGACCGTCCGGTGCTGTTGCTGGCCGGTGGCACCGGTCTGGCGCCGGTGCTGGCGATTCTGCGCAAACTCCGCGACGACGGCAGCCGGCGCCGAGCCCACCTGATCTACGGCGTCAGCAGCGACGAGGACCTGGTGGCGCTCGACGCGCTCGCCGAAGTCGCCACCGGGCTGCCGGGTTTCAGCTGGGATTACTGTGTGTCCGACCCGAACAGTTCGGCACCCAACCGGGGGCCGCACAAGGCCCACGTGATGAGCCTGATCGCACCCGAACACCTCTACGACGGTGACGTCGCCACCTACGTGTGCGGTCCTCCCCCGATGGTCGAGGCGGTGCGCAAGCACCTCACCGACGCGCACGTCGCGCTGACCGGGTTCTACTACGAGAAGTTCGCTCTGGCGGTGCCCGGCGGCACCGCGCCTGCCACCCCGGCGGAGACCGACGAGCACGCAGCACCGGCCACGCCGGCAGCTGCGGCCGCGCCGGTCGCACCGGTCGCACCGGTCGCACCGGTCGAAGATCTGCTCCCGGCCGCCGACGCCCGGGCCGTCATCGGCCAGGTCATGCTGCCCGCCGCGCAGATCGTGCCGACGCCGGATGCGAAAGTGGCCACCGCAGAAGGCGATATCGCCCGTCGCGTCCTCGGCCAGCTGCTCACCCCGGCCGACCCCGATGGCGGTACCGCTACTCCCATCGATATCGATGAGGGCGGCCTGCTGGTTGCGGCCGGCGAGGCCCGGTCCGTCATCGGCCAGGAGATGTTCCCGTCCGCCGAACCTGTCGCCGTCACCCCACCGGCTGCCCAGTCGGCGACGGTTGCCCCGGACGGCTACCAGATCGGCGAGGAGCACCCCGCGGTGCACGAATCCGACGCCCTGTTCGAGGCCCGCGAAGCCCTCGAACTGGGCGCAGTGGAGCTGACCTTGGGGCGGCTGACCAGCCAGCAGCTCACCGGCTATCGGCTGTTGGCGGAGTCGACGATGCCCTACGTCGACGGTGACCGGCTGGTGGATGCCACCCAGTACACCGAGACCAATGCGGCCTTCCACGAGTATCTGTTCACCCTGACCGGCAACGACCACCTGCTGCGGGCCTACCAAGCACTCGGGGTCAAGGGCCGAATGGGCGAGGTGCTGCGCAACGCCACCTGGTGCCACCCGCTGTGCGCCCAGGACCACGTCGACATCGTCGCCGCGTTCGAGGCCGGCGACCGCACCGGCGCCCGCGGCCTGATCTCCGCCCACGCCGACCGGGCCAAGCAGACCATGCGGCGTGCCATGGCCGACGCGCTCGCGGTGCGGCGGCCGCGCTTCGTCACGCCCGGCCGCTTCGACGGCAAAGTCGTGGTTGTCACCGGTTCCGCGCAGGGCATCGGCGAGCGCATCGCCCGTCGGATCAACGCCGAGGGCGGGACGCTGGTCCTTGCCGACCGCTCCCAGTTGGTCGTCGACCTGGCCCGGGAACTCGCCGACGGGCCGGTCGCCGGCGATCCACAGACCCTGGCCGTCACCGTTGACCTGGAGCAGCCAGAGGGAGCGAGTTCGCTGGTTCAGCAAGCGCTTTCGCGGTTCGGCCATATCGACGTACTGATCAATAATGTGGGCGGGGCGATCAACTTCAAGCCGTTCACCGAATTCAGCGGGGCCGAGATCCGCGCGGAGGTGGACCGTTCACTGCTCACCACGCTGTTCGCGTGCCGTGCCGCACTGCCGTCGATGGTGGCTCGCGGGCAGGGCGTGATCGTCAACGTCTCGTCGGCGGCCACCCGTGGGGTCAACCGGATTCCGTATTCTGCGGCCAAGGGCGGCATCAACGCGATCACCGCGTCGCTGGCGATGGAGTACGCCGATGCCGGCATCCGGGTCTGTGCCACCGCGCCTGGCGGCACGCAGGCCCCACCGCGCCGGATCTCGCGTGGCACACCGGAACCCGTCAGTGATACCGAGCGCGCCTGGTTCCAGACCCACATCGATCAGACCATCGACTCGTCGCTGCTCAAGCGCTACGGGACCCTCGATGAGCAGGCCGCCGCGATCTGCTTCCTGGCCTCTGACGAGGCGTCATACATCACCGGCACGGTGCTGCCGGTCGCCGGCGGCGATCAGGGCTGAGCGGCGGCCGGCCGCGTCGCCGACTGCAGTGTCCCGCCGTGGTCTAGCGAAATACCTGCTTTACTTCTAACAATGGTCCCTGCGGTGTGCATCGGGCGTGATCAGCAGCTGGCCGAACTCGCCGGACGCGTCGGCGCCGTCGCGACCGGCGGCGCCGCGATGGTGTGTGTTGTCGGCCCGGTCGGAATCGGCAAGACCACGCTGCTACGTCACCTCGCCGAGGTCCACCACGGTCCGACCTACCGGGCGCAGGCCATGGAATGGGAGACCGGCACACCGGCAGGGGTACTGCATCAACTGCTGCAGGACTCGCCGCCGATCGACCCGGTTGCCGCCGCGGCTTGGCTGGTCGACCGCGTCACCGGTGACGGCCCGGCGCTGATCATGGTCGACGACGCCGAATATGCCGACCCGATCTCGTTACAGGCGCTCAGCACCGCCGTTCGCCACCATCGCGGGGCGTCACTGCTGGTGCTGCTCGCGCAGACGACACCGACTCCCCTGCTGACCGGGCTGAACACCGACGAGATGCGCCTGGGCGGGCTGGATTCCGCGGCGGTGGCCGAACTGGCCCGGCTGCGCGGCGGAGTGCTGCATCCGGTGATGGCCGAACTTCTGACCCGCCACACCGGCGGCAATCCGCGTGACGTGCTCGCCCTGCTCGACGAACTTCCGGCGTCGGTATGGACCCATCCGGACACCCCGCTGCCCGCCCCGGCGCACATCACCGCCGACGTGCGCGCCCGGCTGGACCGTTGCGCCCGCGAGACCCGCCACCTCATCGAAGCTCTGGCGATTCTCTCGACGGACGAATCACTGGACGCCGCAGCACAGTTGGCCGGATCAGACGATCCGCTCAAAGCGATCGACGACGGCGTCGCGGCCGGCCTGATCACCGTGACGGCAGAACACCGGCCACACCTGAAGGATTCGCTGACCACTGCGGCCGTCATCGAGATCATGGGTGTCCGCGCAATCGCCGCGGCGAACCGCCGGGCCGCGCAGATCGTGGTCGATCCCGCCCGCCGGCTGCGCCACCTGGTCGCCGCCACGCCGACCACCGAGCCACGATTGGCCGACCGGGTCGAAGAACTGGCTCACGCCCAGGCCGCTTCCGGAGCATGGGCCGAGGCGGCGAGGCTGTTCCGTGATGCCAGTCGGCTCACCGCCGATCCACTACTGCGCGACGAGCGGTTCACCCGATCGGTGGACGCGCTGGTGGCGGCCGGCGACTGCGCGGGGGCGGCCGCGCTGGTTCCGGTGGTGGAGAGCATGCGCGAGACCCCGCTTCGCAACGCTGTGCTGGCCTATCTGGCCATACTTCGTGGCCGGGCGGCCGAGGCCGAGGTCCGGCTGCGCCGGGCCTCTGACATCGTCAACGCCGACCGTGACCCGGCGACGGCGGCCCTGATCGCCCAGCGTTACGTGCTGAACTCACTGATGCGTTGCCGCGGGGAGGAACTCGTCGGCTGGGCGGATCGTGCGATAGCACTTGCCGGCGACGAGTCGCCCGCCGGTATCGAAGCTGCCGCCATCCGCGGGTTGGGGTTGGCGGCGTCGGGACGATCACGCGAAGCCGCCGCCGCCTACGACGACCTCGACGTGCGCATCGGCTACGGCGCGCAGGCTCAACGCGTCAAAATGGGACGCGGCTGGCTTCAGCTGAGCATGGACGACATCGACGGGGCCCGCAGCAACCTGGAGAGCGCAGTGGCGATGGCGGAGCTGGGCGGTTCAGCGCGAATCACGCTGTGGGCGATTGCCTGGCTGGCGCGGGTGCAGTTCACCGTCGGCGACTGGGACCGGGCGTTGCACAGCGCCCGACAAGGCCGCGAGCTGGCTGCCAGCACGGGCATCGTGCTGGTCACCCCGCTGCTGGCGTGGACCGAGGCTCAGGTACATGCCCTGCGAGGGTCTTGGCAGGCCGCCGCGGCGGCGGTTTCGGCGGCGGACGCGGCCACCGGCGACTACGAACTGATGCGACTGCCCGCGCTCATCGCGCGGGCAATGACCGCCGAAGCCGAAGCCGACCACGCCACCGTACGGCGGGTGCTCGAACCATTGACCAGGGCGTCGTGGGACCCCGCGCTGCACCAGCCGGCATTGTGGCCGTGGGTCGACGTGCTGGCCGGTGCGCTGGTCAGCGACGGGCAACTCGATGCTGCCGATGCGCTGCTGCGGTCGCACGAGCCGTATTCCGCTGAGCACCGATCCGCGAAGGCACGGCAATGCAGCGCACGCGGCAGGCTGCTCGGGGCGGCGGGCGATCTCGCCGCAGCACGGCGGTCCTTCGACGAAGCCCTTACCTTGTTGGACGGTCTGCCCTTGCGTTACGACCTGGCCCGAGTCAACTTCGCCTACGGGCAGACGCTGCGCCGCGCCGGCAAGCGGCGCGACGCCGACACCGTCATCAGCGCCGCGCGGGAGTTGTATCTGTCTTTGGGCGCGCGCACTTTCATGGATCGGTGTGACCGTGAGCTCAAAGCCGGCGGGGTACACCAGCTGCGCGGACCGCGCCGATACACCGAACTGACCCCGCAAGAGGAGTCGGTGGCATCCCTTGTGGCCCAAGGCCACTCAAATCGTGAGGTGGCCGCCGAGCTCTACATCTCACCGAAGACCGTGCAGTACCACCTGACCCGGATCTACACCAAACTCGGAGTGCGGTCCCGATCCGAGCTTGCGGCGCTGCGCCGCTGACCTACCCTGCATCAGTCCCGACGCGTCCAGATCGACGTCCGTGGCCACGAGATCAACCCCCGACGCCGGCCGGTTGATCTGCAATCCCGCGAGCACGCACCGGCGCTCCGGTCTTGGCCACCACCTCGTCGTAGTCCACCCCGGGAGCCAACTCCACCAACGCGAAACCGTCCCCGGCGACGTCGAGCACCCCCAGGTCGGTGATCACCCGGCTGACCACGCCGCGGCCGGTCAAGGGCAGGTCGCAGGCGGCGACCAGCTTGGCAGCACCGGTCTTGGTGGTGTGATCCATCAAGACAATCACCCGGCGCACGCCGCTGACCAGATCCATCGCTCCGCCCATGCCTTTGACCATGGCGCCCGGCACCATCCAGTTGGCCAGGTCGCCGTTGGCCGCGACCTGCATGCCGCCCAGCACGGCCACATCGACATGGCCGCCACGGATCATCGCGAAACTGGTCGCGGAGTCGAAATACGATGCCCCGGGCAATACGGTGACGGCCTGCTTCCCGGCGTTGATCAGGTCCGGGTCGACTTCGTGGTCGTAGGGAAAGGGCCCGACGCCGAGGATGCCGTTCTCGGCGTGGAGCGTGATGGCCGAATCTTCGGGCAGGTAACCGGGAATCAGCGTGGGCAGCCCGATGCCGAGGTTGACGTAGTCACCGTCGTGCAGTTCCCGGGCCGCCCGGGCGGCCATCTGATCGCGGCTCCAGCTCATCGCGTCGCCTCCTGCTCTCGTGCCTGATTGCCCGCCTCCTCAGCGGGCTCGTGCCTCGCCCGCATCGTCACCGGCCGGGTGGTGCGTTTCTCGATGTCTTTGCGCGCGGCCTGCTCTGGGGTGAGTGCCAGGATTCGCTTGACGAAGATTCCCGGCAGGTGAACCGCGTCGGGGTGCAGTTCCCCGACCTCGACGACCCGCTCGGCTTCGACGATCGTGATCTGACCGGACATTGCCGCCGGCGGGTTGAAATTGCGTGCCGCCGCATGGAATTGACAGTTGCCGGCCTTGTCTGCAACCGCGGCGCGCACCAACGCATAGTCAGTGACGATGCCTTCCTCGAGCACCATTTCGGTCCCGCGGAAGGTCCGTACCTCTTTGGGCGGCGAGGCGATGGCGATACTTCCGTCAGGGTGATACCGCCAGGGCAGGCCCCCGTCGGCGACGGCGGTCCCGACCCCGGTGGGGGTGAAGAAGGCGCCGATGCCGCTGCCGCCGGCGCGCATCCGTTCGGCCAGGGTGCCCTGCGGGGTGAGTTCCACTGTCAGTTCACCACTGAGGTATTGGCGGGCGAACTCCTTATTCTCTCCGACGTAGGAGGCGACAACTCGACTGATTCGCCGCGCGTCGAGCAGCAGGCCCAGCCCTGCGCCGTCGACACCGCAGTTGTTGGACACGATGGTCAGGTCCGTCGCACCCTGCTCGAGTAGCGCGTCGATGAGAAACCAGGGGATGCCGGCCAGCCCGAAGCCGCCGACGGCCAGGCTGGCGGCGTCCGGTATGTCAGCGACCGCCGCGGCGGCCGAGTCAACCACCTTGTTCAGTGCCATTTGCGCCTCTCCTCCTCGTCGCTGCGCTCCGCATCGTCGGCGGCGCGTCTCACGATTGCTCCAGGTGTTCGATCAGGGCCGGGGTGATGATGTCGGGCCGTTCGGCGTTGGCCAGGTGCGCGGCGTGCGGAACGACCAGTAGCCGGCCGTCTTTGACGCCGGCGGCGATCTCGTCGAGCTTGGCCGGCGGGGTGGCCGGGTCGTCGGCACCGGCGATCGCCAACGTCGGCGCGGTGATGGACGCCAGGCCGTCGCGTACGTCCAGGGTGGCGATCGCCTCGCAGCACCCGGCGTAGCCCTGCGCGGGTGTCGCCGCCACCATCGCCTCGCTCTCGTCGCGCACATCCGGTTGCACGGCAAGGTATTCCGGGGTGAACCAGCGCTGCACGACTGATGCGGCCACAGCGCCGGCGCCCTGGGATCGCACCGTTGCCGCCCGCTCGACCCAGGCTTCGGCCGGTGGCAGGTGCGCCGCCGTGCACAGCAGCGCCAGCCGATCGACCCGTTCGGGGTTGCGGGCCGCGAGTCGCATCGCGGTCATCCCGCCCAGCGACAGTCCGACCAGGTGTGCCCGTTCGATCCCGAGGCGGTCCAGCAATGCGACCACGTCGTCGGCCAGGTCGTCGATCGTGTAGGGCCCGGCCGGAACCGGGGATTGGCCGTGCCCGCGAGTGTCGTAGCGCACCAGCCGGAATCGCCGCTCCAGTTCGGCCAGCTGCGCACCCCACATTCGGTGGGTGGAGCCCAGTGAGTTGGACAGCACCACGACCGGACCGGTTTCGCGGCCGGTGACCAGAGCATGCACCGCGACCGCGCTCATCGCGCGGCCTCGAAAACCGCGGCGAGATCGGGCTGGCAGATAACGATGCCGGCGGAAGTGGTCACCTTTTCAACAGTAATGACCAGTATTGATATTTTGAAATACCAATATTTCTTTGATTGATAGATCAAATTCATCAATCTCAGGGTCGTTCCTCGTCTCCCGGTGCCATTCCGCGGTGGCGGCCGTATTCTCCGCGCTGGACTTGGCCGTCTCGGCCCGAGCTGACGATCTAGGCAACATCGAGCGCCGAGTTCTCCTCACTGTCGTGGCTCGCCCCTACCGCAGATGAGGCCCGCGCCGGTATCGAGCGGCTCGTAGAAGAGTGGGGGTCACAGTGACCGACCGCCACCCCCACCCAACTGACCCCGGCTATCCGGCGATAACTCCGATCATCGGCGGCATAGGCTGATCAGCATGGCAAATCCAGGACCTCTTTCAGGCAAGACCATGTTCATCTCGGGTGCCAGCCGCGGTATCGGCCTGGCCATCGCCAAACGGGCAGCCGCCGACGGCGCCAACATCGCGCTGATCGCCAAAACCGCCGAACCGCACCCCAAACTGGACGGCACCGTCTACACCGCCGCCGCCGAGATCGAAAAAGCCGGCGGGCAGGCGCTGCCGATCGTCGGCGATATCCGCGACGGCGATTCGGTGGCAGGTGCTGTCGCGGCGGCAGTCGAGCGGTTCGGCGGGATCGACATCTGCGTCAACAACGCTTCGGCGATCAATCTCGGGTCGATTCTCGAGGTGCCGCTGAAGCGCTTCGACCTGATGAACGGCATCGAGGTGCGCGGCACTTACGCGGTGTCGCAGGCCTGCATCCCGCACATGATCGGCCGGGAGAACCCGCACATCCTCACCTTGTCGCCGCCGATCCGTCTCGAATCGAAGTGGCTCAAGCCGACCGCCTACATGATGGCCAAATTCGGGATGACGTTGTGCGCGTTGGGCATGGCCGAAGAGCTGCGCTCGCACGGGATCGCCTCCAACACGCTGTGGCCGCGCACCCTGATCGCCACCGCCGCGGTGCAGAACCTGCTCGGCGGCGACGAAGCGATGGCCCGGGCCCGCACGCCCGATGTGTACGCCGACGCCGCCTACGCCATCCTGACCCGACCGGCCACCTCCTACACCGGCAACTCGGTGCTCTGCGAGGACGTGCTGCTGGAATCCGGCGTCACCGATCTGTCGGTCTATGACTGCGTTCCCGGCGGGGACCTGGGCGTGGACCTGTGGGTGGACACCGTCAATCCGCCGGGCTACGTGCAGCCGTGATCTCGGCGGCGACCGGGATGACCAGCCGGAAACAGGCGCCGCCGTCGTGGGGAACGCAGGTCAGCTGACCGCCGTGCGCGTCGGCCAGCGCACGCGCGATCGGCAGCCCGAGCCCGGCGCCGCCGTGGTCTCGGCCGCGGGCACTGTCCAAGCGCACCAGCCGGTCGAAGATGCGCTCGGCGTCCTCGGCGCGGATGCCGATCCCGGTGTCGGCAACGGTCAATTCGGCGGTGCTTCCGGCGCGCCTCACGTCGACGGTGATGTGCCCGCCGGGCGGGGTGTAGCGCCGGGAGTTGTCCAGCAGATTCGACAAGATCTGCGCCAGCCGGGTCGGATCCGCGCGAATCGCCAGGCTGTCCAGGCCGGTGCGGGCCGGGTGCAGTTGTGGGGCCAGTAAAGCCGCCCGGTCGAGCTGGGTGTCGACGATCCCGATCAGGTCGATGTCTTTGAGCTCCAGTGGCAGGCCGGCGTCGATGTAGCTCAGGTCCAGCATGTCGGTGACCAACCGGGTGGCCCGCCGGGCCTCGGTGAGCAGCATCGTGGCGCGGCGGTGCTGACGGAGCACTTCGGGTTCGACTGAATCCTCGTCGATGTTCTGGCCGAGACCCTGACCGACACCCTGACCGACATTGCCGGCGATCTGCTCGGCGGCCGCCTGAATCCCGGCGATCGGGGTGCGCAACTCGTGGGCGGCATCGGCCAGAAAACGCCGGACCGCCGCTTCCGCGCGCCGAGCCCCTTCCGCGGCCCGTTGCGCGCGCTTCTCGGAATCCTCCAACTCATCGAGCATGTCGTCGAAAGCGCTTGCCGCACGGCCGAGTTCGGTCTTCGGCCGGTCGGGGCGCAGGCGCCGGCCCCGGTCACCGGTGGTGATGTCACGTGCCAGATCGGTGAGCCGATCCAGCGGTGCGAGCATGGCCCGGCTCACCCCGGCCAACAGAACCGCCGCGACGAGCAGAATCCCGAGCCCGGCGCCGATCATCAGGCGCCGCAATCGGCTCAGCGTCTCGGCGGCTTCGGTGGTGTCGGCGACCAGGATCACCCGTCCGCCGTAGGCCAGGGGATGCACCAGGACCGTCGCGGTCTCGTCGGGTTCCAGCGGCGGGGGCGCCATTCTCGATCCGGTGGTCGCGTCGGGTTCGATGGCAGGGTCGCCGAAACTGGACCCGTCCGCGGCGACGACGAGTGCGCTGATGATGCCGCCGTTGAGTTGATCCGCCAGTTGTTCAGGGGAAATATTCAGTGCCACCAGGGAATCCGCCCGATCGGTGGCCAACGACAGTCGCTCGTGCAGGCTGCGATTCTCCAGTGCGGTCAAGGTGGCGTTGATCACCAACCCCATGGTCAGCATCAACACCGCGAGCAGCGCCAGCACCATCACCGTCAAACGTCGGCGCAGCGACGGTGTGGCGGTCATGAGGCTGACAGTTGCAGCCGGTACCCGATCCCGCGCACGGTGTGCAGGATCCGCGGTCCGTGCGACTCCAGCTTCTGGCGCAACCCACTGATGTGGACCTGAACCAGGTTGGGGTCATAGGCCTCATACCCCCACACCGCGTTGAGGATCTGGGCGCTGCTGACGATGCGGCCACGCTGTTCCACGAGGTAGACCAGCACCCGCAGCTCGGTGGCGGTCAGGCCCAGCGGGGTTCCCGAACGCGAAGCCACCCCGGCGTCGACGTCGACCATCAGGTCGCCGAACTGCACCGCCGCCGGCAGCCGGCCCCGCCGGCGCAGCACCGCACCGACCCGCGATACCAGTTCGGCGAGTTCGAACGGCTTCACCACGTAGTCGTCGGCGCCACCGTCGAGTCCTCGCAGCCGGTCCGGCAGGCCATCGCGCGCGGTGAGCAGCACCACTCCGACCTCGCCCCAGCGCAGGATCACATCCATCAGGGCAAATCCGTCGCGTCCCGGCAGCATCACATCGAGCACCACCAGATCCGGCCGGAACCCGTCCAGCACCTCCTCCAGCCCGCTGCCGTCGGGCTGGGCTTCGGCCAGATAGCCGGCGTCGGCCAGCGCCTCGCTGACCATCTCGCGGATCGTCTCGGAATCCTCTACCACCAGCACCCGAGGAGTCCCCACACTGAAGGTCTCGGCGCCACGCGCTGAGGGATTGCCGCCTCGCCGTTCGGCGGACCGCGAATCGGCCATGTCCATTGATAACACCACCGGGCCCGGATGGGGAGCACCCACCGGCGGAGTTTTCGTCCACCGCCGGATTCTTCAGGTTCACTTCAAGTTCACCGTTTAACGTCGCCATGACTCGGACAGTGGTGCGCCCAGCGGCCGTCAACCGACGCAAACCGGGGGGACTCAGGAGAAATCATGACGCCGACCGCTAACAGAACTGTCTAGCAATGGATTTCGCAATGCTGCCGCCGGAGGTCAACTCGGCCCGGATGTACTCCGGAGCCGGCGCCGGGCCGCTGTTGTCTGCCGCTACCGCTTGGAACGCTCTGGCCGCCGAACTGAACAGCGCGGGCCTGGCCTACGACTCGGTGATCGACGAGTTGTCCAGCGGCTGGGTCGGGCCCAGCTCCGCCGCAATGGCCGCCGCCGCCACACCGTACGCCCAGTGGATGCACGCCACCGCGGCCCAGGCCGAGCACGCCGCCGCCCAGGCCAGAACCGCCGCCGCGGCCTATGACTCGGCGTTCGCGATGACCGTGCCGCCACCGGTCGTCACCGCCAACCGCAGCCAGCTGATGAGCCTGCTTGCCACCAACTACCTGGGCCAGAACACCGCCGCCATCGCGGCCACCGACGCCCAGTACTACGAGATGTGGGCTCAGGACGCCACCGCCATGTACGGCTACGCCACCGGCTCCGCCGCCGCCAGCACCTTCGCCCCGTTCACCCAACCGCCACCGACCACCAACCCCGCCGCAGCGACGAACCAGGCGGGTGCCGTCGGGCAGGCGACAGCCACCGCGGCAGGCAACCAGGCCAATACCGCGGCCTCCGCGATCACCCAGGCCCTGCAGGGCCTGGCATCGCCGGGCTCGGCGGCGGCCGGAACGAATGCGTCCCTGCTCAGTTCGGTCGGGTCGGCGGCGGCGCTGGAGCCGGGCTTGGCGGCGTCGTACGCGGCGCTGGCGGCGAGCCTGTTCGGCACCTTCGTCATCGACTCGGCCGGCACCTTCGGCGTCGACGCGGCAGGCTCTTTCGGTATCGACCTGATCGGGATCGGCGAAATCGAGAGCGAATTGCTGCCGGAGATGGCGCTGGCCAGTGCGGTGACGCCGGTGAGCGCCGAGATGGGCGAAGCCGCCACGCTCAGCGGGTTGTCGGTACCGCAGGCGTGGGCCACCGCAGCCCCAACAACGGTGATCCAGCAGATCGGCGGCGCATTGCCGACTGCCGCCGAGGGCGCCATCCCCACCACGGCCGCCGGGGCCACCGCGCTGCCGATGGCTGCGATGGCCGCCGCCGGTCTGGCCGGCCGCGCCACCGCCGGCGTCGGCCGGGGCCGCGGCGCCACCGCGACTTCCAAAGCGACCTCCAAAGCGACCTCCAAAGGAACCGCGAAGCCGACGCCGCGCCCCATGGTCAAGCAACGTGACCAGAAGCCCGAGGCGCCGCCGGTGCGACCGCTGAACGGACCGATCACGCGGATCTCCGGCGAGCTGCGGGAGCTGGCCGACCTCCGCGACGCCGGAATCCTCACCGAAGAGGAGTTCGCCGAGGAGAAGCGGCGCCTCCTCGGCCGGTAACACCTATGGATTTTGCGTTTTTACCGCCGGAGATCAACTCGGGCCGGATGTATGCCGGCGCGGGCGCGAGCCCGCTGCTGGCCGCCGCGTCGTCCTGGGATGCGCTGGGCGCCGAACTGAACACCGCGGGCCTCGCCTACGAATCGGTGCTGACCGAGCTGTCCTCCGGCTGGGCCGGGCCCAGCGCCGCCGCCATGGCCGCGGCCGCCGCGCCGTATGCCCAGTGGATGCGCACCGCCGCGGTGCAGGCCGAAGAGACCGCCATCCAGGCCAGGGCCGCCACCGCCGCGTATGAGAGCGCGTTCGCCATGACCGTGCCGCCGCCGGTCATCGCCGCGAACCGCAGCCTGCTGATGTCCCTGGTCGCGACCAATTTTCTGGGTCAGAACGCCCCGGCGATCGCCGCCGCCGAAGCCCATTACGCGCAGATGTGGGCTCAGGACGCCACCGCCATGTACGGCTACGCCGTCAGTGCCGCCGCCGCCACCAGACTGGTCCCGTTCACCCAACCGCCGCGCACCACCAACGCCGCCGGATCAGCCGCCCAGGCCGCCGGAATCGGTAAAGCCGTGGGGCAGGCCACCGGGTTCAGTAAAGCCGTGGGTCAGGCCACCGGGTTCAGTAAAGCCGTGGGGCAGGCCGCCGCCATCGCCGCTGAAGGACAAGGCGAGGGGCTGCTCGCCGGGTTCACCCAGGCGCTGCCAGGCAGTACCTTCCCGACCGCCGCCGGTTCGTCGACGGGCTTGTCGGCGTTGGCCGGTGTCATCGGACCGCTCACCACCGCCTTGGCTGCGGGCGGCGCTCCCGCCGTCGAGCTCTCCAACGCCGGCCTGGAACTCGTCGTCGACTCGGTGGGCACGTTCGGCATCGACGCGCTCGGCACGTTTCTGATCGATCCGCTCGGCGTCTTCGGGGTGGTCGAGGAATTGGCCCGGGCCGCGATGGCCGGCGCGCTGCCGTTCGCCAGCATGGCCTCGGCGAGCTCGATCAGCGGCTTGTCGGTGCCGCTGGCCTGGGCATCGGCGGTGCCATCGGTGATCGGGCAGGTCGGGGTCTCGCTGGCCTCGGCCGGTAGCTCCGCCGCCCCGGCCGTCGCCGCCGGTGAGACAGTGGTCCCCGCGGTGGGAATGGCCGCGGCGGGCCTGGCCGGCCGGGCCAGCGCGGGTGCCACCCGCGGGCAACGCGTCCCCACCGCCGGCAGCATCACCTCGCGGCCACCCGAAAAGCGGCCGAACGACCTGCCGGAGCTGACGCCGGAGTCGGCGTTCGGCCTGCTGATGGGTGCCGATGTCGAACTGCGCGAGCTGGCCGAGTTGCGCAACGCCGGGATCCTCACCGACGAGGAATACGCCGCGGAGAAGCGAGCCCTGGTCGGGCGTTAGCCCAGCCACTGGAGCAGCTTAGAGCAGCGTCGCCTGTTCGGGCTGCGGCGCGGCTGCCGCGATCAGCTCCGGTCCGTTGTTGCGCACGCTGTTGACCAGCGTCGAAACCTCACGCAGCACGACCGCGGGCGCCGCCGGGGGGTGGGCCAGCAGCTCGGTGTCGACCGGAGAATCCGGGTCCAGCCAAGCGTCCCAACTGTTTTCGGGAAGCAGCAGCGGCATCCGATCGTGAATGCCGGCGAGTTCTCCGACCGCCGCGGTGGTGATGATCGTGACGCTCAACAACGGGTCACGCCGTTGGTCGGGACGCCAGACCGACCACAGGCCCGCCGCAAACAGCATCGCGCCGTCGCCGTGGATGTAGAAAGGTGTCTTGCGTGCCCGGTGTCCGGTCTGAGTCCCGTCGAGTTCCGCTGGTGCGGCACGCCATTCGTAGAAGCCGTCCATCGGCACCAGGCAGCGCCGGCGTTCGGCTGCCGCGCGGTAAGCCGGCGAGGTGGTGAGCTTGTCGGCGCGGGCGTTGATCAGCAGCGGGCCCCCGCTCACCGGCGCGCCGTCGGGGCCGGCTTTCGTCCATGCCGGCACCAGCCCCCAGCGCATCAGCCGGACCCGGCGGGTCGGCGCCCCAGAGTCGGGGCCGGAGCCGGTACGCCGGCTGACCACGGTCGCGACGGGATCGGTCGGTGCCACGTTGTAGTTCGGGCCCGGATCAGCGTCCGGCGGGACCTCGTTGATCGCGTCGATCCGCTCGGCCAGCAGCGCCGGGTCGGTGGTTACCGCGAAACGCCCGCACATGCCTCCATGGTGACAGCTAATCCAGCCGGGTGGCGGTCACGGCCCAGAACGGCATGTGGATCACGTTGTCTTCGAGCAGCGGTTGCAGGTACGCGAACCGTTCGGCCAGTGCTCGGACACCGGCCAGCAGGTCTTCGCGGCCGAGCGCCTCCATCACCGTGATCATCTCGGTGAACGAATTGGGATCGAAGGTGCCCTGATAGGTGGTGGGCCCGATGTGGTCGATCCGCCACCCGGCCTCGGCGAGCAACGGCCCGAAACGTTCGGGCGAGAGGCCGTCCAGTTGCCAGCCGTTGACGTTGTGGCGACCGGCCTCGAACATGAACAGCCGTGCCTGCGGTTTGGTGGCCCGGTGCAGGCTGCGCGCATAACGCAGCTGGGTTTCCTCGTCGTCCTGGAACACGTGGTAGAACGCGCTGTCGACGACGGTGTCGAAACGACCGTCGAACCCGGCGAGATCGACCGCGTCGGCCACCTGGAAGTCGACTGTCACCCCGGCCGCCGCAGCGTTGCGTCGCGCCAGCGCGATCGCGGCCGGGGAATGGTCGACTGCGGTCGTCGAATAGCCTTGGGCCGCATAGTGGATCGCGTGGTGGCCCGGGCCGGTGCCGGGATCGAGTACCTCACCCCGCAGCGCGCCGTAGGCCACCAGCTGCTGCACCGCCGGCTGGGGACGGCCGATGTCCCAGGGTTCTGGAGGCCCGGAGGGCCCAGAAGGCACAGCACCGGCGAACTCGGCATCGCTGCTCATCAGCCCCACTGTGCGCGACGGAAGTTAACGAAACCAGAACGTGCGGTTACGAACGGCGGTAGCCGGCCCGGCAATGGCAAGATCGCCGCTGTGCGCTTCTCAATCCTCGACCTCGCGCCGGTACGCACCGACCAGTCCAGTCCGGACGCGCTGGCGGCGACGATGCGGCTCGCAAAGCTGGCGGACGGACTCGACTACACCCGGTACTGGGTCGCCGAGCACCACAACGTCCCCTCGGTCGCAGCGACCAGCCCGGCGGTGCTGATCGCGATGCTCGCGGCCGCGACGTCCCGTATGCGGGTCGGCTCGGGCGGGGTGATGCTGCCCAATCACGCGCCGCTGGCGGTGGCCGAGCAGTTCGCGCTGCTGGAGGCCGCCTACCCGGGCCGCATCGACCTGGGCATCGGACGGGCACCTGGCGCCGATCCGGTGACGTCGATGGTGCTGCGCGGCGGCCGCGGCGATCGCGACGACCACGCCGTGGACGATTTCCCCGACCATCTCGATGACGTGATCGCCCTGCTGGGCGCCGCGGGAGTGTCGGTACAGCTGCCCGACCGCAGCTATGTTCTGCGGTCGACGCCGCACGCGCTGACGAAGCCGCGGGTCTTTCTGTTGGGGTCATCGGTGCAGTCGGCCCGAGTCGCCGCGGCCAAAGGGCTGCCCTATGTGTTCGGGCATCACCTGTTCGGCGAACAGACCGCCGAGGCGCTGGCGCTCTACCGGTCGGAATTCGTGCCGAGCGAGCTCACCGGTGAGCCGATCACTTTTCTGACCGTCAACACCGTGGTCGCCGAAACCCGCGCGGAGGCAACCGCTTTGATACTGCCCCACCTGCATTTGCAGGCACGGACGGCGACCGGGCAACCACCGGGCCGCTTGGATCTTGTCGACGACGCCGCCCAGGCGCGACTCACCCCGGATCAGAGCCGTATCGCGCAGGTCGAGCTCGAACGCGCGGTGCTGGGGTCACCGGCCGAGGCGGTCGCGCAGTTGCGGGAGTTGGCCGGGCGGTTCGGGGTCGATGAAGTGATGCTCAACCCGGTCGCCTCGGCGCGGCGGGGCACCGACCCGGCCACGGCGCCGGGACGCGAATCCACGGTGTCATTGTTGGCCGAGGCGCTGGGGGCGAAGGTGAACTGCCGGTAACGGCCGCCTGGACAGAAAGTGCTTATGGGTAAATGGATCGGGTCCGGTTCCGAACGGCCGATGAACAACTGCTGACAGTCTCCGAAAAGGCCCCTTCGTGGGTGTGTCGGGGCGTTCAGATCACCTAGCGTCGGGTCTGTACCCAACCGGGTAGCGCGATCCGAATTTCGACGATCGCAGACCACGAAGGACTGGACGAGGAGCGTTATGTCGTTCGTAACGACGCAACCCGAAGCCCTACTGGCCGCAGTCGCCAACCTGCGAACCATCGGTTCAGCGATGACCGCCCACAGTGCGGCGGCAGCGGCACCCACCACCGGGGTGATTCCGGCCGCCGCCGACGAGGTCTCCGCGTTGACCGCGGCGCAGTTCGCCGCACACGCCCAGGCCTACCAGATGGTCAGCGCCCAGGCCGCGGCCGTCCACGAGATGTTCGTGAACGCGCTGAGCAACGGAGCCGGCGCGTACGCCGCCACCGAGGCGGCCAACGCCGCCGCGGCCGGTTAGGTCGCGGCAATGGACTACTTGAGCTCACCTCCCGAGGTGACATCCACCAAGATCTATTCCGGGCCCGGCTCCGAACCGATGACGGTGGCGTCGTCGGCGTGGAGCGCACTGGCCGCCGAGCTGAAATCCGTTGCGGCGTCCTACCGGGCGGTCATCAGCCAGCTGACGAGTGAGGAATGGCTGGGGCCGGCGTCGGCGACGATGGCGACCGCGGCCGCGCCCTATGTGAACTGGATGGAACTCACCGCCGCGCAAGCCGAGCAGGCCGCCGGCCAGGGCCGGGCCGCCGCGGCCGCCTACGAGACGGCACACGCAACGATTGTGCCGCCGATGGCGGTCACGGCCAACCGCCAACAGCTGCAGCAGTTGGTCAACACCAACATCCTCGGGCAGAACACCCCGTCGATCGCGGCCACCGAAGCCGAGCACGGCGAGATGTGGGCGCAGGACACCATGGCGATGTACGGCTACCACGCCCAGTCCAGCGCGGCCACCAAGCTCGGCGACTTCACGCCGCCGCCGAACCCGACCAACCCGGGCGGCGAGGCCGCGACGGGCAACGCCCTCGCACAGGCGGCCGGCAGCGCCACGGCGACCCAGGCCACGAAGGCGTCCGGCACGCTGCAGAGCCTGATGAACTCGATGACCGCACAGCCGGCAGTCGACACACCGACGGGCGCCGACGCCATCCTGGCCGACCCGAACTACCAACTGGGCAGCCAGACGATGAGCCAGCTGATCTCCAGTACCAACCTGCAGGCAAACAACATCTGTGCGGTTTGGCGTGGCCTGAGTGGTGTCACCGGGGTACAGAACCTGCTGAGCAGTGCAGCTAAGGATGCCGCCAAGGCCGCAGGCGGCGCTGCCTCGAGTGCCGCGGGCGCTGCCTCAGGCGCCGCCAACGCGGCATCGGGCGCCGCCGGCTCCATCGGCGGCCTATCGGTGCCACCGGCCTGGATTCCGCCCGCACCACCGATGAGCGCGTTGGGCCCGGTCTCGGGCGGCTCATGGGTGCCGGTCGGTCCCGCCGCGACTGTCCCGTCTGCCGGTGGAATCCTCGGCACGACCCCGATGGCGCCCCCAGCGGGAATGCCCGGAATGGCCGGAATGCCCGGAGTGCCCGCCGCGGGTGCGGCCGGGGCCGGATTCCGCGGGTTCGGCGCTCCGCGCTACGGAACCGCATTGACTGTCATGCCACGCCGTCCGTTCGGCGGATAGCGGCCAGGGGATCAGTGATCGACTACGGGGCACTGCCACCGGAGATCAATTCCGCGCGGATGTACGCGGGAGCCGGATCCGGCCCGATGTTGGCAGCAGGGGGGGCCTGGGATGTACTGGCCCAAGAGTTGAGCCTGACGGCGGCCGCATTGGATATGACCATCGCGGATCTGACCGGCGGCCCGTGGCGGGGGCCCTCGGCCACGGCCATGGCGGCCGCGGCGCTGCCGTTCACCACCTGGTTCAAGGCCACCGCCGCGCAAGCCGAGCTGGCGGCCAGCCAAGCCAAAGCCGCCGCGGCCGCCTTCGAGGCAGCCTTCGCCATGACCGTTCCGCCCCCGGTGGTGCTGGCTAACAGGGTCCAGCTGATGACGCTGGTCGCCACCAACTTCTTCGGCCAGAACGCCGGGGCCATCGCGGCGACCGAAGCCCACTACGCGGCGATGTGGGCGCAGGACGCCACCGCGATGTACACCTATGCGGGCGGGTCCGCCGCGGCGTCGCAGCTGTCGGAGTTCAGTTCGCCGCCGCAGACCACCAATCCCGCCGCCCCCGCCGGGCAGGCCGCCGCAACCACCCAGGCCGTGGGCAACTCCGCAACGTCGCAGGCGTCATCGCAGGCACTGTCCACGACGCAGTCGCTGGCCCAGGCGGGAACCGCGACCGGGGCGCCCACGACGCCGGGCAGCACAGTGGGTGGCGGGACCGCGGGAGGCGGCACAGCGGGAGCCGGCACCGCCGGAGGTGGCACCGCGGGAGGCGGTACCGCTGGGGGCAGTACGGTGCCAGCGGGCATCACCTCTCTGCTGCACCAGTGGACATCAATCAACAAACTTCTCGGAGGCGGACTCGGCGCGACACCGATCGGTGACTCCGCCTCCCAGACCATGATCACCTGGGAACACGCGCCCAAGGCCTACACGGGGATCAGGGACATGCTCGCGAACGCAGCGGAATCGGCCAAGACGCCGGGAACCGCGGGATTCGTGGCGCCGGGCACCGGCGGCGGGATGCCGGCCGCCACGCTGAGCCGCGGCATGCAGATCGGTGGCCTGTCGGTGCCGCAGAGCTGGCCGGTGACCCCGAGTGTGGCCAATCAGGCGGCGACGCTGGTGTCGAGCCGGATGGCCGCGGAAGGTGCGGCGGCCGGAGCGACGCCCCGGGCCGGGCTCGCCGGCATGCCCGGCATGGCGGGTATGGCCGGGGCCGGTGCCGCCGGCGGTGGGGCCAACGGCTTCCGGTTTGTGCCGCGCTACGGCTACCGCCACAAGATGATGACCCGCCCGCCCAGCGCCGGGTAGTCGCCCACCACCGACCGCCGGCCGCCGGCCGCCGATCAGCGATCAGCGGCCCGTGCGAAACCGATATCAGGCCGGTTTGGCCGGTTTGGCCGCGTCGGCGCCGCCGACGACCTCCGCCGGTGCGTCACCGAAGCGGCTCGCCACCACCGGAACCCATACCTGAGCGCCGCGCTGGTCGCACTCGTTGGTGTCGACAGTCGCGACCATCGCGCCGTGCAGAACGCCCGGAATGGTCGGCTCCAGCGACAGCACCTGGGTGGTGGTCTGTTTGCCCAGCCGCCCATCGGCACCCACACATGCCGCCTCCACCTGCTGCGGCCGGGACCGCCAGGTCTCGTTGTCGTACTCGAGGACCATTTCGGTGCCACCGTCCGGCATTACCGCCGCTTTGCGGTGGTCCTTCTGGTCGAGCATCCTCGCGGTCGCGGTGCACACGTTGTTGTCGCACGACGACCGGACAGCCCACCAGGTACTGACATTGGGCGGGTGCGGATTGGGCACCCCGTTGTACTTCTCCCCCGCCCGGTTGGCGTCGACACGGAAGGTCCCGTCGAACGGGGGCGCCTTGACCGGTGGCGTCACGGCTCCGGCCGGCGCCCCACCTGCAGCGGCGGCCGTCTCCACCGGCTCGTCCTCCAACAGGCGCGGGACGACTGCCGCCACCGATCCCACCAATACCAGTGCCAGCGGCAGGACAACAGCCGGCCGCGCCAGTTTCGCCAGCCGGCTCGGCGGGGGCGGGGGGAACACCGATCGGGGCACACCCCGAACAACGGTGTGGGCCGCGTCGGACGCCTCATCGCCAGCCGGGTCGTCGATCCGCTCAGCCAGCGCCGCGACGAAATCCGAACAGGTCCGGAACCTCTCGGCGGGGTCCTTGGCCAGTGCCGCAGACAGCACATCGTCGAACTGTTCGAGCTCCGGACGCTGTGCACTGAGCAGTGGGGGCGGGGTGTTCAGATGATGACTGATGACGGTCACCGGGTTGTCATGCTGGAACGGCGGCCTACCGGTGAGCATATGGAAGGTGGTGGCGGCCAGCGCGTATTGGTCGGCGTATTCGAGCCCCTCAGAACCCATCAATTGTTCCGGCGCGGCATAGGCGATGGTGCCGATCGCCAGATTGCTCGCAGTCAACCCGCTGGGGCCGCTCAGTTGCCGGGCGATGCCGAAGTCGGCCAGCACAGCGTTCAGCTCGCCACCTTGCGACTCGGTCACCAGGATGTTGCTGGGTTTGACGTCGCGGTGCACCACGCCTTGCCTGTGGGCGTAGTCGAGTGCATCGGCGATGCTCTCCACGATCGGGACTGCGGCCTCAACCGGCATGCCGGCCGGAAACCTGCGGGTGATCAGCTCGGCGAGCGTCTCGCCGTCGATGTACTCCATGGCGATCCACAGCCGGCCGCGATACTCGCCACGATCGTGCACGCGCACGATGTTCGGGTGATCGAGCACCGCAGCGGCTTCGGCTTCTCGCCGGAAGCGCTCTTCATACTCATCGTCGGCGCTCAACGACCGGCGAAGAACCTTCAGCGCATCGCGGCGCGGCAGCCGTGGATGCGCAGCCAGGTACACCTTGCCCATCCCACCGGCCCCCAACAGTTTGAGGACGGTGTACTCAGCAAAAATCGAGCCCGCTGCCAGAGCCATACGCCGATCGTAACGACCCCGGGTGAACGGTCGGGTGATGTAAAGCGGCCAACCGGCAAAGAACACCACAAAGCGCCGGGTTGAAGCGGCGGTCGCAGCTTCGCCTCTCCTCCGTCGAGCCTCGCTGAACCACCGGGTTGAAGCGGCGGTCCCAGCTTCACCTCTCCTCCGTCGAGCCTCGCTGAACCACCGAATACCCGCGCCGGAGCCAAACGCTGGCAGGATGAACCTGTGACGACTTGGCCGGCACCGACCACCACCACCCCTGTCGACGCAACGGTCACCGTGCCCGGGTCGAAGTCCCAGACCAACCGGGCGCTGGTCCTGGCGGCGCTGGCGGCGGCACGCGGCGCCGGGGTCTCCACCCTCTCCGGCGCATTGCGCAGTCGCGACACCGACCTGATGCTCGACGCGCTGCGCGCCCTGGGGCTGCGGGTGGAGGCGGTGGCCCATCAGGTGACGGTCAGCGGTGAGATCGACCCCGAGCCGGATACCCGGTTGAACTGCGGCCTGGCCGGCACCGTGTTGCGGTTCGTGCCGCCGCTGGCCGCGTTGGGCACCGCCAGCGTGATATTCGACGGCGACGAGCAGGCCCGGACCCGGCCCATCGCGCCACTGCTGGATGCGATGCGCGGCCTGGGCATCGCCGTCGACGGTGACGCCCTGCCGTTCGCGATCAAGGGCGCCGGGTCCGTCGCCGGCGGCAGCGTGGAGATCGATGCATCGGGATCCTCCCAGTTCGTCTCCGGCCTGTTGCTGGCCGCAGCCGCGTTCGACGACGGCCTGACCGTGGTGCACACCGGCGCCTCCCTACCGTCGGCGCCGCACATCGCGATGACGGTGACGATGCTGCGCCAAGCCGGCATCGACGTCGACAACGCCACCGTCAACCGCTGGCGGGTTCGGCCGGCGACGCCGGCGGCCCGGCACTGGGAGATCGAGCCGGACCTGTCCAACGCCACCCCCTTCCTGGCGGCCGCCGTGGTCACCGGCGGCGAGGTGCGCGTCCCCGACTGGCCTACCGTCGGCGTTCAACCGGCCGGCACCATCACCGACATCATCGGCAGAACGGGTGCGGTGATGCACCACACCGACTCGCAACTACACCTACGAGGGCCGGGAAGCTACGGGGGATTCGACGTCGACCTGCGAGCCGTCGGCGAGCTCACCCCGACGGTGGCCGCGCTGGCGGCGCTGGCGGCACCGGGATCGGTGTCGCGGCTCAGCGGTATCGCCCACCTACGTGGGCACGAGACCGACCGGTTGGCGGCGCTGACCACCGAGATCAACCGACTGGGCGGCGACAGCGTCGAGACCGCCGACGGCCTGGTGATCACCGCGACACCGCTGCACGGCGGAACCTGGCACTCCTATGCCGATCACCGGATGGCCACCGCCGGCGCGATCATCGGGCTGCGGGTCGCCGACGTCGAGGTAGAGGACATCGAGACCACCGCCAAGACGCTGCCTGCGTTCCCCCGGATGTGGGCGGAGATGCTGGCCGATTCGGGTTCGGGCGTTTGAAGCCGGGCGACTACGACGAGTCCGACGTCAAGGTCCGTTCCGGCCGCGGCTCCCGACCGCGCACCAAGATCCGTCCCGAACATGCCGACGCACAGTCGGCCATGGTGGTCAGCGTCGACCGCGGGCGTTGGGGTTGCGTCCTGGACGGTGAGCCGGATTGCCAGGTCACCGCGATGCGCGCCCGCGAGCTGGGCCGCACCCCGATCGTCGTCGGCGATCACGTCGACGTCGTCGGCGACCTTTCCGGCCGACCCGACACCCTGGCCCGCATCGTCCGGCGGGGGCCCCGGCGAACGGTGTTGCGGCGCACCGCTGATGACACCGATCCGACCGAGCGGGTGGTGGTAGCCAACGCTGACCAGCTGCTGATCGTGGTGGCCCTGGCCGACCCGCCGCCGCGCACCGGTCTGGTCGAGCGGACTCTGATCGCCGCCTACGCCGGCGGCCTGACGCCGATTCTGTGTCTGACCAAGACGGATCTGGCCGATCCGGAACCGTTCGCCGGCCAGTTCGCCGACCTGGATCTCACGGTGGTCACCGCGGGTCGAGACGACCCGCTCGAGGCGGTCGCCGAGCTGTTGGTCAACCGAATCACCGTGCTGCTGGGCCACTCCGGGGTCGGCAAATCGACCCTGGTGAACCGCCTGGTCCCCCAAGCCGACCGCGCCGTCGGCCGGGTCACCGACATCGGCCGGGGGCGACACACCTCCACCCAGTCGGTGGCGCTGCGGCTGGTCGGATCCGGCTGGGTGATCGACACCCCGGGCATCCGATCCTTCGGCCTGGCCCACATCGCACCCGATGACGTGCTGATGGCGTTCTCCGACCTCGCCGAGGCGATCACCGAATGTCCGCGCGGCTGTGGACATCTGGGGCCCCCGGCCGATCCCGGATGCGCCCTTGACACCCTCACCGGGCCGGCCGCACGGCGAGTCGCTGCCGCGCGACAGCTGTTGTCGACGCTCCGAGAGGGTTAGCGGCCGCCAGACGGCCCGTTCAGGCGGCCAGGTCGGTCCGCTTGTCGCGGCGCCAGCCCCGCACGGTCGAGATCGCGGTCTTGAGCCCGCGACGCCGTCCGGTCACCGGGTCGGTACCGGTCGATCCCGGCGCCAGCTCGGCGAACATCTTCTCGCTGCGGGTCTCCGGGGCGTCGTCGGCGGTGTCGCGCAGGAATCGGTCCGGCAGCGACAGTTTGGCGATGGTGCGCCAAGTCTTGCCGTATTGCACCAGGAAGGGTCCGGAAGTGTAAGGCAGGTCGTAGCGCTCGCAGACCTGGCGCACCCGCACCGCGATCTCGGGATAGCGGTTGCTCGGAAGGTCCGGATACAGGTGATGTTCGATCTGATGCGACAGGCTGCCGCTCATGAACCGCATCGGCTGCCGGGCGTCGATGTTGGCACTGCCCAACAATTGCCGCAGATACCACTGGCCCCGCGACTCACCGATCATGTCGGTTTTGCTGAATTTCTCCGCGCCGTCCGGGAAGTGACCACAGAAGATGATCGCGTTGGACCACACGTTGCGGATCACGTTGGCGATCGCGTTGGCCTTGAGCGTCGAGGCGAACGTCGCGCCGGGCGACAGCGCAGTCAAGGCCGGGAAAGCGACGTAATCCTTGAACACCTGCCGGCCGGCCTTGTCGGCGAACTCCCGAAGCCGATCAACGTAGGCCTGACGGTCGCCACGAGGCGTGAATATCTTGCCGATATCCAAGTGCTGCAATGCGATTCCCCACTCGAACCCGATCGCCAACATGACGTTGTAGAACACGTTGAACACGTTGGAGCGTTTCCAGGGCTGATCCCGGGTGACCCGCAGCAGGCCATAGCCCACATCGTCGTCCATCCCGAGGATGTTGGTGTACTTGTGGTGCTGGAAGTTGTGGGTGAAGCGCCAGTGCTTGGACGCCCCGGACATGTCCCACTCCCAGCTGGTGGAGTGGATCTCCGGGTCGTTCATCCAGTCCCACTGGCCATGCAGAACGTTGTGGGCGATCTCCATGTTCTCGATGATCTTGGCCAGCGCCAGGGTCGCCGTGCCGGCCCAACGCGCCGGGCGGCGCGAGCTCCCGGCCAGCAGTACCCGGCCGGCCACTTCGAGGGTGCGCTGGGTGGCGATGGTGCGGCGGATGTAGCGGGCGTCGCGCTCTCCGCGGGAGGTCTCCACGTCGCGGCGGATGGTGTCCAGTTCGGCGGCGAGATTCTCTACATCGGCGTCGGTCAGGTGCGCGAACACCTCGACGTCGGTTACCGCCATCAGACCCCTTTTCCGGACGTACTCAATACCTTGACTTACGATATCGTAACCTACGCTCGCGTAAGTTACCAGCGGGTAACCATCAGACCTCCAGTTGGCAAGCACCCGCGGCCGCCGAGACACACGTCTGGATGCGAGTGCCCGGTTCGTGGTCGACACCGGTGCGCAGGTCCCGGACCTGACCGTCCACCAGCTCCACCACGCAGGACTGACAGATCCCCATCCGGCAACCGAACGGCATCTGTACCCCGACGCTCTCACCGGCCTCCAGCAGCGTCGTCGCCGCATCCACGGCGACGCTCTTGCCGCTGGCTGCGAAGGTGACGGTACCGCCACCCTCGGCCACCGCGCTACGCACGACGCCGAACCGCTCGATGTGCAGTTGGTCGGCGATCCCGGCGGCCGCCCAGATGCGCTCGGCATCGCCCAGCAGTGCCGCCGGCCCGCACGCCCAGGTCTGCCGGCCGCGCCAGTCGGGAACCTCGGCGTCCAGGGAATCGGGCCCGGACAGATCCAACCGGCCTTGGCTTCGGGTGGCGCGTACCTCCAGCCGGTAGCCGGGGTGCGCGCGCGCCAAAGCGGCCAACTCGTCGGCGAACAGCATGTCGGTGCGGGTGGGCGCCGAGTGCAGATGCACCACATCGGTGATGCCGTCCCGGCGGGCCAGGGTGCGCAGCATCGACATGACCGGGGTGATTCCGGACCCGGCGGTCAAAAACAGCACTGTGGCCGGCGCCGGGTCGGGCAGCACGAATTCGCCCTGCGGGGCGGCCAGTCGGACCACGGTGCCCGGGGCTACCCCGTCCACCAGGTGGCTGGACAGGAATCCCTCGGGCATCGCCTTGACGGTGATGGCGATGGTGCGCGCTCCGCGCACCGGGATCGAGGTCAGCGAGTAGGACCGCCAGCGCCAGCGTCCGTCGACCAGCAGGCCGATGCCGATGTACTGGCCGGCCTGGTAGTCGAAGTGGAAACCCCAGCCGGGTTTGATGACCAGCGTCGCCGAATCGGCGGTTTCACGCCGCACCTCCTGTACCCGGCCGCGCAGTTCGCGGGCCGACCACAATGGGTTGGCCAGCCGCAGATAGTCGTCCGGCAGCAGCGGTGTGGTGATTTGTGTAACGATGCGGCGCAACGCATTCCAACCCGGATGACGGTCAGCGCCGACTGCGGTCGCCCGCTTGGTGTCGCCGACGTTCGCATTGAACGACGGAATCTTCCTGCTCAACTCAAAAACGTCCCTGCTCGCTACCCGGAGATCGATAAACCGACGGTAGCGCAGCTTTCCCCGGCCGACATCAGAGCAGGTCAAGCAGGAACGGCAGCTCCTGGGTCGCATACCAGGCCAGGTCGTGGTCCTGGGCGTCGCCGACGGTCAGCTCGGCGTCCTCGTCGCCGAGATCGGCGTCGTCGATCGCGGCCACCGCCGCGAGCACCGCCGGTTCGGCGGCCGCGTTGTCCACATAGGCGGCGACCACGTCGCCGATCGCGACCGTCCCGTCCAGCCGCACCACTGCGGCGTCCAGATCGGGGCGAACGCTGACCGGCTCGACCTCGGCGACCAGCACCGCCCTGCGGGTAGGCAATGTCTCGCCCGCTGGACCGGCGGTGCCCGCGGTGTTGGCGCCGAGCAGCCGCAGTGAGGCCAGCGCGGCCTCGCCGAGGGCGACCTCGGCCAGTTCCTCGTCGTCGCCGTGCGCGTAGGACTCCCGCAGTGTCGGCGTCACTGCGAACGCGGTCCCGCTGACCGGCCGCAATGAACCGTCGGCGACCAGCTCGACCAGCATGGCCAGCGTCGCCGGGATGTAAACCCGCATGAGCGAAAACCCTAGCCTGTCGCCTCGCCCAACAGCGTCGCCGCGTAGTCCTCGACGTAACGGTAGTTCCCGCGATCGGGGCGCTGATAGTCACCGGTAACGACAGGCTGCTCCGGCAGGTCCACCTGCGGGCGCTTCACTTCCCGATACGGGATCGTCGACAGCAGGTGCGCCATCATGTTCAACCGCGCGTGTTTCTTGATCTCCGACTCGACTACGTACCAGGGGCTGGTCGCGAGGTCGGTGTGCACCATCATCTCGTCGCGGGCCCGCGAGTAGTCGTCCCAACGGTTCACCGCCTCGAGGTCCATCGGGGATAACTTCCACTGCCGCAGCGGATCGTTGCGCCGCTTGCGGAAACGGCGCAGCTGCTCGGCTTGCGAGACCGAGAACCAGTACTTGCGCAACAGGATTCCGTCGTCGATCAACAGCTGTTCGAAGACCGGTGCCTGGGCCAGGAACAGCGCATGCTCGTCCGGCGTGCAGAATCCCATCACCTTCTCCACGCCGGCGCGGTTGTACCAGGACCGGTCGAAAAGCGTGACCTCGCCGCGAGCCGGCAACGCCGCGACGTAGCGCTGGAAGTACCACTGACCCCGTTCGCGTTCGGTGGGCGCAGGAAGAGCCGCCACGTGCACCACACGCGGGTGAAGGCTTTCGGTGATGCGCTTGATAGCACCGCCTTTGCCGGCCGCGTCACGGCCCTCGAAGATCACCACGACCCGGGCTCCAGTAGTGCGCACCCATTCCTGCAGTTTGACGAATTCGATTTGCAGACGCAGCAATTCGGCCTCGTAAACGTCGTCGGCGATCCGGGGTTCGCCGCTCATGTGGCCGCCTCCAGCAGCTCGGCAAGTGCCTCGTCCAACAGCGCCGAGACCAGCCCGACGTCACTCATCGACTTGCGGTCGGCGTTGACCCCGTAATACAGCGTGCCGTTGTAGGAGGTGACCCCGATGGTGAACGCCTTGTTGGGCAGCAGCGGGGGCACGCTGTAGGTCTCGAGCAGTTTGGCACCGCAGACATAGAGCTGCCGCTGGGCGCCGGGCGCATTGGTGATCAACAGGTTGAACACCCGCCCGGAGAACCCGGCGAAAGCGGTAGCGACCCGAACGCCCATCGCGTGCAGAGTCGGTGGAGCGAACCCCGACACGGTCAGGATGGTGCGGGCATCCACCAGGCCGGTCGACGTGGGATGCGATTCGGTGGCGTAGGCGATCTGCGAGAGGCGGACCACCGGATTCGGTTCTCCGACGGGAAGATCCACCAGGAACGGGGTGACGGCACCGATAGGTTGACCCGCGGTGTCGTATTCGCGGTCCGGGTACACCGACAGCGGCGCCATGGCCCGCACCGTCCGCGTCGAGGAGACCGGCTCGCCACGGGACAGCAGCCAGTTCCGCAGTGCCCCGGTGATGACGGCGAGCACGACGTCGTTGATGGCGCAGTCGTAGCGGACCCGGACCGTGCGATAGTCCTCCAGCGCACCGCGCGCCACCGTGAAGAGGCGGTTCTGCGACACCTGGGTGTTGAGCGGCGTGCGCGGAGCCGTGCCGTGCGCGATCGCCCGGGCGGCGTCGAATGCCTTGCGGCCCACCCAGGTCAGTGGACTGCCGACCGTCGACCCCACCGCCTGCAGCTGGGTCCGCGGCGCAATCACCCAATCCCCGACCGCGCCGACGACCAGTTCGACGGCGCCGGGCTCGTGACGCGGCACCCAGATGTCCTCGTCGAACGGCGGGGGGCGCTGCGTCCGGTCGACCAGGACGTGTCCGATCGCCGGCGCCGCCATTCCATGGACGAGCGCCTGATGCGACTTGATGTAGAGCGCGATCCGGTTGTCCGCCAAGCCTTCGATCAGGTACATCTCCCACAGCGGCCGCAGCCGGTCCAGCGGCTGTTGACCCAGGTGAGCAATCAGCTCGTGCAACTGCCGGTCACTGCCGGGAGACGGCACCGCGAGATGCCGCACGTGATAGGTGATGTCGAACTCGTGGTCGTCTACCCATACCGGGCGGGCCAGGTTCATCGTGACTTCACGGATCTTCTGCCGGTAGCGCGGGGTCTGCGGCAACCGTTGCTCGACGGTGTCGAGCAACTTCTCGTAGCTCAGCCCGCCGCGCGGCTTACGCAGAATGTAGAGCGACTGCACGTACATCGGCGTGGTCGTGTTCTCCAGCCGATAGAAGGCCGCATCCGTCACCGACAGCCGGTTCACCATCGCGGCCCGCCCTCCCTGCTGACTCGTTCCGGCCGCGCGTTGTACTCAACGGGCCCCGGAACCCAGAAATACTGCCGCTCACCGTAGCCCGTCCCTTCCGCGTAGCGCATGGAGATACGGCGGCATGGCGCACGCGAATACGGCCGCGCCATGATTGTGCGATGATCGCCGGACACCTCCTGCCACTCTCCAGCAGGCCATCCGTCGGATCGACCCTGGAGAGCTGCCGTGACCACCGACCCAACCCCGCTCGGGCATTCGACCGTCGCGCCGGTGATCGACTACGAACCACCGGCGCGCGCGGCGGCGCCGTGCCGTCCGGCGCAGTCCCTGACATCGGGACCCGGGGCACGGCCCCGCCGCGCGCATTCACCGGGAGTGCGGCCGGACCGGCCTACGCGGGCCGTGCTGCCGCCGCCGCTACAGTCTGCCGCCGTGTTCGCCGACGCCGCGCTGCGCCGGATCCTGGAAGTCCTGGACCAGCGCCGCCCGGCGACGCACCTGCATCCGCTGCTCGTCGCCGGGATGGCCGAATCGGTGCTATCGGTGCGCCCGGTCGCAACGGCGGACCGGGGCGGGCCGGCGACCCTGCAGCGGGTGCGCGTCCAACCGGCCGGATCCGGCGAGCCGACCACCGCTGTGGAGGCGTTCGGCACCTACCGGCGCGGCCGGCGCACGCACGCGCTGGCCTGCCGCATCGAGCGGGTAGCGGCGACCGGAGACAGCACAGCCTGGCAGATCGTCGCACTGCACATCGGTTGACGGCTTCCAGCCGTTACCGACCCTCAGTTCTTGCGCGGCGTCTTCGCCGATTTGGGTCCGCGGCCTTCACGGCGGGCTGCCTCACGGCGCTCGCGGCGCGAAACGGCTCCCGCCGGCTCCAGGTCGCGATTGCGCCGCACCTGCGCGGAGCCGTCCTCGTCGGGACCGGAGTAGGTCAACCCCGCTGAGCCGTCGGCTCCGCGGGCTCCGTCGGCACCGTTGGCGCCGTCGAGTCCCTTGGCACGCAATCCGAACTGTGCCAATCCCTCCGGGGCATCCATCGGCGCCACCGACTGCGCCGGTGCGGCCTCGACGGCGACGTTGAACAGGAAGCCGACCGACTCCTCCTTGAGCCCCTCGAGCATGCCGGTGAACATGTCGAAGCCCTCCCGCTGGTACTCCACCAGTGGGTCGCGCTGAGCCATCGCCCGCAGACCGATGCCCTCCTTGAGGTAGTCCATCTCGTAGAGGTGCTCGCGCCACTTGCGGTCGATGACGGACAGCAGCACGCCGCGTTCCAGCTCCCGCATGGCACCGGCCCCGGCGGTGCCGTCGACCTCGGCTTCGCGCGCGGCGTAGGCGTTCTCAGCGTCGGCGAGCAGCGCCTCGAGCAGCTCCTCGCGGGTCAGGTCGTCAGCCTCGCCGACGTCGGCGGCGTGCAGCAGTTCGTGGTAGTCGATCCCGACCGGGTACAGCGTCTTCAACGCGGTCCACAGTTGCTCGAGATCCCAGTCCTCGGCGTAGCCCTCGGTGGTCGCGCCGTCGACGTAGGCGGTGACCACGTCGACGAGCATGTCGTGGGCCTGCTCGGCCAGGTTCTCTCCGTCGAGGATCCGCCGGCGCTCGGCATAGATCACCTTGCGCTGCTGGTTCATCACCTCGTCGTATTTGAGGACGTTCTTGCGGATCTCGAAGTTCTGCTGCTCCACCTGGGTCTGAGCGCTCTTGATCGCCCGGTTGACCATCTTGGCTTCGATCGGCACGTCGTCGGGCAGGTTCAGCCGGGTCAGCAGTGACTCCAGCGCGGCGCCGTTGAACCGTCGCATCAGCTCGTCGCCCAGCGACAGGTAGAACCGCGACTCCCCCGGGTCACCCTGGCGGCCGGACCGGCCCCGCAGCTGGTTGTCGATGCGCCGCGACTCGTGCCGCTCGGTGCCCAGCACGTAGAGGCCGCCGGCTTCGATCACTTCCTGGGCCTCGGCGGCCGCCTCCGCCTTGATCGCGGTGAGCGTCTCGTCCCAGGCCGCCTCGTACTCGTCGGGGGTTTCGACCGGGTCCAGGCCCTTGCTGCGCAGCTTCTGGTCGGCCAGGAAGTCCGGGTTGCCGCCGAGCACGATGTCGGTGCCGCGGCCGGCCATGTTGGTCGCCACGGTGATCGCGCCGCGGCGGCCGGCCTCGGCGATGATGTGCGCCTCGCGTTCGTGCTGCTTGGCGTTGAGGACATTGTGCGGGACCCGCCGCTTGGTCAGCTGCTTGGACAGGTACTCCGAGCGCTCCACGCTGGTGGTGCCGATCAGCACCGGCTGACCCTTCTCATAGCGCTCGGCGAGGTCGTCGACGACCGCGAGGAACTTGGCCTCCTCGGTCTTGTAGATCAGGTCGATCTGGTCGGTGCGGGCCATCGGCTTGTTGGTCGGGATGGGCACCACACCCAGTTTGTAGATCTCGTGCAGCTCGGCGGCTTCGGTCTCGGCCGTGCCGGTCATCCCGGCAAGCTTCTCGTAGAGCCGGAAGTAGTTCTGCAGGGTGATGGTGGCCAGCGTCTGGTTCTCGGCCTTGATCTCCACCTGCTCCTTGGCCTCGATGGCCTGGTGCATTCCCTCGTTGTAGCGCCGCCCCACCAGCACCCGGCCGGTGAACTCGTCGACGATGAAGACCTCACCGTTGCGGACGATGTAGTCCTTGTCGCGGTTGAACAGCTCCTTGGCCTTCAGGGCGTTGTTGAGGTAGCTGACCAGCGGAGAGTTGGCGGCTTCGTAGAGGTTGTCGATGCCGAGCTGGTCCTCGACGAACTCCACGCCGACCTCGTGCACGCCGATGGTGCGCTTGCGCAGGTCCACTTCGTAGTGCACGTCCTTCTCCATCAACGGCACGATCCGGGCGAACTCGGAGTACCAGTTGGAGCTGCCGTCGGCGGGCCCGGAGATGATCAGCGGGGTGCGCGCCTCGTCGATCAGGATGGAGTCCACCTCGTCGACGATGGCGAAGTTGTGCGGGCGCTGCACCAGCTGGTCGAGCGAATGCGCCATGTTGTCACGCAGGTAGTCGAAGCCGAACTCGTTGTTGGTGCCGTAGGTGACGTCGGCGTTGTAGGCGACCCGCCGCTCGTCGGGGGTCATCTGGGACAGGATCACCCCGACCTCCAGGCCGAGGAACCGGTGCACGCGACCCATCCACTCGCTGTCGCGCTTGGCCAGGTAGTCGTTGACGGTGACGACATGCACGCCGTTGCCGGAGATCGCGTTGAGGTAGGCCGGCAGCACACAGGTCAGGGTCTTGCCCTCACCGGTCTTCATCTCGGCGACGTTGCCGTAGTGCAGGGCCGCGCCGCCCATCAGCTGCACGTGGAACGGCCGCTGGCTCAGCACTCGCCAAGCCGCCTCGCGGGCCACCGCGAACGTCTCGGGCAGCAAGTCATCGAGGGATTCCCCGTCGGCGTGACGAGAGCGGAACTCGTCGGTCTTGGCCCGCAGCTCGGCGTCGGTGAGCGCTTCGACATCCCCGGACAGGGTGTCGACGTAGTCGGCGACCTTCCTGAGCCGTTTGACCATGCGGCCTTCACCAAAACGCAGCAACTTGGACAGCACGGCTATGTCCCCTACTCAGTCTTCGGCATTACGAGCGTCACCCATGGTAGGTGACAGCGGGGCGAAGGTCGGCTTTGCCGCGGCGCAGCGGTGTCAGGACGGCTTCTCGGCAGCGTCAGTCCACGCGGCGTCACACCAGCCGGATCAGGCCGTAGTCATAGGCGTGCCGGCGGTAGACCACCGATGGCTGGTCGCTCTCCTTGTCGTGGAACAAGAAGAAGTCATGGCCGACGAGTTCCATCTCGTACAGCGCGTCGTCGACGGACATCGGCGTGGCGGTGTGCTCCTTGGTGCGGACGATCCGGCCCGGCTCGTGGTCGTGGTCGCCGTCGTGGCCGTGCGCGGCCCCACCCCGGTGATCAGGTTCGGCGGTGCCGTCCCGATTGAACGCCGCGGCGAGGAACTCCGGGTCCACCGTGGTGGCCCCGGTGGCCTCGGCCACCGACAACGGGGTCTTGTCGCCGTAGGAGACGTTGCGGCGGTCTTTGCCGCGGCGCAGCCGGCCCTCCAGGCGGTCGATCGCGGCCTCGAACGCGGCATAGAAACTGTCGGCGCGGGCCTCACCGCGGACCGCCGGCCCGCGACCGTGCGCAGTGATGTCGATCTGCTGGCAGGACTTTCGCTGCCGGCGGTTGTTCGCGTGCTTGAGCTCGACGTCGAACAACCGAATAGAGCGGTCCAGTCGCTCCAGACGGGCCAGCTTCTGCGCGACATAGACCCGGAAGTGATCCGGGATCTCGACGTTGCGGCCCTTGACCACAATCTCGGCGCCTAACGACTGATCGGGGCTCTCCTCGGCATCGATCGACGTGCCGCTGGTTTCCACGAATTGACTTTGACTTGCCATGCTCGACACTCTTTTCTCGTCGTCTCGACCACGTTCTCTCGGTTCACCCGTCCCTTGATGACGACCGTAGCCATGCCGCCGGGTACGTGCCACTGGTTTGACGGTCCCGTTGCGCATTGGTGTCCGCACTGCCGTCATGCCGCTGCGATCACCAGCGCGGCGACCACCGCAACACCCTCGGATCTCAGTACCCGCACCGACTCGGCCAACGTGGCGCCGGTGGTGACGACATCGTCGACGATCAGGACATCACCGCCGCCGCCGGGGCGAAGCCGGCGCCGGCTCAGCAGCACCCGGCCGGCGATGTTGCGTTCGCGGGCGCCGCTGCCCAGCCCGACGGAGTCTCGGGTCAGTGCCCGCATCCGCAGCGCCGGCGCCACCGTGATGCCGGGATGCCGCGCCGTCGCCGCGGCCGCGATCCGCCCGATCGGGTCACCACCGCGCCGGCGGGCGGCGCTGCGCCGAGTGGGCGCCGGGATGATCGTCAGCGGCAGGTCGAGCATCCGCCAGCACACCAGCCGGTGCAGGGCGGCGGCCAGCGTCGATGCCAGCGGCGTGATCAGGTCGGTGCGCCCGTGCTCCTTCACCGCGACGATCGCCTGCCGGCGGGCTCCGGCGTAGCGGCCCAGCGCGAACACCGGCACCTGCGGATCCACCCGCGGACTGACCAGGCGCGGAGCATCCGGTCCGACGGCGAGTTGTGCCGCGCAATTGCGGCACCATCCGGTCGTCGGGGCGCCGCAGCCACCGCACTGCCGCGGAAGCATGAGATCCATACCGGCCACAAACACACTCCGGAGGCTGCCACCGGGCACCGACAGCCGGACAGAAAATCTCTACTACGCTATGTCGTACTCCCATGTCAAGGGGTATTTCGTCAACTGTGACCCTAACGCCGGACCCCAAAACTGTGAGCCCCCTGACAGATTCACGAATTTAGCCGCTCGATACTGCTAGCGTCGCCGTCCATGACCACCGAAGCAACAGAAAAGGGCACGCCCACCAGCGATTCCGGCGGCGCCGCGCTGGTCGGCAAAGGCTGGGCCCAAGGCGTAGCCCTGGTGATGATCTTCGGATTCCTGGTGATGGGAATCCTGGCCTACCGCACCTACACCGCGTCGATGCCGATGCCGGATCGCGTCGTCACCGAGACCGGGCAGCAGCTGTTCACCGGCGACGACATCACCCGCGGCCAGGAGTTGTTCCAGGCCCGCGGACTGATGCAGTACGGATCGGTGCTGGGCCACGGCGCCTACCTCGGCCCGGACTACACCGCCGAATACCTGCGGTTGGCCACCGAGAACGTGGCCGACCAGTTCGAGGTGCAGGGCGTTCCCAACCCGCATGACGAGGTGGTCGCCGAGTTCCGGACCAACCGCTACAACGCGGACACCGGCACCCTGGTCTTCACCGACAAGCAGACCCGAGCGTTCAAAGACATCGAGAAGCAGTACGCCGACTACTTCGGCGAGGACTCCACCAAGTACGGCCTGTTGCCGCACATGATCACCGACCCGGGCGAGATCCGCGACCTGACCGCGTTCTTCGGCTGGACGGCCTGGGCGGCGGCGGCCGACCGGCCCGGGCACGCCTACAGCTACACCAACAACTGGCCCTCGGAGCCGCGCGTCGACAACGGCCCGACCGGGTCGGTCGTGGTGTGGTCGGTGCTGTCGCTGATCATGCTGCTCGGCGGCATCGGAATCATGTTCACCGTCTACGGCCGGTGGAGCCAGAACATCGGCTGGCACGGCACCGAGATGACCAAGCTCGAGTTCCGCCAGCCCGGCGAGGTGCCGCTGACCCGCTCGCAGCGCGCCGCGATCTGGATCTTCGCCGTCGTCGCGGTGCTGTTTTTGGCCCAAACCCTGCTGGGCGGCGCCGTCGAGCACTACCGCGCGGATCTGTCGGCGTTCTACGGAATCGACCTGGCCAAGATCCTGCCCTACAACCTGGCCCGGACCTGGCACCTGCAGCTCTCGTTGTTCTGGACCGCGGCCGCGTTCCTGGCCGGCGGAATCTTCCTGGTGCCGTTCATCACCCGCCGTGAGCCCCGCAAACAGTCGGTACTGGTCTACGGCCTGCTCGGCGCGCTTGCGGTCGTGGTCTTCGGGTCGATGGCGTTCGAGGCGCTCTCGATCTTCGGGGTGATCAAGCCCGGCACCGTGCTGTCTCAGCAGTGGGAGTTCCTGGACCTGCCGCGACTGTTCCAGGTGCTGCTGATCGTCGGGCTGTTCCTGTGGATCTTCATCATCTGGCGCGGCATGCGCTCGAAGCTGGCGACCACCTCGAAGTTGAACCTGCCGTGGATGTTCTTCTTCACCGGCCTGGCCATCCCGAGCTTCTACGCGGTCAGCCTGCTCGCCGGCAGCGATACGCACTTCTCGGTCGCCGATTTCTGGCGGTTCTGGATGGTGCACCTGTGGGTCGAGGACTTCCTGGAGCTGTTCACCACGGCGATGGTGGCCTACATCTTCGTGCAGCTCGGGGTGGTGCGGGAGCGCGTCGCGCTGCTGGTGATCCTGCTCGACATCATCTTGTACTCCGCCGGCGGCGTGATCGGCACCATGCACCACCTGTACTTCTCCGGCACCCCGGTGGAGCACATGGCAATGGGCGCATTCTTCTCGGCCGCCGAGGTCATCCCGCTGACCTTCCTGACCGTGGAGGCCTGGGCGTTCCTGCAGCTGGGCGCCCGCCAGGAGGCCGGTGGCGAGCACAACTTCCCGGCTCGCTGGGCGGTGATGTTCCTGGTCGCGGTCGGGTTCTGGAACTTCCTGGGCGCGGGCATCTTCGGCTTCCTGGTGAACCTGCCGGTGGTCTCCTACTACGAGATCGGCACCGCGCTCACCGCCAACCACGCGCACGCGGCGATGTTCGGGGTCTACGGCATGCTCGCGGTGGCCCTGGCGATGTTCGCTTTCCGGTACGTGATCCCGGCGGACAAGTGGCCCAACAAGCTGGCCCGAATCTCCTTCTGGGGCATGAACATCGGCCTGGCCTGGATGGTGTTCGTCACGCTGCTGCCGCTGGGTGTGCTGCAGCTGTTCCACTCGGTCAACGCCGGCTACTTCGAGGCGCGGTCACTGGGATACATCACCAAGCCGGGTAACGCACTGCTGGAGTGGATGCGACTGCCGGGCGACCTGATCCTCATCGTCGGCGGCGTGGTCCCGTTCTGCTGGATCGCCTGGATCGCGCTGCGCAACTTCCGCTCCGGCGAGACCGTCGACGAGTTGCCGGAACACCCGCTCTACACCACGGCGGCGACCGGCGCCGATACCGAAGCGCAGGGCTGACGGCCATGACGATGCCGGGAGCGTGGGTGTGGCTGATGTCCGGCTACGCCCTGCTCCTGCTCGTCTTCGCGTGGGGCTTCGACAACATGGCCAAGCGGACGTCGGCGCGCGCCGCCCAGTGGCGCACCGGAAAATTCGTCTACCACGAAGATCACGACGCCTGGAAGTGCCCGCAGGACCAATGGCTCTGGCCGACCGCGTTCGACAAGGACAACCGGGTCATGCGCTACCGGGCGATGCCGTCGATCTGCAACTCCTGCCCGGTCAAGGACACCTGCACCACCTCGAATCACGGCCGGGAGATCAGCCGGCCGGTGGACCCGTGGCCGCATTCGGAGGCAGGCCGGTTCCACCGGGGTATCGCATGTGCGGTGGCCGGATTCGGAGTGGTCATGCCGCTGGCGACGCTGATCGCCAACCACCGGCCCGCCGAGGTATTGGTGCTGGGCGCGACGATTCTGATCGTGCTGGCCGGGGGGTCCCCGCTGGTACGCCATCTGTGGAACACTCCCTCCAACGCCCCCTTGGACACTCCCTCAGACACACCGCACGAGGCCGGCGGGCAAGAGCAGGTCGAAGCGGCCATCGACCGGTACTCCACCCGATGGGGCGGCTTTTCCGAGAGCTCTTCGACCAGGAAGCAGCACATCAGTGAGTGAAGAGCTTATCACCGTATCGGTGATCGTGATCGTGGCGCTGGCGGTGCTGGCCTACTTCTCCATCAAGGTGCTGCCGGAGTACGAGCGCGGCGTCGTGTTCCGGGTGGGTCATGCCCGCCCCCTCTACCAGCCCGGGCTGCACTTCCTTATCCCCTTGGCGGATAGGCTGATTCGGGTCGACGAGCGAGTCGTGACACTCACCATTCCCCCACAGGAGGTGATCACCCGCGACAACGTCCCGGCCCGGGTGAACGCGGTGGTGATGTTCCAGGTGGTCGATCCGCTCAAAGCGATTCTGGCGGTGGAAAACTACGCGGTGGCCACCTCCCAGATCGCCCAGACGACACTGCGCTCGCTGCTGGGCCGCGCCGATCTGGACACCCTGCTGGCACACCGTGACGACCTCAACGCCGACCTGCGCACCATCATCGACAAGCAGACCGAGCCGTGGGGTGTTCAGGTCCGGGTGGTCGAGATCAAGGACGTGGAGATCCCGGAGTCGATGCAGCGCGCGATGGCCCGCGAGGCCGAGGCCGAGCGCGAACGTCGGGCGAAGGTGATCAACGCCCGCGGTGAACTGCAGGCCTCCGAAGAGCTGAGCCAGGCGGCCGAGACGCTGTCGCGCAATCCCGCCTCGCTGCAACTGCGTTACCTGCAAACCCTTTTGGAGCTCGGCGCCGACCAGAACTCCACCGTGGTGTTTCCGCTGCCGGTGGACATCATCACCCCGTTCCTGGGCGGCGCGGCCGAGGTGCTGCGCAGCCGTTCCCGGAAGCCCTGACCCGCTGGCCACCGGCATCGGAGTTCGTGGACCAAAGGCCCTGCAGTCGGTCGCCCGACGCGGTTACCCTGGGCAGTGCCGGGCGCGATCGATGCCCGGCCGGCCATTCGGGAGCCACCATGGGTGATCGGAAGTCAACACGGGCGGTTGGCGTCGGCATCGACGGGTCACCGGCCGCACGCGCCGCCGCGGCCTGGGCGGCCGGCTGCCCGGTGGCCGTGATCCGCAGTCCTGACAGCGGCCGACACACCGGGCCGATGGTTGCCGAAGTCGATGCGTCACCGGACAATAGGGCCGTGCTGGGATGGGAGTTGGCGATCCAGCTGTTCATCTCGGGCACCCGCGGCCGGCGGAGCCTGGGCTGGGCCGGCGGTTGTTCGGTGCTCACCGTGGGCGGTGCACCGCGATGACGGCTGCTGCGAAAGGACGCGGCATGGTCAAAGTCTTTCTGGTAGACGATCACGAGGTGGTGCGCCGCGGTCTGATCGACCTGCTCGGCGCCGATCCGGAGCTGGACGTGGTCGGCGAGGCCGGGTCGGTCGCCGAGGCGATGGCGCGCATTCCGGCCCTGCGTCCCGACGTGGCGGTGCTCGACGTACGGCTCCCGGACGGCAACGGCATCGAGCTCTGCCGCGATCTGCTGTCCCGCATGCCCGAGTTACGGTGCCTGATCCTGACCTCGTTCACCTCCGACGAGGCGATGCTCGATGCCATTCTGGCCGGGGCCAGCGGCTACATCGTCAAGGACATCAAGGGCATGGAGTTGGCCCGCGCCGTCAAGGACGTCGGCGCCGGACGCTCCCTGCTCGACAACCGCGCCGCGGCAGCGCTGATGGCCAAACTACGTGGCGCCATCGCCAAGCCCGATCCACTGTCCGGGCTGTCCGAACAGGAACGCATCCTGTTGAGCCTGCTCGCCGAGGGCCTGACCAACAAGCAGATCGCCGACCGGATGTTCCTGGCGGAGAAGACCGTCAAGAACTACGTGTCGCGTCTGCTGGCCAAACTGGGCATGGAACGCCGAACACAGGCCGCGGTGTTCGCCACCAAACTCGAGCGCTCCCGGAATGACTGACGACGACCCCACCGAAGGCCGGGACGGCCCGGACCCCCTGCGCGACACGCTTTCCCAGTTGCGGCTGCGCGAACTTCTGGTCGGCGTCCAGGACCGGGTCGAACAGATTGTAGAGGGACGCGACCGCCTCGACGGCCTGCTGGCGGCGATGCTGGTGGTCACCTCCGGGTTGGAACTCGACGCCACCCTGCGTTCCATCGTGCAGACGGCCACCAACCTGGTCGAGGCCAAATACGGTGCGCTGGAAGTACACGACCACGACCGTCGAATGGTGGAGTTCGTCTACGAGGGCATCGACGAGGACACCTTCGCGCGGATCGGCCGGCTGCCCGAAGGCCTCGGCGTGGTGGGTCTGCTGATCGAAGATCCCAAACCGCTGCGACTGGATGACATCGCCAAACACCCTGCATCGGTGGGGTTTCCCGCATACCACCCAGCGATGCGCACCTTCCTCGGTGTGCCGGTGGGTATGCAAGACGAGGTCTTCGGCAATCTGTATCTCACCGAGAAGGCCAACGGTCTGCCGTTCAGCGAGGACGACGAGGTACTGGTGCAGGCACTGGCTGCCGCCGCCGGGATCGCCATCGCCAACGCCCGGTTGTACGCCCAGGCCAAGGCACGGCAATCCTGGATCGAGTCCACCCGTGACATCGCCACCGAATTGTTGTCCGGAACCGATCCCACGACGGTGTTCCGGCTGATCGCCGAGGAGGCCAGCAAGCTCACCGGCGCCGAGGCTGCGCTGGTGGCCGTTCCGCTGGAGGAGGACACCCCCGAAGCCGAGGTCAACGAGCTACTTGTGGTCGAAACCCTGGGTGCTGCAATGGCTTCCATTGCCGGTGACACCATCCCGGTCGTCGGCACGTCAGTCGGCGAGGCATTCTCCCAGCGCATGCCGCGCCAGGTGGACCGGCTGAGGCTGACCGGCGTCGACGGGGCCGGCCCGGCGCTGATCCTGCCGTTGCGCGCCGCCGACGCGGTGGCCGGCGTCGTCGTGGTGATGCGCCACGGCTCCACGATCCCGTTCAGCATCGAACAACTCGACATGATGGCCGCGTTCGCCGACCAGGCCGCGTTGGCGTGGCAATTGGCCACTTCGCAGCGCCGCATGCACGAACTCGACGTGGTCACCGACCGGGACCGGATCGCCCGTGACCTGCACGACCATGTCATCCAACGGCTTTTCGCCGTCGGGTTGTCGTTACAGGGCACCATTCCCCGGGCCCGCTCCGCCGCGGTGCAGCGCCGGCTCAACGACGCGGTCGACGACCTGCAGGAGATCATCGGCGAGATCCGCACCACCATTTTCGACCTGCACGGCTCCTCCTCGACGGTGACCCGGCTACGGCAGCGGCTGGACAACGCCGTCGCCCAGTTCTCGGGCTCGGGGCTGCACACCACCGTTGCGTTCGTCGGCCCGTTGTCGGTGGTCGAGCCGGCGCTGGCCGATCATGCCGAGGCGGTGGTCTCCGAGGCGGTCAGCAACGCGGTTCGGCATTCCGGCGCGACCGAATTGACGGTGCAGATCAAGGTCGAGGACGACCTGGGCATCGAGGTGGCCGACAACGGCCGCGGGATGCCGGAGGTGATCACCCGCAGCGGCCTGTCCAATCTGCGACGGCGCGCCGAGCAAGCGGGCGGGGCGTTCAGCGTCGAAGCGGCACCGGGTGGCGGCACCGTGCTGCGCTGGTCCGCGCCGCTGATGACGCAGCAGTAGCTCGCTGCACTAGACGCACACCGCCCGGTTCTCGTTCGCGGCATCGGCGGGATCCGCTTGGGGCTCATCGGGCATCAGCCATTCGACGATGTCGTTGAGGAAACGCCGCGGTGTCGCCGGCAGCGGGTCGGCGTTGATGGGGGCCCACCCCACCCGCAGCAACATCTGCGGATGGCCGCTGGTTCCGAAGACGTCGCGACGTACCGCGGCGCGTGTTTCGGCGATCTCCAGCGGCTCGGTGACCGGACAGCTGGCCAATCCCAGCGCCGTCGCGGTCAGTAACACCACGCTGGTGGCCTCACCGGCGCGCAGCTGGGCCAGCCGATCGTCCTCCTCGGTGCCCAGCGCCAGCATCACCGCGCGATCCTGGGCGGGAGCGGCGCCGGGCGGTTGGGCCAGCAGCGGGTCGGCGAACAGCCGGCCCGGGATCGGTGCGCCGGCGGTGGGCGCCGGAACGCTGCGCGCCGGGACTCCGGCCACCGACCCGTATCGACCGCTCCAAGTCGCCAGCTCGGCGAGGTAGTCGTAGTCGGTGCGGTGCGCGAAGACGGCCCGGGCCACCACCGTGTTCAGCCGATCCAGCTCGTCGATCCGGCGCAGCATCACCCCGGCGCGGGCGGCGCGGGCGCCCATCAACGCGATGTCGGCCGGCGCCACCGGCCATCCACTGAAGGATCGGCGGTCGGTGCGCCGCCGTGGTATCGCGGCGGCCAGTGCGACATTCACCTGTTCGGGGAGCTGCTCCGGATCGGGACCGAACAGCTCCACCGACGCCAGGTGGTCGGGGTCGGCCGGATCGGGCAGCCGATGTACCTTGCCGCGCCAACCCAGCGCAGCCAGAGCGGCCACACAATGATGCAGCGCCGCACCACAGCTCAGGGTCAGACCGCGACCGTCGGGATCCACGTTGCGCAGGTGCAGGTCGGGGTTGGCGAACAGCTCCAGTCGAGGCGGCTGTGTCGCCAACTGCACCTTCCAGCGCCACGGCTGGGAATTGTGCACCGACGGTGCGCGGGCCGCCAGCTGCAGCGCAGTGCGAACGGTCTCCCTGACGGCCGCGGTGTCCGGGTAGCCAACAGACTGTTGATCCACGGTCCGCCCCCTTCTCTCGACGCAGCTGACTGCCTTCACGATGCTCCTGTCCGGGCCGGCCCGGACAGGGCACGAAGGCCCGCCGGTGCCGCCGTTGGACCTCGGGACTCAGGACTTCCGGCCCTGCCGACTCCCTCCCGCGCGGGCGGATCATAAGAGCGGGGCCCGAAGAGGAGGTCAGCATCGTGGAGCAACTGACGACACTGGACGCGGGGTTCCTGGAGGCCGAAGATTCCGACCGCCACATCAGCCTGGCGATCGGCGGATTGGTCATCTTGGAGGGGCCGGCGCCGGATTACGCCGCGCTGGTTTCCACGCTGGGCGCGCGGATCAGCGCCTGCCGCCGCTTCGGTCAGAAGTTGCAGATGCACCCGTTCGACCTGGCGCCACCGGAGTGGGTGAGCGACCCCGACTTCGACATGGCGCATCACTTACGGCGGGTCGCCCTGCCGCGCCCCGGTGACGACACCGAACTGTTCCGCTTCATCGCCGACCAGATGGCCCGCCGGCTGGACCGAGATCGGCCACTGTGGCAGATCTGGGTGATCGAGGGGTTGACCGACGACCGGTGGGCGATGCTGATCAAGGTTCACCACTGCGTCGGCGACGGCATCGCGACGTCGCACCTGTTCACCGGGCTGTGCGATGAAAGCGACGGCGACGGCATAGCCAGTTTCGCCGGCCACATCCGGGGTTCCCACGAATCCCATTCGGGCGGGCTGCATTTCGGGCTGCCTTCGGTGACCACCAACCCGGCGAGCTGGGCGGCCGACCTGTGGAATGTCTCGACTGCGATCAGCGCCGCCGCGGTGCGGGCCGCCCGCGGCACCGTCGAGCTGTCCGCCGGGCTGCTGCATCAGGGCGTCACGACCTCGTTGAACGGGCCGATGCGCGCGATGCGCCGGTACAGCTCCGCCAAGGTATCCCTGCACGACGTCAACCAGATCTGCCAGGCGTTCGACGTGACCCTCAACGACGTCGCGCTCGCTGCCCTGACCGAGGGCTACCGCGGCATGCTGGAGCGCCGGGGCGAACGCCCGCGCCCCGAAACGCTGCGCACCCTGGTGCCGGTGTCGACGCGCTCGGGCGACGCCGACGGCCGGACCGACAACCGGGTCTCGGTGATGCTGCCCTACCTACCGGTGGAGGAGGAGAACCCGGTGCGGCGGCTGAAGCTGGTGCACTCGCGGCTGAGCCGAACCAAGAGCACCGGGCAGCGCCAAGCCGGCAGCGCGTTCGTCTCCGCGGCCAACTACCTGCCTTTCCCGCTGACGGCATGGGCCGTGCGGCTGTTGACACGGTTGCCTCAGCAGGGCGTCACCACCCTTGCGACCAATGTGCCCGGCCCGTCGCAGACCCTGCACATCATGGGACGCGAGGTGCTCGACGTGCTCCCGGTGCCGCCGATCGCGCTGCAGCTGCGCACCGGGGTGGCGATGCTGAGCTACGCCCAGAGCCTGTTCTTCGGGGTCCTCGCCGACTTCGACACCATGCCCGATGTCGACGAGTTCGCCCGCAGCATCGAGACGGCGGTGGCCGGCCTGCTGTCCAGCGCCAAGCGGCGCAAGGCCACCCGGGAGCGGGCCGAACACCGGCGCCTGTCGCTGGTGGCCAACGGGTAGAGCTTGCCGGGCGTCAGCCCGGCAGCACCGGCACGGCGCCGCCGACCATGAACGGACCCACCGGCGACCAGCTCTGCTCGTCCTCGGCTCTCGACGACGACAGCGCCAACACCCCGCGCGGGTCGGCCACATAGACGGTGGACGGGTCGGCGACGATGGTCGACACCGGCAGCTGAAGATTGCCGTTGGGCGCATCGGAGTTCACCCCGTCGATGTTGACGTAGGACACCGGGTCTTTCGGATCGGACCGGCTCACCACGATGTCGTCGCCGGTGCGCCAGCTCAGCGACACCACCGAGGAGCCGAGTCCGAAGCCCAGCCGGCGCGGATAGTTCAGTACGAACTGGCCGCCCGGGGCCTGCTCGACACCGGCCAGGATCACCTGCCCACCGATCACCATGGCAGCCCGGGTGCCGTCACGGGACAGCTGTAGCTCGCTGATCGGTCCCGGGAACCTCGCGTTGATCGCCCCGGAATCAACCGGGATCCGGGCCGGGCGGCCGGAGGCCTCTTGGATCGCCCGCAGCACGTTGTTGCCGTCGACCACCACCCACACCGCTTCGTCCAGCGACCAACTCGGCCGCGACAGGGTGTGCCCGTCTGCCGCTTGCACGGCCTCGCCGCCGAGGTCTCCGATCCACAGCGTGGCCGGCGGGTCGGGGGCACCGGGGTGCACCACCACCGACGCCACCTGACGTCCGTTGCGGGACAACGCAGCCGACTCCTGGTCGGGCTCCCGGCCGAACGCCCCGGGAACCCGGTTGGCCTGCTGTCCGTCCAGGACCAGCAGTGACCCGCCCACCAGCGCGTGTATCCCGGCGCCGGCGCCGTCGGAGGCGCCCGGGTCGGTGGTCGCCACATCCGAGGTCGTCCACCCGTCCGGGAACCGGTCGTCGAGCGCCGCGCCGTCGGCGTTGATCACGTACGGCCCCTTGACATCGGCTCGGGTCAGCGTCCAGATCAATTGGGCGGCAAGCAATTGCCTGGTGTTCGGGTCGGTGGTCGACAAGCTGTCCAGGTCGATCTTGGCCCCGCCGTAGCCACGGCCCACCCCGCTCTTGCCGCCGTCGGCGCGGGTCACCGGTCCGCGCAACCGCAACGGTGCCGCCAGCAGGTTGCGCACCCCGGCCATCTCCGGGCGCGGGCCGGCGATCAACTTCGACACCAGTTCGGTGGCCAACTGGTCGGGGTCGGACACCGCGACGTATCGCGGATCGGGAACCACCGTCTTGCCGGTGGGGTCGACGAAGTACAGCGTGTTGCGTTTGTAGGTGGCCTGGAACTGCTGCCAGTCCAAGAAGACGCCGTTGGGCAGCCGGTCGATGCGCCAGCCGTCGGAGGTCTTGAGCAGTTCGATCGGCTCGGGAGCGGGCAGTGCGCCCTCGGCGGTCTCGAAGACCCCCATGTCCGACAGCGAGCCGAGCATGTCGGCCCGCATCGTGACCGCGACCCGGTCGGCGCTGCGGGTTTCGACGAACACCACGTTGTCGATCAGCAGTGCGCTGCCGGCGTCGTCCCAGCCATCCGACGCCGACTGGGTGAGGAACTGCCGCGCCGCCCGATGCCGATTGGCCGGATCGGCGGTCGCCTTGAGGAATTCGCGCAGCAGCACGTCGGGGTCCATTCCCGGGGTGGGTTTGGGCAGCACCGACGGCGGTGGCGCCTGAACCGTGCCGATCGCCTGCGGGGCCGACGTGCTGGGCACCCCGGCGCAGCCCGCCAGGGCGAGAACCATGCTCATCAAAGCGACCAGCAGCGCCGCCGGACGGGCCCGGCGGTTCAGCGAGGCTCGACGGAGGAGAGGTGAAGCTGGGACCGCCGCATCAACCCGGCGCATCACCCGCTCCTCTCGGCGTGTTCACGCGCTCGCTGCCGACGCTCCCGGCGCTCGGCGGCGCTCACCGGTTTCATCGGAAGCGGGCTGGTGGTGACCTTGTGCCCGCGCACCAGCGGCAGGGTGAGCCGGAAGCAGGCGCCCTTGCCGGGCTCGCCCCAGGCCTCCAGCCGGCCCTGGTGCAGGCGGGCGTCCTCGACACTGATCGCCAGTCCCAGCCCGGTACCCCCGGAGCGCCGCACCCGCGACGGGTCGGCGCGCCAGAACCGGCTGAACACCAGCTTCTCCTCCCCCGGCCGCAGCCCCACCCCGTGGTCGCGGACCGTGACCGCGACGGTGTCCTCGTCGGCGCCCATCCGGATCACCACCGGCTTGTGCTCGGCGTGGTCGATGGCGTTGGCGATCAGGTTGCGCAGGATCCGTTCCACCCGGCGCGGATCCACCTCGGCGATCACCGGATCGCCCGGCATGTCCACCTTGAGTTCGACGCCCGCGTCGGCGGCCAGATGACCCACGTTGTCCAGGGCGCTGCCGACGGTCGAGCGCAGGTCCACCGACTCCACGGACAGTTCGGCCACGCCGGCGTCGTGCCGGGAGATCTCCAGCAGGTCGCCGAGCAGCGATTCGAACCGGTCGAGTTCACTGACCAGCAGCTCGGTGGAGCGCCGTAGCGAGGGCTCCAGGTCTTCGCTGTGGTCGTGGATCAGGTCGGCGGCCATCCGCACCGTGGTCAGCGGGGTGCGCAGTTCGTGGCTGACGTCGGAGGTGAACCGGCGCTGCAGGTTGCCGAACTCCTCGAGCTGGGTGATTTGACGCGAAAGAGACTCGGCCATGTCGTTGAACGACACCGCGAGCCGGGCCATGTCGTCTTCGCCGCGCACCGGCATACGTTCGGACAGGTGCCCCTCGGCGAACCGCTCCGCGATCCGCGAGGCCGACCGCACCGGCAACACCACCTGGCGCGACACCAGCAGGGCGATCCCGGCCAGCAGCACCAGCAGCACCAGGCCGCCGGTGGCGATGGTGCCCCGCACCATGGCGATCGTGTTGCGCTCGGTGCCCAGCGGATAGATCAGGTAGAGCTCCAGGTTGGTGATCCGCGACGCCGTCGGCGTCCCGATCACCAGCGCCGGACCGGAGAACCCCTCGACGTGCACGGGGGCGTACTGGTAGCTGACCTGACCGGCTTTGACGAACTCACGCAGCGCGGCCGGCACCTCCTCGACCGGCCCGGCGGAGGTCGCCGCGCGCGGTCCCTCGCCGAGCACCACCAGCACCGCGTCGAACGCGCCCGCGGTTCCGCTGCCCGAGGCCGGGTCGGTCTTGCTCATCAGCGTGTTGCGGGCCAACTGCAGGCTCGAGGTCAGCGAACGGGCCTCCTCACCGCCGACGATGCCCCCGGCGGTGACCCGGGCCCGCTCGATCTGTTCGGTGGCCGCCCGGACCTTGACGTCCAATACCCGGTCGGTGATCTGGCTGGTCAGCACGAAACCGAGCGCCAGGATGACCCCGGCCGACAACCCCATCGTCAGCACCACGACCCGCAGCTGCAGAGAACGGCGCCAGCCGATCTGCACCGCGCGGCGCAGCGTGTTCACGCCGAGCAACAGCGGACCCGATCGCCGGGGGCGCCGTCTGGAACTGAAGATCACTGGCGCTCCTCCTCAGCATCGCTGGCGCTCTGCCTCGTCGGAGACGCGGTACTCAATCGCGCTTCTCCTCGGCATCGCTGGCGCTCTGCCTCGTCGGAGACGCGGGGATCACGTTCGCCGCTCCCCAGTGGGGATCACGGAGGTCCGGCCTTGTAACCCACTCCTCGAACGGTCAGCACCACGGTCGGGTTCTCCGGGTCTTGCTCCACCTTGGCCCGCAGGCGCTGGACATGCACGTTCACCAGCCGGGTGTCGGCCGGATGCCGATATCCCCAGACCTGTTCGAGGAGCACTTCACGAGTAAACACCTGGCGCGGTTTGCGTGCCAGCGCCACCAGCAGGTCGAACTCCAACGGGGTCAGGGAGATCTGCTCACCGCCGCGGCTGACCTTGTGAGCCGGCACGTCGATGTCGATATCGGCGATCGAGAGCATCTCGGCCGGCTCGTCGTCGTTGCGGCGCAGCCGGGCCCGCACCCGGGCCACCAGCTCCTTGGGCTTGAACGGCTTCATGATGTAGTCGTCGGCACCCGACTCCAGCCCGAGCACCACGTCGACGGTGTCGGTCTTGGCGGTGAGCATCACGATCGGCACCCCGGAGTCCTTGCGCAGCACCCGGCACACGTCGATGCCGTTCATGCCGGGCAGCATCAGGTCCAGCAGCACCAGATCGGGCCGCAGCTCGTGCACCGCGGTGAGCGCCTGGGTGCCGTCACCGACGACCGCGGTGTCGAAACCCTCCCCACGCAGCACGATGGTGAGCATCTCGGCCAGCGAAGCGTCGTCGTCGACGACGAGAATCCTTTGCCTCATGGCGTACATGGTGTCACCAGATCGAGATAAAACGCTGCTACCACACGCGTGTTTCGCAGGTTAACCGTGCAGAATGCCGGCCAACTCCGCCGGCGAGACCGTCGGACCGGCCAGCTGCCAGCGTCCCCCGAAGCCGCACTGCGCCAACCCGCGGTACACCTCGCCGGTGCGACGCTGCAGCCCGTCGTCGCGCTCATAGCTGTCCCGAGCCCGCGCGGTGTCGCGCACCTCGCGGTCCCGGGCCCGCTGGGCGGCGAGTTCGGGCGGGACGTCGAGCAGCACCTGCCAGTCCGGCGCAGGCAGCTCGAGCCGCTCGAACTCCAGCTGCCGCACCCAGCCGACCACCTCGCCGTCGGCATCTTGATGCAGCCGGGCGGCGCTGTAGGCGGCGCTGGAGGCCACATACCGGTCCAGGATCACCACGTCGTAGCCACGGCGCAGCTCCTCGATCTCAGCTTTGGCGCCGGCGCGGTCCAGCGCGAAGAGCATCGCCATCGCATACACCGAGTCCGCAAGGTCGCCGTGCTGCCCGCGCAGCGCCTCGGCGGCGACATCGGCGGTCACCGAGGCGCCGTAGCGCGGGAACGCCAGGCCGGCCACCGTCAGACCGGTGGCTTCCCAGGCCGCCTGCAGGCCCCGGCTCAGGGTGTTCTTCCCGGCGCCGTCGACCCCTTCGATCGCGATCAGCACGGCGCGAGTGTGCGGTTTCGTACGCGACCTGCGGCGTGTCGCGTATGAAACCGCACGGTCGGCATGGGCTCAGTACCGGTAGTGGTCCGGCTTGTAGGGGCCTTCGACGTCGACGCCGATGTACTCGGCCTGGTCCTTGGTCAGCTTGGTCAGGGTGCCGCCGAGGGCCTCGACGTGGATGCGGGCCACCTTCTCATCCAGGTGCTTGGGCAGCCGGTAGACCTCGTTGTCGTACTCGTCGTTCTTGGTCCACAGCTCGATCTGGGCGATCACCTGGTTGGAGAAGCTGTTGCTCATCACGAACGAAGGGTGCCCGGTGGCATTGCCCAGGTTGAGCAACCGGCCCTCGCTCAGCACGATGATCGAGTTGCCGGTGTCACCGAAGGTCCACACGTCGACCTGCGGCTTGACGTTGTCGCGGACGGCTCCGGAGGATTCGAGGGCGGCCATGTCGATCTCGTTGTCGAAGTGGCCGATGTTGCCCAGGATGGCCTGGTTCTTCATCGCCTTCATGTGCTCGAGGGTGATGATGTCCTTGTTGCCGGTGGTGGTGATGACGATGTCCGCGTCGCCGATGGCCTGCTCGACGGTCGCGACGTCGTAGCCCTCCATCAGCGCCTGCAGCGCGTTGATCGGGTCGATCTCGGTGACCGTCACCCGAGCGCCCTGACCCTTGAGCGACTCAGCCGAGCCCTTGCCGACGTCGCCGAAGCCGCAGACCAGCGCCTTCTTGCCGCCGATCAGTGCGTCGGTGCCGCGGTTGATGCCGTCGATCAGGGAGTGCCGGCAGCCGTACTTGTTGTCGAACTTGGACTTGGTGACCGAGTCGTTGACGTTGATCGCCGGGAACACCAGCTCACCGGCGGCGGCCAGCTGGTAGAGCCGCAGCACACCGGTGGTGGTCTCCTCGGTGACACCCTGGACCGCCTCGGCGATCTTGGTCCATTTGGTGTTGTCGGTCTCGTAGCGCTCGCGCAGCCGGGTCAGGAAGACCTTCCACTCGTGCGAGTCGCCGTCCTCAGCGGGCGGCACCACGCCGGCCTTCTCGTACTGGGCGCCGCGCAGCACCATCATGGTGGCGTCACCGCCGTCGTCGAGGATCATGTTGGCCGGGTCGCCGTCCCAGGTCAGGGCTTCCTCGGCGCACCACCAGTACTCCTCCAGGCTCTCGCCCTTCCAGGCGAAGACCGGGGTGCCCTTGGGCTCGTCGACGGTGCCGTGCGGGCCGACGACGACCGCGGCGGCGGCGTGGTCCTGGGTGGAGAAGATGTTGCACGACGCCCAACGGACTTCGGCGCCGAGGTCGACCAGAGTCTCGATGAGCACCGCGGTCTGGATGGTCATGTGCAGCGAACCGGTGATGCGGGCGCCCTTGAGCGGGTTCACACCGTGGTACTCGTCGCGCAGCGCCATCAGGCCGGGCATCTCGTGCTCGGCCAGCCGGATCTCCTTGCGGCCGAACTCGGCCAGCGACAGGTCGGCGACCTTGTAGTCGATGCCGTTGCGGCTGTCCGCGGTCAAACTCATCAGTGCGCCCCCGTAAGGTTCGGTGAAATCAGCTCCGCTACAAGCTACCGGCGGGAGTCCGAGACGGCTCGAGCGGGTCAATCGACGTCGATGACCCCGTAGGTCTCGGCAGCCGGGGTGAACAATCGGGCCAGGTCAGCGGCCACATCGTGGTCGGCTTCCGGGGGCATGGAGACGTAGCTCATGGCCAGTCGGACGATGGCCCGGGCCAGGATGCCGGCGTCTTCGGGGCTGGCCTTGACCCAGCTGTGCATGAACGACGACGTGAGCCGCGCCGAGCAGCGGGTGATGATCGGGCCGCTGTCGGTGGTGATGATCTGCAGCAGGTCCGGCTTGGCCGCACCGGTCAGCAGCGAGATCACCAGCGGGTCGGCGGCCGATTCGGAGAAGAAGGACCGGAACCCCTCCAGGAACGCGGCGTGGACCTCGCCGACGTTGCCGTAGATGGCGGACTCGACGGCGTCGACGAGCCGGTCGGCCAGCCGGATCGCGTAGCCCTGCGCCAAGCCCTGACGCGAGCCGAACTCGTTGTAGATGGTCTGCCGGCTGACGCCGGCCGCCTCCGCCACTGCGGCCAGCGTGATCGATGACCAGTCCCGGCTGGTCAGCAACTCCCGCATCGCGTCGAGCACCGAGTCGCGCAGTAGCGCCCGGGATGCCTCGGCGTAGGGGATGCGTTTCACCACCGCGAGATTAGCGGGTGTCACGCTCATCGTCGCTCATGTCGGCGCCTCCACTACTTCGAAATCCAGCTTTTCGCGGACCGCGCAGTCCGGGCAGCACCACTCGTCGGGAATCTGGCGCCAGGTCGTGCCGGCCGGGAATCCTTCGCGGGGCGCGCCGGCGGCCTCGTCGTAGACGTAGCCGCAGCCCGGGCAGCGGTAGGCGGCCATCACGCCGCCGCCATGTCGGTGCCGGAATGGCGGGCCAGGATTTTCGCCCGCCGCCGCGGATCGATGTTCACCCGGGTGATGTCGCCGCCGTAGTGCGCCAGCACCCGGTGATCCATCAGCCGCCGCCACAGCGGCGGGAGGTAGGTCAGCCCGATCAGCGAGGCGTACCCGCTGGGCAGGTTCGGCGCCTCGTCCATGCTGCGCAAGGTCTGGTAGCGCCGGGTGGGGTTGGCGTGGTGGTCGCTGTGCCTCTGCAGGTGATAGAGGAACAGGTTGGTCACCAGATGGTCGGAGTTCCAACTGTGCTCGGGCGTGCAACGTTCGTAACGGCCGTTCGCGCGGGTCTGGCGCAGCAGGCCGTAGTGCTCGATGTAGTTCACCGACTCCAACAGCGAGAAGCCGTAGACGGCCTGGATCACGACGAACGGGATCAGGGCCGGGCCGAACACCGCGATCAGCACGCCCCACAGCACCACCGACATCAGCCATGCGTTCAGCACCTCGTTGGACAGCCACGTCGCCGGATTCGACGGCCGCTTGCCGAGCCGGCGCAGCCGCGCGGCCTCCAGCAGCCAGGCCGAACGCACGCCACCGAAGACGCTGCGCGGCAAGAACTCCCAGAAGGTCTCGCCGAACCGGCCCGACGCCGGGTCTTCGGGGGTCGCCACCCGCACGTGGTGACCGCGGTTGTGCTCGATGTAGAAGTGCCCGTAGCAGCTCTGCGCCAGGGTGATCTTCGACAGCCACCGCTCCAGCTGTTCCTTCTTGTGCCCGAGTTCGTGAGCGGTGTTGATGCCGACGCCGCCCAGGGTTCCCACCGACAGCGCCAGCCCGATCTTGGCGAACCAGCTGAGTGACCCCTCGACACCCAGCCAGCTCAGATCGGATGCGGTGAACAGGTAGCAGCCCAGAACGACGCTGGCGTACTGGCACGGAATGTAGGCGTAGGTGCAGTAGCGGTAGTACCGGTCGTTCTCCAGGTGCGCCATCAGCTCGTCGGGCGGGTTCTGCCCGTCGGCGCCGAAGCGCAGGTCCAGCGCCGGCAGCAGCAGGTAGACCAGGATCGGCCCGATCCAGAACGGCACCTGGGCGACCAGATGCCAGCCGAGCCGGTTCATCGCCAAGATCAACGGCAGCATGGTGAACATCAGGGTCGGGGCGATCAGGCCCATCAGCCACAGGTAGCGCTTCTTGTCCCGCCACACCTCCGGTGCTGCCGCCACAGTGCCCGTCCGTGCCATCTGCGCTATCCGTGCCATCCGCGTCCCTCCTTGTGAGTTCCACCACCGTCGCGAATGGACATTACATCTTGCTGCGTCCGTTGTCTAGACATTTGATGTCAATTTGTACACACGGGCGTTTGGCGCGCCGGCGGCCACGCATCCGTATAACTTTGAGTGGACTTTGACTGCAGAAAGCACTCACGGATGGGCGCTACCGCGATGACAACGGCAGGTTCGGGCGCAGATTCGCGGCGACGCACGGCCGTCCGGCTGGGCGCCGACTACGCGGCCGGGCTGGCCTTCGCCCACCTGCTCACCACCGCCGAAGCGATCGCCGTGGTGCTGTCGCTGAGCGGTGAGACCCCGACCGGCGCCAACATCCTGCTGCGCCCGCAGAACGTGATCCTGACCGCGGTGCTGGTCGGGCTGGGCACTCTCGCCGTGGTCATTGCGGGAACGGCCAGCATCGCGGGATCGCTGCGCTGGTACACCGCCGGACAGCAGCCCGATGCCGGGCAGCGCCGCGCCGCGATCAACATCCTGCGCCGTCAGTCGACGATCGTGCTCGGCACCTGGGTGATCGGCGGGGCCATCGGCCTGGCCGCGCTGCGCTCCAGCGACGTCGGGCTAATGGTGCTGTTGTCCATGGTCGTCGTCTTCGGCGGCACCGCGACGCTGAGCACCAGCATGCTGTTCACCCACCGCACCTTCCGGCCGATCGTGGCCGCCGCCTGGCGCGAGACCGATATCCGCGAGACCGCGCCCGGTGTGCTGACCCGGCTGGTCACCATGTGGTTCATCACCAGCGCGCTGCCCGCCGCGGCCATCGTCATCCTGATCGTCTGCCGGCGGACGGGATGGATCATCGAACGCACCGCCTCGGTGGAGACCCCGGTGCTGGTGCTGTGTCTGGTCGCGGTGCTGCTCGGGGTCCGCGCCATGATCCTGGTGGCCCGCTCGATCTCCGATCCGGTCGGCGAGGTCGTGGGCGCGATGGCCCGGGTCCAGCACGGCGATATGGACACCTCGGTCGGGGTCTATGAACAGTCCGAGATCGGCCGGCTGCAAACCGGATTCAATCGCATGGTGGCCGGCCTGCGCGAACGCGACCAGCTACGGGACCTGTTCGGCCGACACGTCGGCCCGGATGTGGCCCGCCTCGCCGTGGAGCGCGATCTCGCGCTCTCCGGCGACGTGCAGGAGGCGGCGATCCTGTTCATCGACCTGGTGGGGTCGACCGAGTTGGCGGCCACCCACCCGCCCGATGAGGTGGCCGCGGTGCTCAACGACTTTTTCCGCATCGTGGTGGCCGCGGTCGACGCCCAACACGGCTCGATCAACAAATTCCAGGGCGACGCGGTGCTGGCGGTCTTCGGCGCCCCGGTCCCCTCCGACGATTCGGCCGCGGCGGCGCTGGCCACCGCCCGGACCCTGCTCACCCAGCTTCGCCGGCTGCCGCTGGTGGACTTCGGGATCGGCGTCTCGGCGGGCCCGATGTTCGCCGGAAACATCGGCAGCGAGAACCGCTACGAGTACACCGTGGTCGGCGACGCCGTCAACGAGGCGGCGAGGTTGGCCGATCGCGCCAAAACCGTCAGCACACGCGCATTGTGCTCGGCGAGCGCGCTGGAAAGGGCCGACGAGTCGGAGCGATCACGCTGGGCATCGCACGGCTCGGCGGTGCTGCGCGGCCGCGCGCAGGCCACCGTGATGTCCACACCGACGGCCGAGCACAGCTCCGGGCCGGCCACCGGGGTGTGACCTGGCTCCCACGCCCATGCCACACTCGGGGCATGGTTTACGCGATCGCCCGCCCTCAGATCGAGGGCAACATAGCCGTCGGTGAAGACCGTCAGCTCGGCTTCGCCGAGTTCGGCGCCCCGCAGGGCCGGGCGATGTTCTGGCTGCACGGCACCCCCGGCGCTCGGCGGCAGATTCCGGTCGAGGCGCGGATCTACGCCAAGGAGGCGAACATCCGGCTGATCGGGGTGGACCGGCCCGGGATCGGTTCCTCGACGCCCTACCAGTACGAGACCGTGTCCCAGTTCGCCGATGATCTGCGCACCGTGGCCGACACGCTCGGCATCGACAAGATGGCGGTCATCGGGCTGTCCGGCGGGGGCCCGTACACCCTGGCCTGCGCCGCGGCGATGCCCGAGCGGGTGGTGGCCGCCGGAATCCTGGGCGGGGTGGCCCCGGCGGTGGGCCCCGAGGCCATCGACAGCAGCTTGATGACACTGGCCCGGCTCGCCGAGCCGGTGCTGAGCCGGGCCGGCCGGCCGGTCAGCATCTTGGCCGCCGGCCTGATCCGGATGATCAAGCCGGTGGCTTCCCCGGCGCTGGAGCTCTACGCCCTGATCTCCCCCGAAGGCGACCGTGCACTGCTGGGCCGGCCGGAGTTCAAGGCGATGTTCCTCGACGACCTGCTCAACGGCGCCCGCAAGCAGCTCGCTGCGCCCATCGCCGACGCCGTGCTGTTCGCCCGCTATTGGGGTTTCCGGCTCGACGAGGTGAAGGTGCCGGTGCACTGGTGGCACGGCGATGCCGACCACATCGTCCCGTTCGCCCACGGGGAACACGCGGTCTCGCTACTGCCCGATGCCCGGCTGTACCCGATCCCCGGGGAGAGCCACCTGGCCGGGCTCGGCCACGCGGAAGAGATTCTGCGCACGATGGCGCAGGCTTGGGACCACGCCGAGTCGCGCTGACCGGCCCCATGACAGCGCCCCAATCGATCAGGGAGTTGTTCGCCCAACTCGGCTTGCAGGAGGTGCCGTCGGCCGACGGCACCCTGACCATGGAGATGCCCGTCGATGAGCGGGTGGTCAACACCGCCGGCGGGCTGCAGGGCGGGTTGATCGCCACCATGGCCGACGTGGCCGCCGGACAGCTCGCCGCCCGCAGCACCGCGTTCGGCAACGGCATCGCCACCACCGACCTGTTCATCCGATACCTCCGGCCGATCAAGATCGGACCGGCCCGCGCCGTCGCGGCCATCCTGCGCACCGGCCGGCGCTCGGTAGTCGTTCAGGTCGACATCTTCCGGGGCAACGACGACGAACTCGCCGCCACCGCGACGGTGAACTTCGCGGCCATCGACTAGCGTCGGCCCCACCGGACCGGTCGCCGCCGCTACGCATAGCGGCGTGCGATGATCTGCCCATGTCGGTCGTACTGGTGCACGGCAATCCGGAATCGGACGCGATCTGGGACCCACTGGTTGACGCGCTGGGACGCAGGGACGTGGTGCGGCTGTCGCCACCGGGGTTCGGCGCCCCACTGCCGCAAGACTTCTCGGCGACCTACCTGGCTTACCGCGACTGGCTCGCGGCCGAGCTTGAGACCATCGGCGCCGCCGGCGAACCGATCGATCTCGTCGGACACGACTGGGGCGGGGTTCACGTGGTGAACCTGATGATGCATCGAGCCGACCTGGTGCGCAGTTGGACCACCGACATCATCGGTGTGTTCGACCCCGACTACGTCTGGCCGGAGACGGCACAGATATGGCGGACCCCCGGCAAGGGTGAACGCCTGGTGGAGTCCATGCTCGGCGGCACGGTTGAGGACCGGACCGCGCTGTGGTCGGCCACGTTACCGGCCGATATCGCCCGTTCCATGGCGCACGCCCAGGGCCCGGAGATGGGGCGGGCGACCCTGCTGCTGTACCGCTCGGTGGAAGGACCCGGCGCCATGGCCAAGGCCGGCGGCGGGCTGGAACGAGCGCGTGCCCGCCCGGGTCTTTCGCTGTTGGCCACCGGGGATCCCTACGTCGGGTCCGAGGAGATCCGGCGTCGTGCGGCGCTGCAAGCGGGTGCCCGCACCGAGGTGCTCGACGGGCTCGGCCACTGGTGGATGACGCAGGACCCGGTCGGTGGCGCCGCGGTACTCACCCGCTTCTGGGAGTGGGTCGACCTCAGTTCGCCGGGCTCAGGCGGCTCTCGATGAAGTGCGGCAGCCGGAACCGGCGCGGCTCATGCGCGACCGGTGCCTCTGGGGCCACTCCCCCGTTCTGGGCCGCGGCGTAAGCCCCGGAATTGCCGGCGACGTGCAGCACCTGGCCACGCCAGGTGATGTCGGCCTCCCGATAGGCCTCGATGAGGGCGCGCTCCAGCAATTCGTCGGCCTCGTCGATCGACAGCGCAGCCAGCTCGATGAATTCGCCGTCGCGGGCGTCGAGCTTGAGCGTCGTCGGGCCGGACTCGACCAGGTCGCAGTTGGCCCGGATACTCAGCTCGGCGTTGGCGCGCGCCAGCCCGGCCAGCGCGTAGGCGGCCAGCAACGCGCGACCGGCCTCGTCACCGGCGGGCCCGCAGTCGAAACGCAGTTGCCGCAGCGCAGCGAAGCTCAGAACCTGGGTGCGAAGGATGCGGCTGCAGCACACACCGCCGCCGGCACCCGCGCGCGAATCCGTCGGTGTGCCCTCGACCAGCACGCCGATGATCTCACCGGACAGCACGCCGCGAAAGCGGCTCTGGCCGGTGCCGCGTGCCGCGTCGATCGCGCCGAAAACCAGACTGCCGGGGCTCAATTCGCCGACGGCGCGGGAATTTTCCGGGGTGCTCTCGCGCGCCGCCCGGTAGGCCGGGTGAGCGATAGCCGGCTTGCCTTCGATCGACCCGGTCAGGAAGTGGCCGTCGAAAATACGTTGCGGCAGTTCGAGATCGGTGTAGACCGACCGGCCTCCCTCGTAGGACACCTCCAGGTGCGGCACCCTGCTCAGCAGCGGATGCTGATCGCGGATGCCCTGCAGGATCGCGGCTTCCACGCGCTGGATCTGGCTCTGGTTGTCGTCGATGACCACCGTCGCGGTCGGGTTGCCGTCGATCAAGCGGGTCTCGTGGGTGATGGCCGAGGGGCCGCGTCCGGCGCGGTGGGCCGGGCTGATCGCGACGTGGGGACCGCCTGCGGGCGCCAACTCGGTGGCCACGCTCAGGGTGCTGGCACCGCCGGCCTGGCAGGCAGCGGTGAGCTGTTGGTAGGAGAAGCTGGACAAAGCGGTCAACCTTTCTGCTCCGGCGAGTCTGGCACATGCGTGCGGTCCAGGTCGGGCTCGAGATAGATCACCTGTGCCGCGGGCACGACCCTGCGGATATTGGCTTCGGCGACATCGATGGTGGCCGCGACGCCGGCCAGGTCCAGCCGCGGAAGCAGCGCGATCTTGGCTCCCACCAGCATCTCGTCGGGACCCAGGTATTGGGTTCGGAGGTGGATCAGCCGGGTGACGTTGGCGGTCTGTTCCAGCGCCGCGCGGATGGCCTGGTCCTCGGCGACCGTGGCACCCTCACCGATCAGCAGACTGTGCATCTCGAGCATCAGGAACACCGCGACCACTCCCAGCAGCGCGCCGATCCCCAAGGTCGCCACGCCGTCCCATACCGGGTTGCCGGTGAGCACGCTCAGACCCACCCCGGTCAGCGCCAGCGCCAGGCCGATCAGCGCGGCGGTGTCCTCCAGCAGCACCACCGGAAGCTCGGGGTTGCGGGAGTTGTGTAGGAACCGAAACCAGCTGCCGTCACCTTTGAGTGGGCGCGACTCCACCAGCGCGGTGCGAAAACTGAAGGTCTCCAACCCGATCGCCACGACCAGGATCGCGATAGCCACCACCGGCGAACTCAATTCGACCGGGTGGCGGGCCTTTTCGTAGCCCTCGTACAGCGCGAACATCGAACCCATGCTGAACAGCACCAGCGCCACCACGAACGACCAGAAGTAGCGGCTGCGCCCGTACCCGAACGGATGCAGCGCGTCGGGCGGCTTGGCCGCGGCCCGCTGCCCGAACAGGAGCAGCGCCTGGTTGGAGGTGTCGACCACCGAGTGCACCGCTTCGGCGAGCATGGCGGCGCTGCCGGTGATCACGTACCCGGTGAACTTTGCCACCGCGATTCCGGCATTGGCCGCCAGCGCCGCGATGATCGCCCTGGTGCTACCCGACGACGACACTCACAGCCCTATCGTCGCCCGGAAGATGGCGGACCGCTGCTGGGCGAGCAGCCGGATCGGTCCGTCGTCGCTGGGCACCCAGGCCGACTCGCCCCGGTGCAGCGTCAACGTCTTCGACTTGGCGTGCACCGTGACCGAGCCCTCGGTGCACAGCAGGATCTGCGGGCCGTCATGGTGCGCCGGGGCGTCCACCTCGTGACCGAGATAGGTACCGTCGAGCGTCAGCCGCGACACCGCGAACTCCTCGGCCGGGGTCTGGTAGACCACCTCCGGCCCGTCGGTGTGCACCGCCGACCGCAGCGCCTCTTCAGTGGTGGGGGTGAAGTCCAGCACCCGCAGCAATTCGGGCACGTCGACGTGCTTGGGCGTCAGCCCGCCCCGCAACACGTTGTCGGAGTTGGCCATCACCTCCAGCCCGACACCTTGCAGGTAGGTGTGCAGGTTGCCGGCCGGCAGGAAGATCGCCTCGCCGGGAGCCAGGCTGATCCGGTTGAGCAGCAGCGCGGCCAGCACGCCGGCGTCGCCGGGATACCGCTCGCCGAGTTCGAGCACCGTCTTGGCTACCGCAGCGAATTCGCCGGCTTCCGAACTGAGGTATTGGATGGCCCCGTCGAGCACCGCGGGCACCAGCACGTCGAGATCGGGCTGGGGCGCGGTGATCCAGGTGGTGAACAGTGCCCGCAGACCGTCGGCGTCGGACTGGTCGTCTTCGGTAGGGGCACCGCCTGGAGAGTCGCCGAGTAGATCGATGAACGGATCGAGGTCCGAGACCGCCAGCGCCCGCAACAGCTCGGCGGTGCGCGCCGCGGGCCGGAAGCCGGCCAGCGCCTCGAACGGCTGCAGTGCCACCAGCAGTTCGGGCTTGTGGCTGGTGTCGCGGTAGTTGCGGATCGGCGAGGACACCGGAACCCCGAGCCGCTCCTCACGCTGGTAGCCCTCGATCGCCTGCATGGTGCTGGGGTGGGCTTGCAGGGACAGCGGCTCGTCGGCGGCCAGCACCTTGACCAGAAACGGCAGCCGGTCACCGAAGCGGGCGTGGGCCACCGGGCCGAGCTGGCCCTCCCAGTCGGCGGTCAAGACGTCCAGCAGCGACACCTCGCCCTCGGGGGTCTCCAGCCAGGCCGGGTCCCCGGGGTGCGCGCCCAGCCACAGTTCGGCCTCCGGGTGCGCCGCGGGGACCGGCCGTCCGGTGAACTCGGCGATAGCGGTCCTCGACCCCCAGGCGTAGGTCCGTATCGCGCCGCGTAGTGGTTCCACTGTTCCCGTCAACCCCGTAAAAGTCGCACGTAGGCGGCGGCCATCTCCAACCGCACGGCCAGCACCGCAAGCTGTTCTTCGCTCGGGCCCGGGCCGGTCGCTGCCGGCGCCCCCAAAGACCCTGCCGGCCCGGAGGTTTCCTCCGGAGCCCCCGGCGTCAGCGGCACATCCCCCGCGCCGACCAGGTCGACATCGGCCAAACCACTGATCCGGGCCGCCACCACGGTACGCTCGGCGGCCAGCGTCAGGGCCAGCACCCGCAGTCGGTCACCGGCCGGGCCGTCGATCTGTTCGTCGTGAAAGATGTCCGCCGATCCGCCGCCGCCCTCAGCGGCCTGAGCCCGCAGCGCGGTCACCGCATCGGCCAATCCGGTCGCCGCCACCGCGGTCCGCCCGATCCGCAACATCGTCGCTGAACCGTGCCGGGCCAGCGCCAGCGTCGCCGCGCAGTCACCGGCGAGTGCGACTTCGCGGCCGACGATCCGGTCCGCCAGCGTTTTCGCCGGGTTGGTGAAGAGCTCGCGCCCGGCGCTGTTGCGCAGTGCCTCGGCGTCCAACTCGTCGGCCAGCGCGCCCAGGTCGGTCTGCACATCGGCAGCCCCCGCCTCCAAGGCTCCCAGCACGGCCAGCCCGGCGGCCAGATAGCGCGGCAGGCCGAACTCGGCAGGGACACCGATTCTCGGCTCCAGCACCGCGACACGGCCGGCGGTGGCATCGCGCAGCGGCCCCTCGTAGGGGGCGACCACCACCACCCGCGCGCCGCGCCGCACCCCGGCTGCGGCCGCGGCGACCAGCGCCGGATCCCCCGGGTCGTCGCCGGCGACGACCTGCACGTCCAGCGGTCCGATCCACGTCGGGGCCTCGGCGGCCAGCACCAGCGGTTCTCGAGCCGAATCCCCGCGGGCCGCAGCGAGCAGGCTTCCCGCGGTCGCCGCGGTACCGCGAGTCGACACCCAGATCAGCGTGCGCGGCGGATAGTCCCGGCTGTCGCTGCGCACCACGTCCAGGGCGCCCTCGGCGACCGCGGCGGCAGTGGCGCGCACCTGCGCCCCGGCCATCGACGCGGCCCACAACGACCCGTCGTGATCAGCAGCCAGCAGCGCCTCGGTGTCGTCGAGATCGACGGTGGAAGAAAAAGGGCCGGAGAACGCGTTCACGACCGTGACTTCTCGGCGGCGCTGACGGCCTCGACCTGCTCGGTGACCTGGGCAACCACCGCGTCCACTGCGGCGGCGTCGGGTGCCTCCACGTTGAGCCGCAGCAGCGGTTCGGTGTTTGAGCTGCGCAGGTTGAACCAACTGCCCCCGCCCAGGTCGACGGTCACCCCGTCGAGGTGGTCGACGGAGACCTGCTCGCCGAACGACGCGACCACCGCCTCCGAATAGGCTTGCGCGTCAACTCCTTCTGCCAAGGTGTAGTTGATCTCGCCGGACGCCGCGTAACGCTGGTAGTCGGCGGTCAGCTCGGACAACGGCCGCTGCTGTTCACCGAGCGCGGCCAGCACGTGCAGGGCGGCCAGCATCCCCGAGTCGGCGCCCCAGAAGTCCCGGAAGTAGTAGTGCGCCGAGTGCTCACCGCCGAAGATGGCCCCGGTCTCGGCCATCAGCCCCTTGATATAGGAGTGCCCGACCCGCGATCGCAGCGGCGTACCGCCGCGCTCGGCCACCAGTTCGGCCACCCCCCGCGAGGTGATCAGGTTGTGGATCACCGTCGCACCGGGTTCGCGGGCCAGTTCGCGGTCGGCGACCAGGCCGGTCACCGCCGACGGAGACACCGGCTCACCGCGCTCGTCGACGACGAAGCACCGGTCGGCGTCGCCGTCGAAGGCCAGGCCGATATCGGCACCACTGTCTCGGACGAACGCCTGCAGGTCGATGAGGTTGGCCGGGTCCAGCGGGTTGGCCTCGTGGTTGGGGAAGTTCCCGTCCAACTCGAAATACAGCGGCAGCAATGTGATCGCCTCGACCGAGCCGAACACCGCCGGGGCGGTGTGACCGGCCATCCCGTTGCCGGCATCGACGGCGACCCGCAGCGGACGCAAGCCGGTGACGTCGACCAGGGAGTGCAGGAACGTCGCGTAGTCGGCCAGCACGTCGCGATCGGTGATGCCACCGCGCGCCTCGGCCCGGCCGGCATCCGGGTCCACGCCGGCGATCAGTTCGTCGCGGATCCGCGCCAGACCGGTGTCGGCGCCGACGGGCTTGGCGCCCGCCCGGCACAGCTTGATGCCGTTGTAGGCGGCCGGATTGTGGCTGGCGGTGAACATCGCACCCGGGCAGTCCAACGACCCGGAGGCGAAATAGAGCTGGTCGGTCGAGGCCAGACCGATCCGGACCACGTCGAGGCCCTGGGCGACCACCCCTTCGGCGAACGCCGCCGACAGCGGTGGCGAACTGTCCCGCATGTCGTGGCCGATCACCACTTGCCGGGCACCCTCGTCGGCCATCAGCCGGGCGAACGCGGCGCCGATCTCGGCGACCAGGGATTCATCGATCTCCGAACCGACCAGGCCACGTACGTCGTACGCCTTGATCACACGGTGGACAGCCGCAGCGGGCCGAGACATGGACAGGGCTCCTGACGAAGTGGACTCTTGACGCTCAAGCCTAGCCCGGAACCCGCAATCAGTCCGACGGGTCGGGTAACACGCGCAGGTGGCCGCGACGCCGACCGTTGCTCTTGCCCGGTGGACCGGGCGGCGCCAGTACGGCGCCGCCTGAGGTGGCCGAGGGTGCGCCCCGGGCACCGGAATCCGCCGGGGCGGCCTGCGGGTACCACCCGTTGGCCGGCCCAGAAGGTCCAGCCTGCCCGGACTGGCTCTCGCGAACCGCTTCGGCAAGCGCGATCAGGTCGTCCTCCTCCGGCGACACCCACGGGCCGGGGTGGCGGACCACTTCCCAGCCCCGCGGGGCGGTGATCCCCCCGGCGTGGCTGAAACACAGGTCCCACGAATGCGGCTCGGCGGCGGTCGCCAGCGGTCCAACCACGGCGGTGGAGTCCGAGTAGACGAACGTCAGCGTCGCCACCGCGTAGTGCGGACACGCAGGCCGACAGCAGCGGCGCGGAACGTTCACGCCCGTGAGGCTATCGTGGCCGCGCACCGCCGCGGCGCCGGACACGCGCAACGGGCCGGCACCCTATGCGCAACCGTTACCATCTTCTTCCGTGAGCGCCACCCGCCGCCTTCGGCGCGGCCGCGAACCCCGCGGCCCGCTGTTGCCTCCGACCGTGCCGGGTTGGCGAACCCGTGCCGAACGGTTCGACATGGCGGTGCTGGAGGCCTACGAACCCATCGAGCAACGCTGGAAACAACGCCTGTCGACGCTCGACGTTGCGGTCGATGAGATTCCGCGGATCGCCGCCAAGGATCCTGACAGCGTGCAGTGGCCCCCGGAAGTGGTCGCCGACGGGCCGATTCCCCTTGCTCGTTTGATTCCGGCCGGAGTCGATGTCCGCGGCAACCCGACGCGAGCGCGAATCTTATTGTTCCGCAAGCCGATCGAGCAACGCGCAAACGACAGCGTGGAACTCGCGGATTTATTGCACGAAATTCTGGTGGCTCAGGTCGCCATCTACCTGGACGTTGAACCCGGCGTCATCGACCCGACGATCGAGGACTGAGCGGCGCCAATAGCCGCAACAGCGGCGGCGTTCAGATGATGCCGCGCTTGAGGCGCCGGCGCTCACGCTCGGACAGACCACCCCAGATGCCGAAACGCTCGTCGTGCCCGAGCGCGTATTCCAGGCACTCGGTGCGCACCGAGCACCGCTGGCAGATCTTCTTGGCCTCACGAGTGGAGCCGCCCTTCTCCGGGAAGAACGCCTCGGGGTCGGTCTGCGCGCACAAGGCGCGGTCCTGCCATTGCTCATTGGTGGCCGAGGCAGGGTCGAACGGCTCGAATTCGTCATAGCCCTCGGGTTCGGGTACCAGACTCAGGTGTGGCCGACTGGGCGCCGGCTCGGCCTCTGCTGGAGTGGTCATTCCGGTATGGGCGTGCGGTGTCCCCCCCATTACGCCCCAAAGGTGCTCATAGGACATGCCCCGCCTCCTCACCTGTTGCTGCGATACTGATCTGGCGTCCGTATTGTGATGTTGTCCATCTCAATTCGAACATGTGATCGAATCTCGGTCTGCGACACCAGAATCGGCAGGCCAACCGGGAAATGACACTGATGTGATTAGACACGGGTTGAGTGGCCCGGTCAAGCGGAATAGCCAAATTCCTTACCATCCCGTGACCGATTTCGGACGTGTCCGAGACCGGCGAGTCCTTGTCATCTAGCCCACACTGCTCTCTCGGCGTGTCTTGCCGGGCCTGTTGCGCGCCCACCCAAGGCGGTCCGCCACACCGGCCGCATTCACTCCGAAGGTACTGTCGTGCGCTGTGAAGGTCACGGTTCTCGTCGGTGGGGTCGGCGGTGCCCGGTTCCTGCTCGGCGTCCAGAAACTGCTGGGTCTGGGCCAGTTCGGCGACGGCTCCGATAACGGTGCCACCCACGAGCTGACCGCGGTCGTCAACGTCGGTGACGACGCCTGGATGCACGGGGTGCGCATCTGCCCGGACCTGGACACCTGCATGTACACCCTGGGCGGCGGGGTGGACCCGGAGCGCGGTTGGGGTCACCGCGACGAAACCTGGCATGCCATGGAGGAGCTGGCCCGCTACGGCATGCAACCGGATTGGTTCGGTCTCGGCGACCGCGACCTGGCCACGCATCTGGTCCGCACCCAGGCGCTGCGCGCCGGCTATCCGCTGACGGAGGTGACCGCGGCACTGTGTGAGCGCTGGCAACCGGGCGCGAGGCTGCTGCCCGTCACCGACGACAGCTGCGAAACCCACGTCGTCATCACCGATCCGGACGACGACTCTCAGCGCGCGATCCACTTCCAGGAGTGGTGGGTGCGCTATCGCGCCGAGGTGCCCACCCACGGATTCGGGTTCGTCGGCACCGAGAAGGCCAACGCGACACCGCAAGCCGTCGAGGCCATTGCCGAAGCAGACATCGTGCTGCTGGCCCCGTCGAATCCGGTGGTCAGCATCGGCGCCATCCTGGCCGTGCCAGGCATCCGGGCGGCACTGCGGTCCACGGCGGCACCGATCGTCGGCTACTCGCCGATCATCGACGGAAAACCGTTGCGCGGCATGGCCGACACCTGCCTGAGTGTGATCGGTGTGGATTCCACGTCGCAGGCCGTCGGCGAACACTACGGGGCGCGAAGCGGAACCGGGATCCTGGACTACTGGCTGGTGCACGAAGGTGAGGAGACCGCCCCCGGAAGCGTGGCCGGCGTGACGGTGCGCAGCGCTCCACTGCTGATGACCGACCCGGCGGCGACGGCCGAGATGGTGCGCACCGGACTGGTTCTCGCGGGCGTGACATGACCGAACACGGCAGCGCCGCCAAGGTCGAGATCCTGCCGGTCACCGGCCTGGACGAATTCCGGCCGGGCGATGACTTGGCAGCTGCGCTGGCGCAGGCCGCGCCGTGGCTGGCCGACGGCGACATCGTGGTCGTCACCAGCAAGGTGGTGTCCAAGTGTGAGGGCCGCATCGTGCCGGCGCCGCACGACGCCGAAGCGCGTGATGCGTTGCGCCGCCAACTGGTCGAGGCCGAAGCGGTGCGCGTACTGGCCCGCAAGGGCCGCACCTGGATCACCGAGAATCGGCTCGGCCTGGTGCAGGCCGCCGCGGGCGTGGACGGCTCCAACGTGGGCTCCGACGAACTCGCGCTGCTGCCGGTCGATCCCGACGCCAGTGCCGCCACGCTGCGCGCCGGGCTGGCCGCGCGCCTCGGTGTCAGCGTGGCCGTGCTGATCACCGACACGATGGGGAGAGCCTGGCGCAACGGGCAGATCGACGTCGCGATCGGGTCGTCGGGCCTGACCGTCCTCAACGGCTACGCCGGCGCCGTCGACCGGCACGGCAACGAGCTGGTCGTCACCGAGGTGGCCGTCGCCGACGAACTCGCCGCGGCTGCCGACCTGGTCAAAGGCAAACTCACCGATGTTCCGGTGGCGGTGGTGCGCGGCCTGTCCAGCCCCGACGACGGTTCCACCGCGGCCGCGCTGGTGCGTTCCGGTTCCGACGACCTGTTCTGGCTGGGCACCGCCGAGGCCATCGAGACCGGACGCCGCCAAGCCCAGCTGCTGCGCCGCTCGGTGCGCACGTTCGACGGCGAGCCGGTGCCCGCGGATCTGGTCACCGACGCCGTCGCCGAAGCCCTGACCGCTCCGGCGCCACACCACACCCGGCCGGTGCGATTCGTCTGGCTGCAGAACCCGGGAGTTCGCACCCGCCTGCTCGATGCGATGGCGCAGCAGTGGCGTGCCGACCTCACCGACGACGGCAAGTCTCCCGAGGCCGTCGAGACCCGGGTGTCGCGCGGGCGGATCCTCTACGACGCACCCGAAGTCGTCATCCCGGTCATGGTGCCCGACGGCGCCCACCACTACCCCGACGCCACCCGCACCGCCGCGGAGCACACCATGTTCACCGTGGCGGCCGGCGCCGCCGTGCAGGCACTGCTGGTGGCCCTGGCGGTGCGCGGGGTGGGAAGTTGCTGGATCGGCTCCACCATCTTCACGCCTGAGTTGGTGCGCGCCGAGCTGGATCTGCCGGCTGACTGGGAACCGTTGGGCGCCATCGCGATCGGCTACTCCACCGAGCCACCCGAGCCTCGGCCGCCGGCCGCCGTCGACGACCTGCTGGTCCGTCGGTGAGCACCCACGCCTCCGCCGTCGAGGTGCTGGCGGCATGGGCGGCTCCGGATTCCGCGCAGGATGCGCTGCGCCACGCGGTGCTGGCGTTTCTGGCCTCCCGCGCCGATGCGTGTGCCCGCGAATCCGTTCCCGGCCACATCACGGCCTCGGCACTGGTACTCGACCACACCGGGCAGCGAGCGCTGTTGACACTGCACCCGCGGGTCGGCCGCTGGCTGCAACTCGGCGGGCACTGCGAGGACAGCGACGCCGACATTCTGGCCGCCGCACTGCGGGAGGCCACCGAGGAATCCGGCATCGTCGGGCTGCGACTCGATCCGCAACTGGCGGCCGTGCACGTGCATCCGGTGACGTGCTCTCTGGGGGTGCCGACCCGGCATCTGGACCTGCAGTTCGTGGCGCACGCGCCGGCCGGCGCGCAGATCGGCATCAGCGACGAGTCGGTAGACCTGCGGTGGTGGCCGGTGGATGCACTGCCGCCCGACGCCGACGACGCGCTGCGGTATCTGGTGGCCCGGGCGGTCGCGGCCGGCTGAACCGGCCGAGCGTGAGCCTCCTGCTTCCGTTGGCACTGCGGCCATGGCGGACAAGTTCGAGAAGGGTGCGCCCTGAGCGCAGAGCCAGCGGAGAACGGCTCAGATGTCGCTGGAGTACCGGATCCCGCAGTCCGGGATCGACACCCCCGGCCACACCCGCGCCCCGCGCAGCAACTCGCAGCGCGCCCCGATGTCGGCGCCGTCGCCGATCACCCCGTCGCGGATAAGAGCTCGCGGCCCGATCCGGGCGCCGAATCCGATGATCGATCGTTCGATCACGCAGCCCGCCTCGACCCGCGCCCCGTCGAAGATCACCGCGCCGTCGAGTCGGGCGCCCGGGCCGATCTCAGCGCCGCGCCCGACGACCGTGCCGCCGATCAGCACCGTGCCCGGCGCCACCGCGGCGCCGTCGTGCACCAGCGACTCACCGCGCCGGCCGCCCAACGCCGGCGACGGCGCGATGCCGCGCACCAGATCCGCCGAGCCCCGCACGAAATCCTCCGGGGTGCCCATGTCGCGCCAGTAGCTGGCGTCGACGTAGCCGCAGACCTTGACCCCGTCCGACAGCAGCGCCGGGAACACCTCGCGCTCCACCGAGACGGGCCGCCCCCGCGGGATGGCCTCGATGATGTTCCGGGACAGCACGTAACAGCCTGCGTTGATCTGATCGGTCGGCGGATCCTCGGTCTTCTCCAGGAACGCGGTGACCCGGCCGTCGTCGGTGGGCACACAGCCGAACGCGCGCGGGTCGCCGACCCGCACCAGATGCAGGGTCGCCTCGGCGGCCTGCTCGCGGTGATAGTCGTGCAGCTCGGCCAGGTCCGCACCGGACAGCACGTCGCCGTTGAACACCATCGCGGTGTCGTGGCGCAGCTTGGGCGCGACGTTGGCGATACCGCCGCCGGTGCCCAGTGGCTCGTCCTCGGTCACGTAGTCGATCTGCAGGCCCAGCGCGGATCCGTCGCCGAATTCCGCGGAGAACACCGCCGGCTTGTAGGAGGTGCTCAAGATGACGTGCTCGATACCGGCGGCGGCGATCCGCGACAGCAGGTGGGTGAGGAACGGCAGACCCGCGGTGGGCAGCATCGGCTTGGGTGCCGAGAGCGTCAGCGGCCGCAGTCGGGTGCCTTTGCCGCCGACGAGTACGACGGCATCGACCTGGCTGAGTGTCACGGGCGTCCCTTCGTCAGCTTGCGGCGGGCACCGCGCACCGCCAGGCGCGAGCGCACCGCCAGCGCCCCCCGCATGGTCGCGCGCAGTGGCGCTCGCCACCGACCGGGGTGCCGGTCGGCCAGGTAGGTGTAGGTGCTGCGGTGGTGCGCCGCCAGGTTGGCCGCCGGGTCCTTGCCGGTGGCGTGCCCCTTCTGGTGCAGCACTTCCGCAGACGGAACATAGACGTTGAGCCAGCCGGCCTTACCGAGCCGGTCCCCCAGATCGACGTCCTCCATGTACATGAAGTAGCGCTCGTCGAAGCCGCCGACCTGATCGAAGGCCGCACGGCGCACCAGCAGGCAGGCCCCGGAAAGCCATCCCACCGGGCGCTCGCTGGGCTCCAGGCGCTCCTGCCGGTAGGCCCGCGACCACGGGTTGTCCCGCCACAGCGGGCCGACGACGGCGTGCATGCCGCCACGGATCAGGCTGGGCAGGTGGCGCGCCGACGGATACACCGAGCCGTCGGGCTCGCGGATCAGTGGACCCAGCGTCGCCGCCTGCGGCCACCGGGCGGCCGCTTCCAGCAGGGCGTCGATGCTGCCCGGACCCCACTGCACATCGGGGTTGACGACGATCAGAAATTCGCTCTTTCCGGCAAGTTCGGCCACCCCCCGGTTGACGGCTCCGCCGTAGCCCAGGTTGGCCCCGGTGACCAGCAGTTCCACGTTCGGATAACGCTGCACGGCTTCCTGCGGCGCACCGTCGGTCGATCCGTTGTCGGCCATCACCACCTGCACCGGGCGGTCGGTGGCCAGCGCCAGCGACGCCAGGAAGCGGTCCAGGTGCCATCCCGGCGAATACGTCACCGTCACCACCGGCAGGGCCTCACTCACGGCGTAGAGGCTATCTGGCCAGTGCCGCGGCCAGCGCATCGCGCCATGGGCGCAGTGGCGTCAGGCCGGCCCGCGCCGACTCGATCCCCGACAACGCCGAGTACGCCGGCCGGGCCGCGGGGCGGGGATGCGCGGCACTGCTGACCGGGCGTACCCGGTCGGAGTCTGCGCCGAGCGCGGTGAACACCGCGCAAGCCTGCTCGTAGCGGCTCGCCGTACCGCCATTGGCCCCGTGCAGCAGCCGCGCACCGGGCCACGCCTCGACCAGAGCCAGCAGCGCATCGACCAGGTCGCCGACATAGGTCGGTGAGCCGATCTGGTCGTCGACCACCTCCACCGTGGAATCGCCGGCGGCCCGCTCCCGCATCGCCGCGACGAAATCCGAGCCCCCGGCGGCGCCGGTGTAGACCCAGGCGGTGCGCAGCACGAGGGTGTCCGGTGACGCGGCCAGCACCGCGTTCTCGCCGGCCAGTTTGGTGTTGCCGTACACGCTGAGCGGCCGGGTGGCGTCCCCCGGCTCGTAGGGACGCGGCGGGGCGCCGCCGAAGTCGCCGTCGAAGACGTAGTCGGTGGAGATGTGGATCAGTCGCGCACCGGCCCGCCCGCAGGCGGCGGCCAGGTGGCCCGGTCCGGCCACGTTGACGGCATGGGCATGCTCGGCGTCGGTCTCGGCGGCGTCGACGGCGGTATAGGCCGCGCAGTTGACCAGCACATCGCCGGAATGCAGGTCGATGGCTCCCACCGCGGCGGCGTCGGTGATGTCGCACTGCGCCGAGGTCAGGGCCAGTACGTCATGGGCTGTCTCGGCGGCGCGTGCCGCCAGAAAGGTGCCGACCTGGCCGCCGGCCCCGGTGATCACGATCCGCGAAGTCATAGCCGGTGAGTCTGGCACGCCGATCGCGGCTACCGCCGATACGGCCGTGACGCAAGTAGCCTCAAGTGATGCCTGCGCAACGTGTGATTCGTGTGATCGCCACCGTGGCAGCCGTCGCCGTCGTCCTCGGCACCGGAGTGGCCTGGAGCCGCGTCCGGTCCTTCGAGGACGGCATCTTCCACGTCGCATCGCTGGCGCTGGGCCAAGGCGGCTCCGACGGCGCGGTCGACATCCTGCTGGTCGGCATGGACAGTCGCACCGACGCCCACGGCAACCCGCTGACCCCCGAGGAGCTGGCGACGCTGCGGGTCGGGGACGACGACGCCACCAACACCGACAGCATCATCTTGGTCCGCATCCCCAACAACGGGAAGTCGGCCACCGCGATCTCGATCCCCCGCGACTCCTACGTGGCGGCGCCGGGGTTGGACAAGACCAAGATCAACGGCGTCTACGGCGCCACCAGGCTCGAGACCGCCGATGCACTGGTCGAAACCGGGATGGACCCGGTGCAGGCCCAGGCGCGCGGCACCGAGGCGGGCCGCGACGCCCTGATCAAGACGGTGGCCGATCTGACCGGTGTGACCGTCGACCACTACGCCGAGGTCGGGTTGCTCGGCTTCTCGCTGATCACCGACGCGTTGGGCGGCGTCAACGTCTGTCTCAAAGAGCCGGTGTACGAAGAACTCTCCGGCGCGGACTTCCCGGCCGGCTGGCAGCGACTCGACGGGGCGCAGGCACTGAGCTTCGTCCGGCAGCGCCACGAGCTCCCGCACGGCGACCTGGACCGGGTGCGCCGCCAGCAGACCGTGATGGCGTCGCTGGCCCACCAGGTGATCTCCGGCAAGACGCTGTCCAGCCCGGGCACCGTGTCGCGGCTGCAGGCGGCGGTGCAACGCTCGGTGGTGTTGTCGGCGGGCTGGGACGTGATGGACTTCATCACCAAACTGCAGGATCTGGCCGCCGGCAAGGTCGCGTTCGCCACCATCCCGGTGCTCGAGGAATCCGGCTGGAGCGACGACGGCATGCAGAGCGTGGTGCGCGTCGACCCCGACCAGGTGGCGCAGTGGGTGGCCGGACTGCTGCATGACCAGGACGAGGGCAAGGTCGAGCAACTGGCATACGACCCCGAGCACACCACCGCCAGTGTGTACAACGACACCGACATCAACGGCTTGGCCGCGGCCGTCTCAGGTGTGCTGAACGCCAAGGGATTCGGAACCGGGCCCGTCGGCAACCTCGAGGCCGGCCATGTGCCCGCCAGCCAAGTGCAGGCCGCCACCACCGACGACCCCGGTGCGCAGGCGGTGGCCAGGGATCTCGGCGGATTGCCGGTGGTGGCAGTCGAGTCGGTGCCGGCCGGCGCGGTGCGCGTCGTGCTGTCAAGCGACTACACCGGGCCGGGGTCGGGTCTGGGTGCCGGGGACCGCGCCGAGGTAGCGGGGCTCTCCGGCGCCGACGACGGCGAGTTGGCCGAAATCCCCGCTCCGTCACCGATTCTGACCGCGGGTTCCAACGACCCGCAGTGCGTGAACTAACGTCGACGAGGTGACCAACCTCAGCTCGGCGATCCTTGATCCGATCATGCGCGCCGACCCGGTGGGACCACGGATCACCTACTACGACGACGCCACCGGCGAACGTATCGAGTTGTCCGCGGCGACCCTGACGAACTGGGCCGCCAAGACCGGCAACCTGCTGCGCGACGAACTCGGCGCCGGGCCGGGCAGTCGGGTGGCGACGTTGTTGCCGGCGCACTGGCAGACCGCGGCGGTGCTGTTCGGAGCGTGGTGGATCGGCGCCGAGGTGCTGCTCGGATCGGATGGCGACGCCGATATCGCCCTGTGCACCGCGGATCGGCTCGACGACGCCGACGCCGCGGTGGCCGCCTCCGGCGGCGAGGTGGTCGTGTTGTCCCTGGACCCGTTCGGCCGGCCGACCCCGGATCTGCCGGTGGGTGTCACCGACTACGCGACGGCGGTGCGGGTGCACGGCGACCAGATCGACCCCGAGCGCTCCCCCGGTGCGGCGCTGGCCGGATCGTCCGTCGACGAGGTGCTCGCAGTATGCGAAAAGTCAGCGGCTGCAATAGGTTTGACGTCCTCGGACCGAGTATGGTCGGCCAACGGCTGGGGCACCCCGGGCGAACTGGTCGACAACATGCTGGCGGTTTTCGCTGCCGGCGCGTCACTGGTGCAAGTCGGCAATCCGGATCCGGACGCGCAAGAGCGCCGCCGCGACAGCGAGAAGGTAACCCGAACGCTGGACTGATCCGGCCGCGGGCTCCATTCGCCAGCAGCCCTGGCATTCATGCATAGATGCTTATATGCTGATACTCTTACCGGCAAGAACCAGGCATGACTAGAGGGGATAACTCATGGCGGTGCAGGGGCTGCTGGCCAAAGCGGCAACGACGGTGTTCACCGGGCTGGTCGGAGTGAGCGCCTACGAAGTGGTGCGCAAGGCGCTGGACAAGGCTCCGCTGCACGAGGCGGCGGTGACCGCCACCGAGTGGAGCCTGCGCGGCACCCGGCGAGCCGAGGAGGTCGCCGAGTCCGCGCGGCTGAAGGTGGCCGACGTGGTCGCCGAGGCGCGCGAACGCATCGGCGAGGAGGCGACCCCGCCGGCGGTGGCCGTCGCACACGACCACGACCACTGATCGCCGGCGACGTGAGCGCCCCCAATAGCGCTGAGCTGATCGTCGTCTCCGACGCTGCCGGGCGGATGCGGGTGCGGGTCCCCTGGGTCCGAAGTGACTCGCGGCGCGCGGTGGCGGTCGAGGAGACGGCCGGCCGGGTCCACGGCGTGCGCACCGTGCACGCCTACCCTCGCACCGGCGCGGTGGTGGTGTGGTACTCCCCGAAACGATGTGACACCGACGAGATCCTGGCGGCGATCCGGTCCGCAGCCACCGTTGCCGCCGAGCTGATCCCGGCTCGCACGCCGCGCTCGGCGGATATCCGCAACACCGATGTGCTGCGCATGGTGATCGGCGGAACCGCACTGACACTGCTGGGCGTGCGCCGCTACGTATTCGCCCGGCCGCCGCTGCTGGGACCGAGCGGCCAACTCGTCGCGACCGGGGCGACGGTCTTCATGGGCTATCCGTTCCTGCGCGGCGCGCTGCGCTCGATCCGTTCCGGCAAGGCCGGCACCGACGCGCTGGTGACCGCCGCGACCATCGCCAGCCTGGTGTTGCGCGAGAACGTGGTGGCACTGACGGTGTTGTGGCTGCTCAACATCGGCGAGTACCTGCAGGACCTCACGCTGCGCCGGACCCGGCGCGCCATCTCGGATCTACTGCGCGGCAGCCAGGACACCGCCTGGGTGCGGCTGGCCGACGGCCCTATGGCGGGAACCGAGGTGCAGGTGCCGATCGACACCGTGCAGATCGGCGATGAGGTGATCGTTCATGACCACGTGGCGATCCCGGTCGACGGCGAGGTCGTCGACGGAGAGGCCATCGTCGACCAGTCCGCGATCACCGGCGAGACCCTGCCGGCCAGCGTGGTCGCCGGGGACGCGGTGCACGCCGGTTCGGTGGTGGTCCGCGGCCGCTTGGTGGTGCGTGCCACCGCGGTGGGCAGCCATACCGTGATCGGCCGGATCATCAGCCGCGTCGAGGAGGCGCAGCAGGACCGCGCTCCGATTCAAACCGTCGGCGAGAACTTCTCCCGCCGCTTCGTGCCGGCCTCTTTCATCCTGTCGGCGGTCACGCTGCTGGTCACCGGTGATGTCCGCCGTGCGATGACCATGCTGTTGATCGCCTGCCCGTGCGCGGTTGGGCTGGCCACGCCGACGTCCATCAGCGCGGCGATCGGCAACGGCGCGCGGCGCGGCATCCTGATCAAGGGCGGCTCACACCTGGAGCAGGCCGGCCGGGTCGACGCCATCGTGTTCGACAAGACCGGAACACTCACGGTAGGGCGCCCGGTGGTGACCAATATCGTTGCAGTTCACAAGGATTGGCAACCCGAACAGGTACTCGCCTACGCGGCCAGTTCGGAATTGCACTCGCGCCACCCGCTGGCCGAGGCGGTGATCCGTTCCACTGAGGAACGCCACATCAGCATCCCCCCGCACGAGGAGTGCGAAGTTCTGGTCGGACTGGGCATCCGCACCTGGGCCGACGGGCGCACCCTGCTATTGGGCAGCCCGAACCTGTTGCGCGCCGAGAAAGTCCGCATCTCGAAGAAGGCGGCGGCCTGGGTCACCAAGTTGCGCGCCCAGGCCGAAACCCCGCTGCTGCTGGCGGTCGACGGCACTCTGGTCGGGTTGATCAGCCTGCGCGACGAGGTGCGCCCGGAGGCCCACGAGGTGCTCGGCCAGTTGCGCGCCAAGGGTATTCGCCGCATCGTGATGCTCACCGGCGACCATCCGGAGACCGCGGCGGCAGTGGCCGATGAACTCGGCATCGCCGAATGGCGCGCCGAGGTGCTCCCCGAAGACAAGCTGCAGGTGGTGCGCGGCCTGCAGGACGAGGGCTACGTGGTCGGCATGGTCGGTGACGGCGTCAACGACGCTCCGGCGCTGGCCGCCGCCGACATCGGCATCGCGATGGGGCTGGCGGGCACCGACGTGGCCGTGGAGACCGCCGATGTCGCCTTGGCCAACGACGACCTGCGCCGCCTGCTGGACGTCCGCGACCTGGGCGGCCGGGCCGTGGAGGTGATCCGGCAGAACTACGGTATGTCGATCGCGGTCAATGCCGCCGGGCTGCTGATCGGCGCCAGCGGCGCGCTGTCACCGGTGCTGGCGGCGATTCTGCACAACGCCTCGTCGGTGGCCGTGGTCGCCAACAGTTCGCGGCTGATCCGCTACAAGCTGGACTCCGAACCGATGACAGCCGCCCCCGCCGGGGCGTAATCTGTGTCCGTCCCGACTGTCCCTGTCGAGCAACACCACCAGCTCCAGGGCAGTCGGGACTTTACTCGGCAGCCATCAACAACCACAGCCCTCGCCGCGCCAGGACCGGAAGCCCTGCCACACCGACACCGCCGCCACCCCCAGCCCGATCAGCGGGTCCAGCCACCATCCGCCCGACCACTGCGTGGTGAGGGTCAGCCCGACCAGCACCGCGGCGGCCTGGATGGCACATAGATAGTTCTGCACGCCCTCGCCGACGGTGGCCGCCGAGCCCAGCCGGGTACCGAGCCGGCGCTGCGCACGGCCCAGCATCGGCATCACCAGCACCGCCGCGGCGGTGATCGCGATCCCGATGACGCTGCCCTCACTGCGGTGCTCACCGAACAGGTGGCGCACCGATTCGGCGGCGATGTAGGGGGCGTTGATCCAGAACGACACCGCAACCCCGATCTGGGCGCGCCGCTCGGCCGTGTCGGACAGCGTGCGGGCACCGGTGAACCGCCAGATCACGACGGCCCCGGCCAGCGCCTCGGGAATGGCGCCCAGCGCCCAGCCGGTCAGGGCGATGGAGCCGGCCGCCAGGCCCTGCCACACGCCGACCACGCCTTCCACCCCGACCACCACCAGGCTGACCCAGGCGAGCCGGCGAGCCCATCGCGCGGCGCGGTGCCAGCCGGCGTCCAGCACCGGGTGCGCATGATCGTGAGGGACTACATCTTGGGGGGCCCCGTGGGTGTCGGCTCGGTGGGTATCGACGACGCCCACCGATTCGGGGCTCTCGATGCGACTGTCCACGCCGGAAATTCTACCGCCCGCCGGGCGTGGGGATCGCAAGCGCGGCGGAGCCGGGCGCTGCGGGTCACCACCATCGGGCCTGCTCAGCCCGGGGTGAGCCGCACCACCCGGTTGTTGCCGCGATCGGCCACGAAGACTGTTCCGGACTTGCCGACCGCCACATCCAACGGGGTGTTGAGCCCGGTGAACGCCAGGGTGGTCGGGGTGGTCGCGCCGGCGGCGAGCTCGAGGACCTTGTTGCCGTCGTGCTCGGTGACGTAGACGTTCGCGCCGGAGTCGACCGTGATGCCCCACGGCACCGCGACCCCGGTGAACGGCAGCACCACCTGGTTGGAGGACCCGGCCGCCAGCTTCAGCACCCGATTGTTGTCGGTGTCGGTCACGTAGACGGTCCCCGAACCGTCCACCGTCACCCCGTCGGGATTGCTGAGCCCGCTGAACGGCAGCACCGTCTGGGTGTTCGACCCGGCCGCCAACTCCAACACGCGGTCGTTGCCGCGGTCGGCGACGTAGACGTTGCCGCCGGAGTCCACCGCGACCCCCTCGGGGTAGTTCAGGCCGCTGAACGGCAGCACGACCTGGTCGTTCGAACCGGCCGTCAGTTTCACCACCCGGTTGTTGAAGTCCGAGACGTAGACGGTGCCGTTCTTGTCGACGGTCACGCCCTGCGGTTGGTAGAGCCCGCTGAACGGCAGCACGGTCGGCGCGGAGGATCCAGGAGCCAGTTTGACCACTCGTCCGTACATGCCCTGGCTGGTGACGTAGACGTTGTCATCGGTGTCCAGCGCGACCCCGCTCGGCGAGAGCCGGAAGTTGATGCCGCTGAACTGCAGCTCACTCTGGCCGGCCGGCGCCGCCGAAGGGTGCGACGGGCGCGCAATCAGGTAGCCGACGACGCCCAGCGCCGTGACCAGCGCGAGAATCGCGGCCCCGAGAACCATCCAGCGTCGGGCGCCGGGGGCGGCGGGTGCCGGGCGGAACGTCGGCGATGCAGGCGGTACGTAGGTCGGCGCCTGACGCACGGGTTGCGGCGCGGGCCGCTCGCGCCAGCCGGTGTTCTGACCGCCCGAGGACACCGGAGCCATCGGGGCCGCCGGGGCCGCCATGGTCGCGGTGCCGAAGGCCGCCTCTTCGCCGTGCCGAATGATGGTGGCCGCCTGATCCTGTTGTGGGCCGGGCAACGCCTGGTGCGCGGCAGACGCCAGCTCGCCGGCACTGCGGTAGCGCTCCTCGGGCCGCTTGGCCATCCCGCGGGCGATCACCTGGTCGAACGCGGGCGGAACACTGCCAGGGCGCTGCGCGCTGGGCCGCGGTGCCGGTTCGGTCAGGTGCGCCGCGATCAGCCGCTCGATGCTGTCGGCCCGATACGGCGGCGCCCCGGTCAGGCATTCACCGAGCACGCAGGCCAGCGAGTAGATGTCGGCCCGGTAGGTGACGTCGCCGCCGGTGAACCGTTCTGGAGCCATGTAGTTGTAGGTGCCCACCGCCGTCCCGATCTGGGTCAGCCCTGGATCGGTGGCCGCGCGGGCGATGCCGAAATCCACCAGGTAAGCGAAGTCCTCGCCGGTCACCAGAATGTTCTCCGGCTTGACGTCGCGGTGCATGATGCCGGCGGAGTGCGCGGCGTCCAGGGCGGCGGCGACCTGGCGCACCACCGCCACCGACCGGGCCGGGCTGAGTGGGCCGCCGCGGTTCAGCAGGGCGCGCAGCGACTGGCCCTGGATCAGGCGCATCTCCACGAAGAACTGTCCGTCGATCTCGCCGTAGTCGTGGATCGGTACCACGTGCGGTTCGCTGAGCCGCCCGGCGGTGTCGGCCTCGCGCTGCAGGCGCGCGTGCAGCACCGGGTCACCGGACAGTTGCGGTGAGATCAGCTTCAGCGCCACCGCCCGGTGCTTGCGGGTGTCCTCGGCCTCGTAGACCTCACCCATGCCGCCGCTGCCCAGCAGCCGGATCAGCCGATAGGGCCCGAAGTGGGAGCCTGCCCGAGAGCCGGGCCCGCCGCTATTCATCGGTTCGCATCCACTTTCACCACCCGGTCGTTGCCGCGGTCAGCGACGTAGACATTGCCTTGCCTGTCTACTGCGACGTCCAACGGCGTGTTCAGCCCGGTGAAAGGCAACACAACCGGGATGGCGGCCCCGGATGTGAGTTTCACAACCTTGTTGCGGTTGCGCTCGGTGACGTAGACGTCGCCACCGTCGTCCACCGCGATACCCCACGGCGCGGCGATCCCGGCGAAGGGCAGCACCACCTGTTCGCCTGAGGCCGCCAGCAGCTTGAGCACCCGGTTGTTGCCGGTGTCGGTGACATAGACGTTGCCGGCGGAATCCACCGCCACCCCGTGCGGCTTGTCGAGGCCGACGAACGGCAGCGCGGTCTGGAGGTTCGAGCCGGCTTCCAGCCGCAGCACGACGTCGTCGCCGCGGTCGGCGACGTAGACGTTGCCGTCGGAATCCACCGCCACCCCATCGGGATCGTCCAGGCCCGCGAATGGCAGCACCGTGTGCGAGTCGGAATCGGCTGCGAGCTTGACCACGCGGTTGTTGATGTCGGAGAAGTAGACGTTGCCGCTGTCATCGACCACCAACGCGCGCGGCTGGTACTGCTCGCTGAACGGCAGCACCGTCGAGTCGTCCGAGTCGGCCGTCAGTTTCACCACCCGGCCGTGCATGCCTTCGCTGGTGACGTAGACGTCGCCGTCGGCGTCCAGTGCCACCCCGCCCGGCGAGAGCCGGTAGTCCAGGCCGGTGAACGGCAGCACATCCTGCGGCGGAGTCGCCACCGCCGACGCCGCCGAGGGGCGGGACACCAGGTGCCCGGCACCGGCGACGACCGCGACCGCAGCGAGCGCGGCGGCCGCTGCCAGGACAGGCTTGCGCGGGAGCCGTAGCCGACGGGACGGGGTGGGCATGGCCGGCGCTTCGGCGCGTAGGTCCGCGCGCAGCAGTGGGGCCACCGGGAGCGGTCCCGGGGACGGCGACGCACCGAAGCCGGCGCCGGTTGACGCCCACCCGGTAGCGGCCGGCACCGGCTGCAGCGCGGCGTCGGCCCAGCCGCCGGTACCGATGTCGGGGCGCGAGTCGACCCGGGCCTCTGCCTCCAGGCCGCCGGGCAGGTGCAGGGCGGGCTCGCCGCGCCGCAGGATCCTGGCGACCTGGTGGCGTTCGGGCTCGGTCAGCGCTTCGTAGGCGGCGGCGGCCAACTCACCGGCGCTGCTGTAGCGGTCCTCCGGTCTGCGGGCCAACCCGCGGGCCAGCACATCATCGATGGCGGCCGGGACACGCCCCGGGCGCAGCTTGCTGGGTCGCGGGGATGCCGTCGTCCGGCGTTCTTCAACCGCGTCCTCAACCGTGTCGGCAGAGAACGGAGGCACCCCGCTCAGGCATTCGGCCAGCACACAACCCAGCGAGTAGATATCGGCGAGGTGGGTGGCCTGCTCGCCGGTCAAGCGCTCGGGCGCCATGTAATTCACGGTGCCGGTCGCCGGATCGGCCGGCGCACCCGGATCGGCGATGGCCGCAGCCACGCCGAAGTCCATCAGGTGGGCCAGGTCGCCGTCGGTGACCAGGATGTTGTCGGGTTTGACATCACGGTGGATGACGTCGGCGTTGTGCGCCGCATCCAGCGCCGCGGCGATCTGGCGCACGATGGCCACCGCCCGCGGCGGGCTCAACGGCCCGCCGTCGGCCAACACGGTGGCTAGGTCGGTGCCGTCGATCAGGCCCGTCTCCAGGTACAGCAGGTCGTCGATCTCGCCGTAGGCACGGATCGGCACCACGTGCGGCTCGGTCAACTGACCGGCGGCTTCGGCCTCGTCCTCCAGCCGACTGCGGAAGGCGTCGTCGCCGGAGAACGACTCGGAGATCAGCTTGAGCGCCACCGCCTCGTCGTTGCGGGTGTCCTCCGCCCGGTAAACCTCACCCACGACGCCGTGACCCAACAACCGCCCGAGTTGATAAGGGCCAAACCGCGACCCGACCCGCGAACCCGGCTCGGTGTTGTTCACCGACGACACTCCCTTCGCCTCGCCTAGCTGCTCCGGTGCCGCGAAACCGCGGCGAAAGACCACCTGCCAGCTTAACCGGCTGTTCACCCGACAGAAATCTGGCAGATGGTCACGAAATGGCGTTCACCGCCGCCAGCAGCTTGGTTTTGAAGGAATCCGGCAGTGGGATGGACCCGTACTGGTCCAGCCCGTCCTGGCCCGGCCCGATCGCGGCCTGCATGAACGCCTTGACTGCGGCGGCCGTGGCGGCGTCGGGGTACTTCGAGCAGACGATCTCATAGGTCGCCAACACGATCGGGTAGGCGCCGGCGCTCGTCGGCTTGTAGAACGAGGACGTGTCCAGCACCAGGTCGTTGCTTTGGCCGGAGCCGGTAGCGAATTTCGCCGCGGCGATGGTCTTGCCGACCGAGTCGGCAGAGATCGACACCGGGTCCGGCCCCGCCGAGGTCACGATCCCGGCCATGTGCAGTTGCTTGCCCACCGCGAACGACCACTCGTTGTAGGTGATCGCCCCGTCGGTGCTCTGCAGCACCGCCGAGGTCCCGTCATTTCCGGCGGCACTGACGCCGACACCCCCGTTGAACGTCTCACTGACACCTCGGCCCCACGCGCCGTCGGACGCACCGTCGAGATACTTCTGGAAGTTATCGGTGGTACCGGACTTGTCGCTGCGGAACACCACGGAGATCGGCGTCGTCGGCAGGTTGGTCCCCTTGTTGAGGGCCTTGATCGCCGGGTCGTCCCAGGAGTTGATGCTCCCGTTGAAGATCTTGGCCGTCGTGGGCCCGTCCAGGTTCAGCGAGCTCACGCCGCTGATGTTGAAGGTGATCGCAATCGGTCCGAACACGGTCGGCAGATCCCATGCCGGAGAACCGCACCGCGCCGAAGCCTGTTCCACCTGACCTTTCGACGGATCCAACGCGACATCGGAACCGGCCAGGTCGGTTTCGTTGCCGACGAACTGTTCCACGCCCTTGCCGGATCCGATCGCCGCGTAGTCCAGCGTGTGGCCCGGGCAGGCCCGGATGTAGGCGTAGACGAATTGCTCGATCGCGTTCTCCTGGGCGGTCGAACCGCTGGCATGCAGCTCCTGCTTGCCGCCGCAGTCCACCGATCCGGACGCATCGCCGGATGACCCGGACTTTGTGCTCGAATCGCCGCACGCCGAAACCATCAGTGCGCCAACAACGAGCAGCGCCAACAACGCAGTCCATCGGCCGAATTTCACAGGACAAAACTTTACCGCTACTCCCGGCAAGTGGTCGTGGCATTGCTCGATGCGGTCTTGACGGCCACGCCGCGCCGAGCGACCGGGGTGAATCCACAACTGATCAGCAGGAGGCGGACGTAACATGACCGGCGATGCCACCCGAGAGGCTCGCCAGCGAGACCGCGAATGCCTGCGCTCCGGCGATGAGCGCGGTAATCACCGGTGTGCCGGCTCATAAAATGGTGCTGCGCAAGGAATTCCGTAACGTCGCGGAGGAGAACCTGCGACTCGTCGGTCGCTGGGACGCCGTCAAGGACCGGCTGAGCGACTCCCCGTTCCGGCTGTCCGGCGGCCAGCAGCAATTGCTGTGCACCGCCCGCGCGCTACCGCACCGCGTTCTTCTTCGGGGGCAGGCTGGTCGAGGAAGGGCCCACCGCGCAGCTGTTCTCCTTCCCGCAACACCAGGAGACCGTCCGCTACATATCCCGGGGGCAGTTGACCGCCGAGAACGCCTAGGTATTCGCAGAGTACGACGAAAGGGTGTAACCGTGAAGATTCGTGTACGCAGCCTGCTGGCCCTGTCTGCCATCGCACCGCTGATCCTGGCGGGAGCGGCCTGCGGGCAGAAAACCGCTACCCCGCCGTCGGATTCGGCTCCGTCGGCCGGCGGCGTGGCCACCACGCCGGCATCATCGGACGTGTCGCTGTCGGAGACCGGCAGCACCCTGCTCTATCCGCTGTTCGATCAGTGGGGTCCGGCCTATCACCAGCAGTACCCCAACGTCACCATCACCGCGCAGGGCACCGGTTCGGGGACCGGTATCTCGCAGGCCGCCGCCGGGGCGGTTGACATCGGCGCCTCGGACGCCTACCTGTCCGAAGGCGACATGAAGGAACACCCGGGCCTGATGAACATCGCGCTGGCGGTCTCCGCCCAACAGGTCAACTACAACGTTCCCGGTGTCACCGATCCGATCAAGCTCGACGGAAAGGTGCTCGCGGCCATGTACTCCGGCACCGTCACTGTCTGGAACGACCCGCAGATCACCGCGCTCAACCCGGGGGTGAATCTGCCCGACACCCCGGTGGTGCCACTGCACCGCTCCGACGGCTCGGGCGACACCTTCCTGTTCACCCAGTACCTGTCCAAGCAGGATCCCGACGGCTGGGGCAAAGCCCCCGGCTTCGACACCACCGTGGACTTCCCCGCCGTGCCCGGGGCACTGAGCGAAAACGGCAACGGCGGCATGGTGACCGGCTGCGCCGAAACCCCCGGGTGCGTCGCCTACATCGGGATCAGTTTCCTCGACCAGGCCCGCGACAAAGGCCTGGGTGCGGCGCAACTCGCCAACGCCGCCGGCAACTACTTGCAGCCCGACGCCAAGAGCATCGCGGCCGCGGCGGCCGGCTTCGCCGATCAGACCCCGGACAACCAGGCCGTCTCGCTGATCAACGGGCCCGCCCCCGACAGCTACCCGATCGTCAACTACGAGTACGCGATCGTCAACGCCAACCAGAAGGACGCCGCGACCGCCCAGACCCTGCAGGCATTCCTGCACTGGGCCATCACCGACGGCAACGACCCCTCCTTCCTGAACAAGGTGCACTTCCAGCCGCTACCCGACGCGGTGGCGAAGCTGTCGCAGGCCCAGATCGCCAAGATCAGCGCCAAGTAAACCGGCCGTGCGCCGCACGCGGCCGTCTTCTGCTCAGCAGGGCCGGAGCAGGTCGGAATGGTGCTGGAACTGCTGGCCGGTATCCCCAGCGTCATCGTCGGACTGTGGGGTGCAATGACGTTCGGCGAGGACGCCGGTCTCTGAACCGAACCACGTACACGACAGGCCCGCCGGCAGTATCGTCGGAATCACCCTCGTCGGGACGCACTACGCGCGACGTACGAAACGGAGGCCACGATGCGGTTGGGCAACATACTTGGCACGGTGGTGTTGATCTGGTTGGTGATCGGGGCCATCGCGGTATGGCAGCGCGGCTATCTGTCAAATGTCGAGCCGACGTGCCGCTCGGCAGGAACCATCGCACTGACCGTGCTCGCCGGGCCGCTGAACTACGGCGGCGTCAACCCCCAAGTGGCGAGCTGTCAGCTGCCGACACCGAGTTCGATGCCCGACAGCAGCAAACACCTCATAGGAATGGAGTAGCCATGATCGGTTTGGGAGTCCTTCTGCTCATTCTCGGCTTCATATTCAAGGTCCAGATTTTGTGGAGCATCGGCGTCGTCCTGCTGGTGATCGGCGCGGTGCTGTGGATCTTGGGTTCCGTCGGGCGTCCGGTCGGCGGCCGCCGGCATTGGTACTGATCGCCTGCTAGGTCACCGCGGCCGCGCCGCTACCCTGGTCGATGATGCCGACTAACCCGAACCCCCGGCCACTGGACGGATTTCGGGTCCTGGACTTCACCCAGAACGTGGCCGGGCCGCTGGCCGGTCAGGTGCTGGCAGACCTGGGCGCCGAAGTCATCAAGGTGGAGGCGCCTGGCGGTGAGGCCAGCCGACACATCACCTCGGTGCTGCCGGGCCGACCGCCACTGGCCGTCTACTTTCTGCCCAACAACCGCGGCAAGAAGTCGGTGACCGTCGATCTGCGGACCGCCGAGGCCAAGCAACAGATCCTGTCACTGGTCGACACGGCGGACGTCGTACTGGAGGCATTCCGGCCCGGCGTGATGGAACGGCTCGGGCTGGGGCCCGACGAACTGCGTTCGCGCAACCCGAAACTCGTCTACGCCCGATTGTCGGCCTACGGCGGCAACGGGCCGAACGGCGATCGGCCGGGGGTCGACCTGATGGTGGCGGCGGAGGCCGGGATGACCTCGGGCATGCGCACCCCCGACGGCAAGCCGCAGATCATCCCGTTCCAGTTGGTCGACAACGCCAGCGGGCATGTGCTGGCACAGGCGGTGTTGGCCGCGCTGCTCAACCGGGAGCGCCACGGTGTCGCCGACGTGGTCGAAGTGGCGATGTACGACGTGGCGGTGGCCCTGCAGGCCAATCAGCTCACCGTGCACCTGAACCGGCCGGACACCCCGGCCGCCGAGGCACCGGCCAAGCGGCGCAAGGGAGTCGGCTTCGCCACCCAGCCCTCAGACGCCTTCCGCACCGCCGACGGCTGGGTCGTCATCAGCGCCTATACGCCCAAACACTGGGATACGCTGTGCCACACCATCGGCCGACCGGACCTGATCGACGATCCACGGTTCGCCGATCAGCGCTCCCGGTCGATCAACTACCCCGAGCTCACCGGTGAGCTGGAATCCACCCTGGCGTCGGCCACGTCGGCCGAATGGGTTGATCGGTTGCAGCGCAACGGCTTGATGGCGTGCCTGGCCAACACCTGGAAGCAGGTGGTGGACACCGCGCTGTTCGCCGAGAACCGGTTGGCGCTGCGTACGAGCGACGGCGACGGCGCGATCACGGTGGTGCGCACACCGGCCCGATACGGCTCGTTCGACGCCGTTGCGACCGGTGCGCCCCCGGAGCCGGGTCAGCACAACACGGAATTCTTGGGTGCTGAACTGCGGGGCTGAACGGCCAGCACGCGGGCGCCCAGCAGCGCGGTCAGCAGCGCCGCCACACAGACCAGCCCGTCGTCCTTGAGTCCCCACTTGATCGCGACCAGCGTCGCCGCGCCGGCCACCATCAGCAGCGAGCCGACGGCCGCGCCGCGGCCCGGCGCGACCACCACCGGGGCATCCCAGCCCGGCAGCGGGTTGTTCTCCAGCGGCCGCAGCACCACGAACAGCACCGCCATCACCGCTGCCACGATCAGCAGCTGCAGCACACTCAACGCTACGAAGTGCGGCAGGCCCGGATAGCGCGGCAGGCGGAGCCCGTCGAAGAGCAGGTGCACGCCCAGCAGCACCGGGATGTGCCACAGGTACAGCGTCATCGCTCCGGAGTTACCGATCGCGGTCAGCCACCACACCCGGGGCCGCTGCGCCCACCGGCCGATCGCCGGTGCGGCCCAGATCGCCAGCGCGCTCATGACGATCGCGTGCCCGGCCAGCAACAGCGAGGGCGGGCTGGTGTTGGACAGCTGGTGGTCACCGGTGCCGACCATGCTCGGCTGGTAGGGCCCGAACCACAGCAGTCCCACGTTGACCGCCAGCAGCGCTGCCGCCACGATCAGGGCCGCCGGCCGGGCCAGCAGGCCACGCCGATAAGCCACGCCGAACATCGCCGGAATGAGCCAGACGGCGAGGTTGAGATATCCCAGCGGCGCCAAGGCGGGCCAGTGCAGCCGGAGCACGTCGACCACGGCGATTCCGGCGTAGATCCCGGCCACCCCGGCGGCCAGCCGCGCCACCGTGGTCACCCGGTAGAGCACCGGCATCGCGGCCAGCACCAGCACGTAGGCCCCGAGGAACCACAGCAGCTGAATGCTGACGCCGGCCACCGGTTCGTAGACATGCCGTGGCAACAGCGGGTACAGCAGACTCAGCGCACAAGTCCAGAAGGCCAGGTAGTAGAACACCGGGCGGAACAGCCGCAGGCAGCGTTTCATCAGCCAGCCGCCCCAGTCGGCGCCGGGCCGCCACGAGGTCACACACGCCGCGGCGCCGGCGAAGAAGAACAGCGGCATGATCTGGAAAACCCACGTCAGCATCTGGAAAGACGTCGACGTGGCGAGCAGGTTGTCCCAGATCAGCACGCCGTCACGGATGACGCTGGTGGCCATCACGGTGTGCCCGACCACGACGCCGATCAGGGCGGTGATCCGCATGACGTCGACGGCGCGGTCACGATCAGCCGGCGTTGCCGCGGCCAGTTCGGCAGGTTCGGGGAAGCTCAGCTGCAGTGTCATGGTGCTCGGTTCCTTTTCAGGCCTGGTCGCCGGCATCGGGCTGCGCCAGGCTGCGGGCGTAGCCGGTACCCATGCCGAGCAGGAGCAGGCCCGCGACGATGAACGCCGCGACCCGGAACATGCCGTCGAGGGTGCCCAGGTCGAACAGGAACAGCTTCGCGGTTGCGGCGCCGGTGAGCGCCAGGCCGGCGGTGACCGCCCACGTGCGGACGCCGCGGTCGGCCAGGTGCAGCGCGTGGCGCAACAGTGCGGCCGCCAGGGCGATCCAGCAGATGGTGGCCGCCATGTGACCGGCCAGGAAGCCGCCGCCGGTGCCGGCGATCGCGACGCCGGCGGTGACGGTGAACATGGTGACGGCGTAGAGGCTCAACGCCGCGCCGACCGCGGCGGGGATCCGGGCCCTGTCGGCGGTCATGCCCGTGGCGGTGTAGGCCCGGGCGAGGGCGGCCACCAAAGCGATCACCAGCAGGCTGGCGACCAGTGTGGACACCGAGTCGGCGGTCGACATCGCGGTCGCGGTGACCAGGTTGTGCGGTGCCGCGTAACCGAAGTAGGCGATGAGGCCGACGAAACCGAACGCGGTCGCAGGTCGGCGCGCCGCACTGCTCTGCCGCCCGGCGACCGCGACCACCACGGCCATCGCCAGCAACACCGGCGCCAGTACCGATCCGTGCAGCACGGTGGTGACCGCGATCAGTGCGGCGACCGCCGACAGCGCCGAGAAGACTTCGACGACAACAGCCGGCAGGCGCCGCCCGGCAATCCGACGGCCGGTGAGGACGATCGCGAGCATGGCAACCGACAGCGCCGCGGTCAGCGCGGTGGCCGGCACCCGGCCCACGGCAGCCCCGGCCGCCAACACCGGCAGGGTCCCGGCGGCGGTCAGTAGCGCGATCGCGCCGGGTTTGGTGGTCGTCGGCAACACCAGCAGCCCGCTGGTGACGGCCAGCATCGCAGCCGCCGTGCAGGCGGCGCCGATCAGCCATCGATGGTCCTGGCTGCCGGCGGCCAGCGCCACCAGCAACGGCACCGTCGGGGCCGCGATGCGGGCCGCGAACACCGCGGTCCAGTTCTTGCCCAATTGCACCGGCAGCGCCGCCGCCGACAATGCCAGCAGGAAACCGATCAACAGCAGGTCGACGTCGCCGGTGAGGACCGGCGCCAAGCCGATCAACGGCACCAGTACCAGCACTCCGAGGTGTTCGGAGTCCCAGCGCCGCGCCAGGGTCAGCCCCGCGCCGCCCACCAGCGCGGCGAGGGCCAGACCGAGGGCTGCGGGCACCCACTCGTAGAACGCGGTGATCGCGATGACATCCAGGTAGGCAGCGGCGATCCCGGTGGCGGCCAACGCGATAGCGCCGATCCGTCCGCCCGGCCGGCTGTACAACCGGCCTGCCGTCGCGACCAGCGCAGCCGACAGCGCGAAGCCGCCGGCCACCCTGATCTGTGGGCGCAAGATGCCGGCTTGGGCGGCCAGCACCAGCAGCAGCACCACGCCGACCAGCGTCACCGCGACCCCGGCGACGGCCAGCAGTTTCCCGATCCAGTTGGTGTCGGCCGGGACGGGGGGTTCCGGCAGACCGGTCGGTGGCGTGTCGGCCGGCTGCCGAACCGGTTGAGGGGCCGGTCGTGGCCGCGGGGTGGTCGGCGCCGGGGCGGTGGCGGTGCTGATCAGCCGGTCCAGGTCGGCCAGCTCGCCCGAGACGCGGTGAAGCTGCCAGGACAGGGTGTGGACTTCTGCGGAGAGCCGACTGATGACGGCGCGCGGTTCGGTCATGGCCGTGACGATGCCGGTTCTGCGGCCGAAACGGATGAGTAGGACTACCTGATCTGCCGCGGTTATTGATCGCCGCGGTTATTCATCCAAGCCGTGCTCAATGGCGTAGCGGGTGAGCTCCACCCGATTGGCGACCTGAAGCTTGCGAAACGTCGCCTGGACGTGATTCTCCACGGTGCGGTGACTCAACGACAGTTTCGCCGCGATCTGCTTGGCGGACAATCCCTTCGCCACATAGCGCAGCACCTCGGTTTCCCGCTCCGTCAGTGCCGGGGTCGCCGGCCCGGAGTCCGGGCTGCGCGACAGCCGGCGGTATTCACCCAGAACCAGCCCGGCCAGTCCGGGGGTGAACACCGCACGCCCGGCCGCCGTTGCGTGCACCGCGGTACTCAACTCGTCGCGCGAAGCGCTTTTGACCAGGTACCCGGTCGCGCCGGCCTTGACGGCCTGCAGCACGTCATCACGTTCATCGGAGGCGGACAGCACCAGCACCCGCGTCGACGGCGAGACCTCGAGCACCGCGGTCGTCGCCGCGACGCCGTCGCCGTCGGAAAGTCGCATGTCCATCACCACCACGTCGGGCCTGACCACCTCGGCCCGGCGGCGTGCGGCGGCTACCCCGTCGGCGGTGGCGACCACGGTGAAACCCGATTCGGCCAGGTCGCGGGCCACCGCGTCCCGCCAGATCGGATGGTCGTCGACGACCATCACCGTGGGAGGTTGAGTTCCCATTCGGTTCCCTCCCCGACTTCGGTGTGCAACGCCGCGCTACCGCCCAGCGCCGCCAACCGGCCCACGATCGACTTCGAGACACCGACCCGTCCCTGCCGGGCGGCCTCGTCCAACCGGCCCGCGGCGATGCCCACACCGTCGTCGCGCACAGTGACGGTCACGGCGTCGCCCAGGTCTTCGCACAGCACGAAGGCCCGAGCGTCCGGGCCCGCGTGGCTGCGAACATTGTCCAGCGCGTTGCCGATCGCCGCATCGAGTTCGGCCGCGGCGCCGCGGGCCAGCATCACCGGCGTGGCCGGCAGGCTCATCGACACCCGGTCGTCCGCCCGGCGCGCCAGCAGAGCGCGCAGATCGGTTTCGGCGGTATCGAGATCCACGACAAACCCCGCCGAGCTGACCAACCGCCGCAGCGCACGTTCCTGCTCGCCAGCCAGGTCCGCCAATTCCACTGCCGCGCCGCCGATCTCCCGGCCGCGGCGGGCAACCAGCGCCAACACCTGGATGGCGCCGTCGTGGACGTGCCGGGACAACCGTTCGCGTTCCTCGGTCGCCGCCGAGAGCCGGGTCGCGCGCTGCAGGTCGTCGTGGGCACGGCGCGCCGTCTGGACGGCCATACCCACGGCCAGCCCGAGCGCCAACTCGATGATCACCGTGGCGTTGCGGCCGAAGTTGAGGCTCACATAGCCCTTCACGAATGCACTGGCCGCGGTGACCACCACCGCGGCGGGCATGCCGCCGGCCGGGCCGAACTGCAGCGCCGCCGAAATCGTGGCGTTGCTGGCCCACAGCGTCGTCGGCCAGGTCTGGTTGTCCAGCGCCCAAGATCGGGAAGCGACCAGTTCAGTGGACAGCATCAGAACCACCACGACGAGCAGTTCGGCGATCACCCACGCCGGTCGGCGGCCGAAGCCGCGCAGGTAGGCGATTGCGCAGGCGATGCTCCAGGCGATCAGCACAGCGAACAGCACCCAGGCCACGCCGGGTCTTGCCAGGTCGTCGTTGATCGCGATCTGAAAACCCAGTGCGTAAAGGCAACTCAGCAAGCGGAACAGCTGCGCTGCCCGCCACAGCGGCGCGCTCGGATCGGGATCGCGGAAGCTGGTCACACGAACTGCCAGGCGGCGCGGGCGATGGCCAACTCCTCGTTGGTGGGAACCACCAGCACCGTGGTGCGCGAGCCGTCGGTGGAGATGACCCGCGCGCCCTTGCCGGTGCGGTTGCGCTGCGGGTCGACGACGATACCCAGTCCGTCCAGGCCCGCCAGTGCGTCCTCGCGCACCGCGGCGACGTTCTCCCCCACCCCCGCTGTGAAGGCGATCGCGTCGACGCGACCGAGCACCGCCAGGTAGGCGCCGATGTATTTGCGCAGCCGGTGGATGTAGACGTCGTAGGCCAGCTTTGCCGGCGCCGAACCGTCGGCGATACGTTCGAGCAGCTCCCGGAAGTCGTTGATCCCGCACAGCCCCTTCAATCCGGAGCGCCGGTTGAGCAGGTCGTCGAGCTCCTCCACCCCCATGCCGGCGGTGCGCCTCAGGTGCATCAGCACGCCGGGATCGATATCGCCGCAACGGGTTCCCATCACCAGACCCTCCAGCGGGGTCAACCCCATCGAGGTCTCCACCGCCACCCCGCCGCGCACCGCCGAGGCCGACGCCCCGTTGCCCAGGTGCAGCACGATGGTGTTGAGCTCGGCGAGGCCGACGCCCAGCGTCAGGGCCACCTCGCCGGAGACGTACTCGTGCGAGGTGCCGTGAAAACCGTACCGGCGGATGCCGTAATCGCTTGCCACCTCGCGCTCTATCGCGTAAGTGGCGGCGGCCTCCGGCAGCGAGTGGAAGAAGCCGGTGTCGAAGACCGCCACATGCGGCACGTCCGGGAAATCGGCGCGCGCCACCTCGATGCCGATCGCGTTGGGCGGGTTGTGCAGCGGTGCCAGCTCCGCGAGCCGCTCGATCTCAGCCAGCACCGCGTCGGTGATCAGCGTCGGCGAGTAAAACTTGGTGCCGCCGTGCACAACCCGATGCCCCACTGCCCGGACGGTGCCGAGGTCCACACCGGAGTCGACGAGCTGCTGGTGGATCCAGCGCAGGCCGGCGGCATGGTCGGGGATCGTCCCGTCCGGCTCACCGATCTGCTCGACCAGTCCCGAGACCACCGCGGTGCCGGCCACCGGATCGACCAGTTGGTACTTGATCGACGACGACCCGGAGTTGAGCACCAGTACCAGGCCGGTCCGTCCCGAAGTCACTGAGCCACCAACTGCGCCTGGATCGCTGTGATCGCCACCGTGTAGACGATGTCGTCCACCAGCGCACCCCGGGACAGGTCGTTGACCGGTTTGGCCAACCCCTGCAACACCGGTCCGATCGCCACCGCGCCGGCGCTGCGCTGCACCGCCTTGTAGGTGTTGTTGCCGGTGTTCAGGTCCGGGAACACCAGCACGGTGGCCCGCCCGGCCACCGCCGAGTCCGGCATCTTGGCCGCCGCCACCCCCTCGTCGACGGCGGCGTCGTACTGGATGGGCCCGTCGGCGAGCAGGTCGGGGCGGCGCTCGTGCACCAATTGTGTTGCGGCACGCACCTTGTCCACACCGGCCCCGGCGCCGGACTCACCGGTCGAATACGACAGCAGCGCCACCCTGGGTTCGATGCCGAACGCAGCCGCGGTGGCCGCCGAGGAGATCGCGATATCGGCGAGTTGCTCGACGGTCGGGTCCGGCACCACCGCGCAGTCGCCGTACGCCAGCACCCGGTCCGACAGGCACATCAGGAAGACACTGGACACCGTCGACACCCCGGGCGCGGTTCGGATGATCTCGAACGCGGGGCGGATGGTGTGGGCCGTGGTGTGCGCGGCACCCGACACCATCCCGTCGGCCATACCCAGTTGCACCATCATCGCGCCGAAATAGGAGATGTCGCGCATGATCTCGCGGGCGCGGTCCTCGGTCATCCCCTTGTGTGCGCGCAGTCGGGTGTATTCGGCGCCGAACGATTCCAGCAGGCCGCTGCTTGCGGGGTCGATCACCTGCGCCGCTGCCAGGTCCACCCCGAGTTCGGAGCCGCGCCTGCGCACCGCGTCTTCCACGCCGAGCAGGGTCAGGTCGACGATGCCACGCGACAGTAACCGGCCGGCCGCCAACAGGATCCGGTCATCGGTGGCTTCGGGAAGCACGATGTGGCGGCGGTCGGCCCGGGCCCGCTCCAGCAGCTGGTACTCGAACATCTGGGGGGTCACCACCGTCGACGCCGGAACCCGGATCCGCTCGGCCAGTTCGGCGCCGTCGACGTGGGCGGCCATCACCGCAAGCGCGGTGTCGATCTTGCGCAACGCATCGACGGTGATCCGCGATCCGGTGTGCGATACCTGTTCGGCGGTGTCGTAGGTGCGGTGGCCGGTGGCGATCAGCGGCAATGTCGGCCGGAGCCCCTTGACGAGTTTGTCGATGGCCGGATGCGGCAGCAGTCCGCCGTTGAGGATGATCCCCGCCAACGACGGGAAGCCCTGTGCCTCATGGGCGTTCACCAGCGCCAGCAGTACGTCGGAGCGGTCGGCCGGCACGATCACCACCTGGCCTTCGGTCAGCCGGTCCAGGATGTTCTCGGCGGTCATCCCGCCGACCATGACACTGAGCGCCTCCCGGCGCAGCAGCTCCGGATCGCCGCTGTAGACGGTGCCGCCCAACGCCGTACAGAGTTCGGCCATCGTGGGAGCGGCCAGCAGCGCCACCTCCGGGACTGCGAACGCCGGAATGCCGGCACCGGCCAGCTGCCCGGAGATGGCCTGGGTGACGTCCGCCAGCCGGTCCGGGTCGCAGCGGTTGGCGATCACCGCGGCCGGGTGCGCGTGGACGGCGGCCACCTCGGCCAGGCAGCGCGCGGCGATCTCGCCGATGGCCTGCGCATCGCGGTTGTGACCGTTGACGGCCAACACCAGCGGGGCTCCCAGGTTCACCGCGACACGGGCGTTGAAGGTCAACTCGCTGGGATTGACGACGTCGGTGTAGTCGCTGCCGACCACCAGCACGGTGTCGCACTGGCGCGCGACGTCGTGGAACCGCGCGACGATCTCACCCAGCGCAGCTTCCCGGTCGGAGTAGACCTGCTGGTAGGTCACACCGCGGCAGCCGCTGTGGTCGTCGATCTTGGCGGTGGCGTGCGCAAGCAGCAACTCGAGTTGCTCATCGGGCTCGTCGAGGGAGCGGACGATCGGGCGGAACACACCCACCCGCGCCGACGAGGCGGCCAGTAGGTGCAGCAGGCCCAGCGCGATCGCGGACTTGCCGGTGCCGCCCTCGGCGGCGGCCAGGTAGATGCTCGGCGTGCGAGCCGGTTCGGCTTGGGTTTCGGCGGCCATGGTGCTCTCAACCTAATTGAGGCGATCGCCGACGGCTTCGATCACCGCCAGATTGCAACCACGCAGGTGCTGATCGCACTTTTCCTGCAGACATGCAATCTCGCGGAAGTGCCGAGTAGACCTCAGCGCAGCAGGTGCCGGCTCATCACTACTCGCTGGATCTGGTTGGTGCCCTCGTAGATCTGGGTGATCTTGGCGTCGCGCATCATCCGCTCGACGGGGAAGTCGGTGGTGTAGCCGGCCCCGCCGAACAGTTGCACGGCATCGGTGGTGACCTCCATGGCCACATCGGAGGCGAAGCACTTGGAGGCCGCGGAGATGAAGCCCAGCCCGGTCTCACCGCGCTCGGCACGCGCCGCGGCGGAGTAGACCATCAGCCGGGCGGCCTCCAGCTTCATCGCCATGTCGGCGAGCATGAACTGCACACCCTGGAAAGTGCTGATGTTCTTGCCGAACTGCTTGCGGTCCTTGGTGTAGTCGATCGCCGCGTCCAGGGCGCCCTGCGCGATGCCGACGGCCTGGGCGCCGATGGTCGGGCGGGTGTGGTCCAGGGTGCGCAGCGCGGTCTTGAATCCGGTACCGGGCTCGCCGATGATCCGGTCGCCGGGGATGCGGCAGTTCTCGAAGTACAACTCGGTGGTCGGTGAACCCTTGATGCCGAGCTTGTGCTCCTTGGGACCGATGGTGAAGCCTTCGTCATCGACGTGCACCATGAATGCCGAGATGCCGTTGGCGTCCAGGTCGGGGTCGGTCACCGCCATCACCGTGTACCAGCTGGACCTGCCGCCGTTGGTGATCCAGCACTTGGACCCGTTGAGGATCCAGTCATCCCCGTCGGCCTTGGCGCGGGTGCGCATCGCCGCGGCGTCACTGCCGGCCTCCCGCTCGCTCAAGGCGTAGGAGGCCATCACCTCACCGGACGCCAGGCCCGGCAGCACCTGCCGCTTCAACTCGTCGGAGCCCGACAGGATCAGGCCCATGGTGCCCAGCTTGTTCACCGCCGGAATCAGCGACGAGGAGGCACACACCCGGGCCACCTCTTCGATCACGATGCAGGCCGCCACCGAGTCCGCGCCCTGCCCGCCGTACTCCTCGGGCACGTGGACAGCGTTGAACCCCGAAGCGTTCAGGGCGGTCAGCGCTTCTTCGGGGAAGCGCGCCTTCTCGTCCACCTCCTTGGCGTAAGGAGCGATCTCCTTCTCGGCCAACGCGCGGATCGCTGCCCGCAGCTCGTCGTGCTCCTCGGGGAGTTTGAACAGGTCAAACGACGGATTTCCGGCCCACCCAGCCATCACAGCCTCCTAAATTACTCGCCGGTAACTTTACCCTGAAGCGCCGCGTCCTTCGCAAGTACGGTGTCGGCCAGCTGATCCTGGAACGCCACCATCCGAGCCCGCAATCCGGCGTCGGCGGAGCCCAGGATGCGTACTGCCAGCAAACCCGCGTTGCGCGCGCCGCCGATAGAAACGGTGGCCACCGGCACCCCGGCCGGCATCTGCACGATCGACAGCAACGAATCCAGCCCGTCCAGGCGGGCCAGCGGGACCGGCACACCGATCACCGGCAGCGGTGTGGCCGAAGCCACCATGCCGGGCAGGTGCGCGGCACCGCCGGCGCCGGCGATGATCACCTCGATCCCGCGGCCGGCGGCGTCGCGGGCGTAGTCGAACATCCGCTGCGGGGTGCGGTGCGCCGAGACCACCCCGACCTCGAACGGGACGTCGAATTCGGCCAGCGCCATGGCCGCGTCCTCCATCACCGACCAGTCGCTGTCACTGCCCATGATCACGCCGACCCGGGGGCTGTTAGCCATGTGCATCCCATCCGTCTGACATCTCGCGCCACACACCGTGCGACAACCAGTGTGCCGCGCTTTCGGCCCGCTCACGCAGCTTCGCCGACGCGGTCGCGTCGTCACCGAGCAGGTTGACGTGCCCGATCTTGCGGCCGGGCCGCTCGTCCTTGCCGTACAGGTGCACGTGCGCGTCGGGATAGCGGGCGAACAGGTGGTGCAGTCGCTCGTCCATCGTCATCGCCGGCGGCTGTGGTGCGCCGAGCACATTGGCCATCACGGTCACCGCGGCCACCGGAGTCGTGGCGCCCAGCGGATAGTCCAATACCGCGCGCAGATGCTGCTCGAACTGGCTGGTAGCTGCGCCGTCCATGGTCCAGTGTCCGGAATTGTGCGGTCGCATCGCCAGCTCGTTGACCAGCAACTCGCCGTCGGTGGTCTCGAACAGCTCGACGGCCAGCACCCCGACCACGCCCAGCTCCTCGGCTAGCCGAAGCGCCAATTGCTGTGCGGCAGAAGATGATTCGTCGGACAGTTCGGGGGCCGGCGCGATGACCGTCACGCAGATCCCGTCTTCCTGCACCGTCTGGACCACCGGCCACGCCGCGCCCTGGCCGAACGGCGACCGGGCGACCAGCGCCGAGAGTTCCCGCCGCATCGCGACCCGCTCTTCGGCCAGCACCGGCACCCCGGAGGCCAGATAGTCGGCGGCGGCGGCACGAGCCGCAGCCACGTCGTCGACGATCGACACCCCACGCCCGTCGTAACCGCCCCGGGTCGCCTTCACCACCATCGGGCCACCGGTGAGCGCGGCGAACTCGTCGAGGGCGGCAATGTTCTCGGGGGCCTCGATCGCGACGAACCGCGGCACCGGAGCCCCCAGCGCCGCCAGCCTGCGACGCATCACCAGTTTGTCCTGGGCGTGCAGCAGCGCTGCCGGCGGCGGCGCCACATTGATCCCCTCGGCGACCAGCTTGTCCAGCAGCTCCCCCGGGACGTGCTCGTGGTCGAAGGTGAGCACCGTGGCCCCGGCAGCGGCGCGGCGCAGGTCGTCGAGGTCGGTGTGCGAGCCGATCACCACATCGGGAGTGACCTGGGCCGCCGGCTCGTCCGCCGCGGCCGCCAGCACCCGCAGCCGCTGGCCGAGCGCGATCGCGGCCTGGTGGGTCATCCGGGCCAGCTGACCGCCACCGACCATGGCGACCAAGGGGCTCCCACTTACGGGGCCATCGGCGGGCGACGGCGTCGAAGCTGGAGGCTCGGAGGGCGCAGGCACGGGCAATATCGTGTCACGTCGGCCCGTGGACGCCGTTATCCAGTCATTAGGCGCAGGTGAGCCAAAGTCCGTACACTGGCAAATTGTGTCTTTTACCGACGCCACGATCGCCCGCCTGCCGCGGGCGATCCGGCCGCTGGCCGAGCGCCACCATGAGTTGATCAAGTTCGCCATTGTCGGCGCGACCACATTCGTCATCGACTCAGCGCTGTTCTACACGCTCAAGCTGACGATTCTGTCGCCGAAGCCGGTCACCGCCAAGGTCATCTCCGGAATCGTCGCGGTGATCGCCTCCTACATCCTCAACCGCGAGTGGAGCTTCAAGGACCGGGGCGGCCGGGAGCGCCACCACGAGGCATTGCTGTTCTTCGGGGTCAGCGGGGTCGGCGTGCTGCTGTCGATGGCGCCGTTGTGGTTCTCCAGCTATGTCCTGCAGTTGCGGGCGCCGATGGTGTCGCTGACCATGGAGAACCTCGCCGACTTCGTCTCGGCCTACATCATCGGCAACCTGCTGCAGATGGCGTTCCGGTTCTGGGCGTTCCGGCGCTGGGTCTTCCCCGACGAGTTCGCGCGCAGCACCGACGCCGCGCTGGACGCGACGATCGAGACCGGCGCGCTCGCCGAGGCGATCGAGGACTCACTGGAGGGCGGTCCGGACACCGGTGTGGTGACCCTGTTCCGGCGCCCCGCTCGGCGTCAGCCCCCAGCGGGCGGGTTGTCGAAGACTTCCTGATAGAGCAGCCTGTGGACCTGTTCCACGCGCGGGATGTCGTAGAACTCCAGCGGTTCTTGTGACGCCGACTCGATGATCAGCGTCCCGGTTCGCAACATCCGGTCGACGAGCCCGTGGACGAACTCCACGTGAGAGATCCGCGCCAGCGCGATGTCGATGCCGCTGCGGGTCAGCAACCCGTACCGGTACATCACGCGCCGATCGGTGACGACGAAATGCGTGGTCAGCCAGTTCAGGAACGGCCAGAGTGCCAGCCAGCCGACCACCACCAGCCAAATCGCCCAGATCACCCCGAAGACCACGTTTTTGGCATTGGGGTCCCAGGCCCGTGGGTTGACGATCCCCGATGCGAACCCCGCGCAGGCCGTCGCCAGCAGCAGGGCCAGTATTGCGCCGATCAGGCGTTTGACGTGCGGATGGCGGTGCAGCACCACCTGTTCGTCCTCGGCCAGCACGTTCTCCGGATAACCCACGGGAAGTCCTAGTTGCCGTCTTCGTTCGGCGGTCCCAGCTTCGCCTCGACTCCGTCGAGCCTTGCTGAACCGCCGGTCGGCCGCAGCCGCGTGACGTCGCCGGCCGACACGGTGACCGTCTCATTCCCGGTGTTGATGACGAGCCGGCCGGCGTCGTCGATGGCCTCGGCGAGGCCCTCGACTCGCCGGTCGCCGGGCATGTCGGCGCGTACCCGGGCGCCCAGGGTGCAGCTGTGCCGGCGGTAGTCCGCCGCCAGCGCCTCGTCCGCCCCGCCAGCCGCACGCCACGCCGCGATTCGGGCCGCGAGGTGCCGAAGTATCTTGTCTGCCCAGATGTTTCGGTCGATCACCGAGGCGCCGAGCATGGCCAACGAGACCGCCGCCGGATCCGGCGCCTCCTGGGCGGTCATGGTCACGTTCAGGCCGAGTCCGACCACGATGAGCTGCTTGGGCGCGGCCACCTCGGCGAGGATGCCGGCCAGCTTGCCGTCGCCCACGATGACGTCATTGGGCCACTTCAAGCCGACCTGCAGCCCTGAGGCCTCGGCAAGCGCATCGGCCACCGCGACGCCGGTCGCCAGTGTCAGCCAGCCCCATCCCGATGTCGGCACCATGTCGGCGGCGACCCCGACCGACAATGCCAGCTGGCTGCGTGCCGGCGCCACCCAGTGCCGGCCGTGCCGTCCGCGGCCAGCCGTCTGGTGTTCGGCCAGCAGCAGCGCGCCGTCGATGTCCTCGCCCGCCGCGGAGCGGGCCAACAGATCGGCGTTGGTGGAACCTGTCTCGGCGACCATGTCCAATGCGCGCCACGCTTGGCCGGGTCCAACCAGCCGGTCTCGCAGAACGGTTGCGTCGAGCGGTGATCGGGGCTGCTGAACATCCATTTCGCCAGCCTAGGGCCGGTGCTGTCGCCGCGCCGGTTGAAACGCCCGACCGCGGGGTATTCACACACCGTGGAGGAGCTGATCGGGTGATCACCGGGGGGTTGAACAGGCGAATTCACCGTCGTCACAGCGCACAATCGGTTGCGGTGTCGCTGGCCAGCCGGTTCGTCGTCAAGAATGTGGTGCGCGCGTGGGCCATGCGGCCGGACCTGGCGTGGCCGTTCGCATCGGTTGACCGGTTTGCCGGCTGGGCACCCTACCGGCCGCCTGTATGCGTTGAACGTCTCCAGCTGGGTTCCTGTGTCGCCGAACGGGTTCAGGGTTCCCGGACGGCGTCGCAGCGGGCGATCCTGTATCTGCACGGCGGTGCATTCCTGACGTGTGGCCTGAATACCCACCGCTCCCTGGTGGCACGGCTGTCCCTGGCCGCCGACGCGTGCGTCCTCAACATCGATTACCGAATGTTGCCCGCGCACCGGATATCCGACGCGATCGAAGACGGTCTGAGCGGGCTGTGCTGGCTGATCCGTCGCGGCTACGACCCAGAACAGATCGTGATCGCCGGCGACTCGGCCGGTGGATATCTCGCCTTCATGACAACCTTGGCCGCTCTGCAATCCGAATTGACGAAACCTGCTGGCATAGCAGTGGTTTCACCCTTCACCGATGCCGATCCGACGGCGAAGTTGCGGCACCGCAACGCTGACCGGTGCGCGATGTTCCCGCGCGGAGCGCTACCGACGTTCACCCGCTATCTCCGCCGGGCCCAAGTTGTCTCCCCGGTGGATGCCGACCTGACGGCACTGCCACCGGTCACCATCCACGCCAGCTCCGACGAACTGCTGCTGCCCGACGCCGAGGTCATGGCGCAGCGGCTGGAGGCCGCCGGCGTCCCGTGCGATCTGCATCTGTGGGACGGCCAGATTCACGACTTTCCCCTAGCGGCCGACGTGCTCCCCGAAGGTCGGCGGGCGATCCGCTACATCGGTGACTTCGTCAAGGAAGTCACCGATGTCATCGAACCGCCCGAACCCAATAAGACCGCCGCCTGACGCCAGAGCGCCCAGCTTCATGCACCCAGCTTCGCCAGACGATTCCGCAGCGGCGCCAGAGCGCATGCGTGCCGATACATGTCGGCCCATGGGTCGCCGCGTTCGGACATCCGGTTGGGCACGCCGCGCAGGGTGAACCCGTCCGGTCGCATGCCGGGCACGTCGAGTTCGTCCCATTCCAATGGGGTGGCCACCGGCGCACCGGGGCGAGCCCGTACCGCGTACGGCGCTACCGCCGTCTGCCCGTAGGCGTTCCGCATGACGTCCACATACAGCCTGCCGTCGCGGCCGCTCTTGCGGATTTCGCAGGCCCGATGCAGCGGGTCGTCGTCGACGACGAGGCCGGCGATGGCGCGGGCGAACTCCCGAGCGGTATCGAAATCGGCGCTGCCACACAGCGGTGCGACGACGTGCAGGCCGCGAGAACCCGTCGTCTGCACGTAGGCCGTCATACCCAGCTCCTGGAGCACGTCGGCCACCGCCCGCGCGGTGGCCCGGACCACGGCGAAGTCGTCGTCGGCCGGGTCCAGATCGAACACCAGTCGATCGGGTTCTTCCAACTGCGGCCGGCGGGACAACCAGGCGTGCAGCGTGACGCAGTCCTGGTTGGCCGCCCATACCAGCGCCTCGTCCCGCGCCGCCACCGGATGCGTGACGCTGCCCTTTCCGGACTTCCTGGCGACCTCGACCCGGTCCATCCAGTCCGGCAGTGACGCGGCGAAGTTCTGCTGGATGAACCCTTCCTCCTCGATGCCGCCGGGAAAGCGGGTCAGCGTGAGCGGACGGCCGTCCAGATGCGGGATCATCACCGGCGCCAGTTCGGCGTAGTAGTCGATCAGGTTGCCCTTGGTGATCGCTTCGTGGGTGGCGGAGGCCGGGAAGAGCACCCGGTCCGGGTGAGTGATCGCGACGTTGGGCTTCATACCAGCCGCGTACCCGCTGGCACCGAGGCGATAAACCGAACGCTGTGAGCCTCCACTGCTGGAGTGCCAGCGATTTTGGTTTCGGCTCGTCGCATGAGGTGAACACGCCGAAGTGGGCCTAGGCGGGTCCGGTCGGGCGATCCGATCGCCCGCGATTAAGATCATTTCTTATGACAGTTAGTGAGCACTCCGGGGAGCCCGCCGTAGAAGCCCGAGGTGAGCATGTCGTCGACATCCACACCACCGCAGGCAAGCTTGCCGACCTCAAGCGCCGGACCGAGGAGACCCTGCATCCGGTCGGTGAGGCCGCAGTCGAGAGGGTGCACGCCAAGGGCAAGCTGACCGCCCGCGAGCGCATCCTCGCCCTGCTGGACGAGGGCTCGTTCGTCGAACTCGACGCGCTGGCCAAGCACCGCAGCACCAACTTCGGCCTGGCCGAGAAACGGCCGCTCGGCGACGGCGTGGTCACCGGCTACGGCACCATCGACGGCCGCGAGGTCTGCATCTTCAGCCAAGACGCCACCGTGTTCGGCGGCAGCCTCGGCGAGGTCTACGGCGAGAAGATCGTCAAGGTCCAGGAGCTGGCCATGAAGACCGGCCGGCCGCTGATCGGGATCAACGACGGCGCCGGTGCCCGCATCCAGGAGGGTGTGGTCTCGCTGGGCCTCTACAGCAAGATCTTCCACAACAACATCCGCGCCTCCGGGGTGATCCCGCAGATCTCGCTGATCATGGGCGCGGCCGCCGGCGGTCACGTGTACTCCCCCGCCCTGACCGACTTCATTGTGATGGTCGACCAGACCAGCCAGATGTTCATCACCGGCCCGGACGTGATCAAGACCGTCACCGGCGAGGACGTCACCCAGGAGGAGCTGGGCGGTGCGCACACCCACATGGGCAAGTCCGGCACCGCGCACTACGTCGCCTCCGGCGAGCAGGACGCCTTCGAGTACGTGCGCGACCTGCTGAGCTACCTGCCGCCGAACAACTACGCCGACCCGCCGCGCTACCCGGTGCCGGTTGCGGACGGCGCGATCGAGGACAACCTCACCGACGAGGACGTTGAGCTGGACACGCTGATCCCGGACTCGCCGAACCAGCCGTACGACATGCACGAGGTGATCACCCGGATCCTCGACGACGACGAGTTCCTCGAGGTGCAGTCCGGTTACGCGCAGAACATCATCATCGGGTTCGGCCGCGTCGAGGGGCGCACGGTCGGCATCGTGGCAAACCAGCCCACCCAGTTCGCCGGCTGCCTGGACATCAACGCCTCGGAGAAGGCCGCGCGGTTCATTCGGACCTGCGACTGCTTCAACATCCCGATCGTGCTGCTGGTCGACGTGCCCGGCTTCCTGCCCGGCACCGAGCAGGAATACAACGGCATCATCCGGCGCGGTGCCAAGCTGCTCTACGCCTACGGTGAGGCCACCGTCGCCAAGATCACCGTCATCACCCGCAAGGCCTACGGCGGCGCGTACTGCGTGATGGGTTCCAAGGAGATGGGCGCCGACGTGAACGTGGCCTGGCCGACAGCCCAGATCGCGGTCATGGGCGCCTCCGGCGCGGTCGGTTTCGTCTACCGCTCTCAACTCTCCGAGGCCGCTAAGAAGGGCGAGGATGTGGACGCGCTTCGCCTGCAACTTCAGCAGGAATACGAGGACACCTTGGTGAACCCGTACGTCGCCGCCGAGCGCGGCTACGTCGACGCGGTGATCCCCCCGTCGCACACTCGCGGCTACATCGCGACGTCGCTGCGGCTGCTGGAACGCAAGATCGTCCAGCCGCTGCCCAAGAAGCACGGGAACATTCCCCTGTGAGCGGAACGAGCGGAGAGAGCGCAGCGAATGACGCGAGCAGTGAAGGCGCCGTGAGCCCGGTCGAGGGTGACGAAGCCGAGGCGACCACCCCGGCGGTGGAGACTCCCACGGCCGCCGAGCCGCACATCCGGGTGCTCAAGGGCAATCCCACCGACGCTGAGATCGCGGCACTGGTCACCGTCCTCGGCACGGCCGGCGGCGGCGCAACCGAAACCGGCACGGGCGACCGCAACCTTTGGGGGCACCCGGTCGACAAACTCCGTTTTCCGCTGTTCAGCTGGCAGCGGATCACGCTGCTGGAACGCACTCACATGCGCCGGTGACGAGGCAGAGCGCCAGCGATGCGGAGAATATCCGGCGCCATCAAGCACCGCCGGTGACGAGGCAGAGCGCCAGCGATGCGGAGGATATCCGGCGCCATCAAGCACCGCCGGTGACGAGGTTCGTCCTGGGATCTGCTTCACCAGGTCGGCTCGGTGTGCTGCGCGGCGCCGGAATCGATCCGCTGGTGGTGGTCTCCGGTGTCGACGAGGACGCCGTGATCGCCCGCCTGGCAACGGATGTCGGCCCGGGCGAGGTAACCGGCGCCCTGGCTGCCGCCAAGGCTGAGCAGGTCGCGCAGGTTCTGCCGACCCCAATCAGCGCCGATTGCGTTGTGATCGGCTGTGATTCGATGCTCTACATCGACGGCGAGTTGTGCGGCAAGCCGCCGACGGTCGACGACGCCCGCGCCAAATGGCAGACAATGGCCGGACGAGAGGGAAAGCTCTACACCGGGCATAGCCTGATTCGGTTACGCGACAACGTGATCACCGAACACATCACCGAAACTGCTGTCACCACAGTGCGTTTCGGCGTGCCCCCAGAAGCCGACTTGGAGGCCTACCTGGCCAGCGGCGAGCCGCTGCGGGTCGCCGGCGGGTTCACCCTGGACGGTCTGGGCGGCTGGTTCGTCGACGGCGTGGACGGCGACCCCTCGAGCGTGGTCGGCATCAGCCTGCCGATGCTTCGCCGGCTGCTGGCCGGGGTGGGACTCTCGATCGCGCAGTTGTGGACAGCCAACCCGGTGGCCTGATCCGCGGACGCTCGTCGGCGGCTTCACACCGCGGACGGCAGGGGATCCGCCGCCCACAACGCTGCGGGCCCGCACGGTAGGCTCGATGACGTGCCAGTGCCTGCCGATTCCAGTCCCGCCCTGCAGTCCTACGCCCACCCGGAGCGGTTGGTGACCGCCGATTGGCTCGCGGGGAACCTCGGCAAACCCGGTCTCGTCGTGGTGGAGTCCGACGAGGACGTGCTGCTCTACGACGTCGGCCACATCCCCGGCGCGGTGAAGATCGACTGGGTCACCGACCTCAACGACGCGCCGGTCCGCGACTACATCACCGGTGAGCAGTTCGCCGACCTGATGAACCGCAAGGGCATCTCCCGCGACGACACCGTGGTGATCTACGGCGACAAGTCCAACTGGTGGGCCGCGTACGCGCTGTGGGTGTTCACCCTGTTCGGCCATGAAGACGTGCGACTGCTCGACGGCGGGCGCGACCTGTGGGTGTCCTCGGGCCGCGAGACCACCCTGGATGTGCCGTCGAAGACCACCACCGGCTACCCGGTGGTGCAGCGCAACGACGCGCCGATCCGCGCGTACAAGGAAGACGTGCTGGAGATCATCGGCACAACACCACTGATCGATGTCCGCTCGCCGCAGGAGTACACCGGCGAACGGACCCACATGCCGGACTACCCGGAGGAGGGTGTGCTGCGCGGCGGCCACATCCCCACCGCTGTCTCCATCCCGTGGAGCAAGGCGGCCGACGACGCCGGCAGGTTCCGCAAGCGTGAAGAATTGGAACAGCTGTACGGCTTTCTCAAGCCCGAGGATCGTCCGGTCGCGTATTGCCGCATCGGGGAACGGTCCAGTCACACCTGGTTCGTGCTGACCCACCTGCTCGGCATGGAGGGGGTCCGCAATTACGACGGCTCCTGGACCGAGTGGGGCAATACCGTGCGGGTGCCCATCGTCGACGGCTCCGAGCCGGGACAGGCGCCGGGATCCGCAGCGGGCCGATGAGTCTGCCTGACGGCCTGGCACAGGTGGTCTCGGACTTCTCAGAGGTCGAAGGCCAGGACAAGCTCACGCTGCTGCTGGAATTCGCCGACGAACTTCCCGACCTGCCCGAGGACCTGGCCGAATCGGCGATGGAGCCGGTGCCGGAGTGCCAGTCGCCGTTGTTCCTACATGTCGACGCCACCGACCGGCAACGGGTGCGGCTGTACTTCAGCGCGCCCCCGGAAGCGCCGACCACGCGCGGGTTCGCCTCGATCTGGGCCGCGGGCCTCGACGGGCAGTCCGCCGACGTCATTCTCGGCGTGCCGGAGGACTTCGCCTCCAGTCTGGGCCTGGCGAAGCTGATCAGCCCGCTGAGACTGCGCGGGATGTCGGCCATGCTGACCCGGATCAAGCGGCGGTTACGCGCGGCCTGAGGGGCACCTGGAACAGGTTCGGCGGTCGCGCTTTACACTGCCTGAAGCTAGATTCTTAAAGACCTTTCTTAAAGATGCCGTCAGGAGGGCAAGTGGCGAACCATGCCAGCACGAAGATCTCCAAGGTGCTCGTCGCCAATCGCGGGGAGATCGCAGTCCGGGTGATCCGCGCCGCCCGCGACGCCGGCTTGCCCAGCGTGGCGGTGTACGCCGAGCCCGACGCCGACGCGCCGCACGTCCGGCTGGCCGACGAGGCGTTCGCCCTGGGCGGGCAGACGTCGGCCGAGTCGTACCTGGTGTTCGAGAAGATCTTGGCGGCCGCGGCGCAGTCGGGTGCCAACGCGATCCACCCCGGCTACGGCTTCCTTTCGGAGAACGCAGACTTCGCGCAGGCCGTGCTCGACGCCGGGCTGATCTGGATCGGGCCGAGCCCGCAGTCCATCCGCGATCTCGGTGACAAGGTCACCGCCCGCCACATCGCCGCGCGCGCCAAGGCGCCGCTGGTGCCCGGCACCCCGGACCCGGTCAAGAACGCCGACGAGGTGGTCGCCTTCGCCAAGGAGTACGGCGTGCCGGTGGCGATCAAAGCCGCGTTCGGCGGCGGCGGTCGCGGCATGAAGGTGGCCCGCACCCTCGAGGAGATCCCCGAGCTGTTCGATTCGGCCACCCGCGAGGCGATCTCGGCGTTCGGCCGCGGTGAGTGCTTCGTGGAGCGCTACCTGGACAAGCCCCGCCACGTCGAGGCCCAGGTCATCGCCGACCAGCACGGCAACGTCGTCGTCGCGGGCACCCGGGACTGCTCGCTGCAGCGCCGCTTCCAGAAGCTGGTCGAGGAGGCCCCGGCGCCGTTCCTGACCGACGCACAGCGCAAGGAGATCCACGAGTCCGCCAAGCGGATCTGCAAGGAGGCCGGCTACTACGGCGCCGGCACCGTGGAGTACCTGGTCGGCCAGGACGGCCTGATCTCCTTCCTGGAGGTCAACACCCGCCTGCAGGTGGAGCACCCGGTCACCGAGGAGACCTCGGGCATCGACCTGGTGCGTGAGCAGTTCCGCATCGCCAACGGCGAGACGCTGGACCTCACCGAGGACCCCGAGCCGCGCGGACACTCGATCGAGTTCCGGATCAACGGTGAGGACGCCGGCCGCGGCTTCCTGCCGGCCCCCGGCCCGGTCACCCGTTTCGACCCGCCGACCGGCCCCGGTATCCGGATGGACTCCGGCGTGGAGACCGGTTCGGTGATCGGCGGCCAGTTCGACTCGATGTTGGCCAAGCTGATCGTCACCGGCGCGACCCGCACCGAGGCGCTGGAGCGCGCCCGGCGTGCCCTGGACGAGTTCCACGTCGAGGGGCTGGCCACGGTCATCCCGTTCGACCGTGTGGTGGTGCGCGACCCGGCATTCATCGGCGATGAGAACGGCTTCACCGTGCACACCCGCTGGATCGAGACCGAGTTCGACAACACCATCGAGCCCTTCACCGGTGGGGAGCCCCTCGACGAGGAAGACGCCCAGCCGCGGCAGAAGGTGGTCGTCGAGGTCGGCGGCCGGCGCCTGGAGGTGTCACTGCCGGGCGACCTGGCGCTGGGCGGCGGCGGTGCCGGCGGCGCGGCTGCCGGAGCCATCCGGAAGAAGCCGAAGGCCCGCAAGCGTGGCGCGCATGGCGGCGCAGCGGCGTCCGGTGACGCGGTGACGGCACCGATGCAGGGCACCGTGGTGAAGGTGGCTGTCGAGGAAGGCCAGGAGGTTGCCGCAGGTGACCTGGTCGTCGTCCTGGAGGCCATGAAGATGGAGAACCCGGTCACCGCGCACAAGGACGGCACCATCACCGGCCTGGCGGCGGAGGCCGGATCGGCCATCACCCAGGGCACGGTGCTCTGCGAGATCAAGTAGACCAAGTAGTCAGTGCGATCGGCCCGTGGCAGCTTCGGATGCCGCGGGCCGACGTACGCACAGGTGCTCCGGCTCGATGCCGGCGCGGGCTAGGTTTGGCGCCGACGGTGGTTAGCGGTGCTGGCGCTGCGGTTTCGTCCGATGAAAATCCAGGCCAGACCCCCGAAGGCCAGCACTAGGGCCAGGATCCCGAACGCCAGAGACCAGCCGCCGGCGTGCAGCGCGGCGGCGCTCATGAAGCCCACCAGTGCCAGCGCCGCCATCAACAGCATGGCCAGGCCCGGCGCCTCACGGCGGTCCTTGAACACCATCCCGGCCCGCGGCTGGGTCGTGCGCGCCTCATCGATGGGGTGCTCGGTCTCACTCATGAGCCTGCAGATACCCGCCGCGGTCTCCTTCGAAACCCTCAGCGCTGATGGCGGCGACCTGCTACGCCGCCTCGCGCAGCGCGGCCAGCAGCGGTTCGGCGGCCTCTTTGAGGAATGCCTCCTGCGAGTCCCCGCCGATCTGGATGAGCGCGATGTCGGTGAAACCGGCGTCCCGGTAGGCGCGCACCGCATCGACGATCGGGTCCAGATCCGGGCCGCACGCGATGGCGTCTGCCACGTCCTGCGGCTTCACGAACTGGGTGGCCGCAGCGAACGCCGCCGGCGTCGGCAGCTCGGAGTTGACCAGCCAGCCGCCGCCGAACCAGCGGAACTGCTGGTGGGCGCGTTGCACCGCGGTGTCGCGGTCGGGGTCCCAGCACACCGGAAGCTGTCCGATGACCCGGCCGGCCGCCAGCCCGGATGCCTGACGTGCGGTGTGCCAGGCGTGCACCAGGTCCGGGTCGGGCTGCACCGCGATCAGGTCGTCGGCGGCGGTGGCGAATCTGTCGATGCCCTTCTCGCCCGACATCGCGACGGCCAGTGCGACCGGGATCTCCGGCAGGTCCCACAGCCGCGCCTGGTCGACTCGGAAGTAGTCGCCGCGCAGATTGACCGTGTCCCCCATCAGCAGCTCGCGGATGATCTTGATCGCTTCGCCGAGCATGGCCTGCCTGCGGCGGACGTTCGGCCAGCCGGCGCCGGTGACGATGTGCTCGTTGAGGTTCTCCCCGCTGCCCAGGCCCAGCGTGAACCGGCCGTCGGCCAGGATCTGCACGGTGGCCGCCTGCTGCGCCACCACCGCCGGGTGGTAGCGCATGGTCGGGCAGGTCACATACGAGCACAGCCCCACCTGCTCGGTGGCCTGCGCGACCGCCCCCAAGACCGACCAGGCGTTGGGCGCGTGGCCCTGCGACGCCAGCCACGGTGAGAAGTGGTCGCTGCACACCTCGAAGTCGAAACCTCGCTCTTCAGCGGAGACGGCATAACGGACAAGGTTTTTGGGCCCGCTCTGCTCGGTCATCAGGGTGTAGCCGAACCGTGTCATGACCTCCGGGTACCCAACGGCCGACCGCCGAAACGGAGCCCGCACGTTCGGCCGCCGTTTGGCCGACCCCGCCCGCGGGGTACCCGCGGGCGTGACCATTGCACCTGCTCGGGCCGAGCCCGGGCTGCCTATCGCGTGCGGACCGCTGTCGGCAGCGGTCTGCGGGCTGCTGCGCCGGCCTGCGGGCGCAACCGACGGCTTCGCTGCCCCGACCGCCGGCGCCGACCCGTATGGCCGGGATCTGCAGCTGGCCCTGTACGTCTGCTACGAGCTGCACTACCGCGGCTTCGCCGGAGTGGATCCGGACTGGGAATGGGATGCCACCTTATTGGAACTGCGCTCGCGACTTGAGCGCGCATTCCTCGATAGTGTTCGGCGGGACGTCGGAACGATACCGCCGGACACCACCGCCGAGGACGAAATGGACACGGCGGCAACCGAGCCCGTGCACGGCAGCGGTCCCTCGTGGTACCTGCGCGATCACGGCACCTGGGAGCAGGCTCGCGAGTACTTCGTGCACCGGTCGCTGTATCACCTCAAGGAGGGTGATCCGCACGCCTGGGCGATCCCGCGGCTGACCGGCCAGGCCAAGGCTTCTTTCGTCGCGGTGGAGTTCGACGAGTACGGCGCCGGCCGGGGTGAACGGGTGCACCAGCAGCTCTTCGCCGACCTGCTCACCGCTGCCGGCTTGAGCGCCGAATACCTCGCCTACCTCGACGTTGTTCCCGCTGAGTCGCTCGCGGTGGTGAACCTGATGTCGCTGTTCGGGCTGCACCGCCGTTGGCGGGGCGCGGCCGTCGGGCATTTCGCCTCGACCGAGATCACCTCCCCGCCCGGATCAAGCCGCCTGGTGGCGGCGCTGCGACGGATGGGTGCCCCGGAGCCGTGCCTGGCTTTCTACGCCGAGCACGTCGAGGCCGACGCGGTCCACGAGCAGGTGGTGCGCACCGACGTGGTCGGCGACCTGATACGCCACGCACCGCAACTGGAGGCCGACGTGGTGTTCGGCATGCGCGCATATGACGCGGTGGAGAACCGACTGGCCGATCTCATGATGACGGCCTGGTCAGCAGGGGGATCTTCACTACTCGCAATGTGAAAGTTAAAGTTTCACTAGGATTTTGCGGAATTTATCGCTCATCTCTTTACCAATCGAAGCGGGCGTCGGTAACGTCTGATTCCTCCGGTTGAGTTCACAGCCGTCATTGAACGTCACCGTGTCTATGCAGGTCGGGAAACTGCGCTGACGTTATCCAACAGCACGATTCGTCGACTGATGGAGTCACAATAATGACTACCAGCAAGATTGCCGAGACCGCTTTCGCCACTCCTGCAACCGAAGCCACCCAGGCCTGGCGGAATCACACCGCCAAGTTCACCGTGCACTGGGGCCGGGCCGGAGCAGTGGTCGCAGCGGACGGGGAGATCGACGCAGCCAACGCCGGACCGTTCGCTGACTACGCCCGACGCTGCGCCGACTGCTGCGAATGGCTGATCCTGGACTTGGCCCAGTTGACCTTTATCGGCACCGTCGGATTTACGGCCCTTCAATCGATCGGCGCGCGGTGCACGACCGCGCGCACCCGGCTGATGGTGATACCGAGCCCGGCGTTGTCCAGAGTGCTACGGATCTGCGACCCGCAGTCGCGCCTTCCGCTGGTGGCGTCGCTGGCTGACGCCCTGGCCGACGTGCAGAAGTCCGGCCGGCCGCTGCGCGCGGTGCCCTGAATCTAGGCGGGCACCGCGTCGGCAGACCGATCCCAGGCGCGGTGCTTGGCCAGCTCGGCGGCGAAGGCATCGAAGAAGTCCTCGTCCAAGTCGCCCGCCGCCGCAGTGGTGGTGACCACGCCGGTCGAGACGGTGACGGTGTTGTCGGCGCTGTCGGAGGCCAGCTGTTCGGCGATTCCGGCTTTGGGTAGCAGCTCGACGCCCGCCCCGAAGGCCGCCACCGTTTTGAGGTGCTTGTAGGCCTCGGTGATGAAATGCATGGCGTAGCCGTCCGCAGCCAGCGTCTTCATCGCCTCGGGCCCGCACGGCACCACCACCGCGTCATAGAGCACCGACGCCATCGTGGTGACGGCCCGATCGACTGCGAGCCGCCCACCTGATCCGCCCTCCAGTTCCCCGCCGGCGATCGGCGCCAGGACCTCGGCGGTGGCGCCGCGCTGCCGCATCGCCTCGACGAACCGCTGCGTGCCCTCCACGTCGACACCGTCGGCGGCCAGTACCGCGATCTTGCGGCTCTCGATGCTCTCGTTCGCGGTGTTGAGCTGTGACAGCGCCGGTGACACCACCGCCTCGTCGACGGGTTGCTCGCTCGGGACCGGTAGGCCCAGCTTCTCTGCCAACTGCCGCGCCAGGTCGTGGTCGATCAGATTCAGTTGCTCGACGACGCGTTGACGGATCTCGATGGTCTCGCACTTGCCCAGTTCGAACGCGTACGCGGCGACGATGTGCTTGGCCTCCGGTTCGGACATGCTCTTCCAGAACATCCGCGCCTGGCTGTAGTGGTTCTCGAAGCTGGCGGCACGCTTGCGGATCTTGTCACCGTCCACTTTCTGGGTGTAGTGCCGGAACACGCCCTCGTCTACCCCCGAACCGCCCAACGCCGGGCAGCCACCGCCCACCGAGTTCTTGGAGTAGCTGGACTTGCCGGCCGGGATGCCGATCTGGCCGTAGCCGTCGTGTTGGTTGGTGTGCACCGGCGCCACCGGCCGGTTGACCGGCAGCTGCGCGAAGTTCGGTCCGCCGAGCCGGATCAACTGGGTGTCCAGGTAGGAGAAGTTGCGGAACTGCAGCAATGGGTCATTGGTGAAGTCGATACCCGGCACCACATTGGCGGTGTGGAAGGCCACCTGTTCGGTTTCGGCGAAGAAGTTGTCCGGGTTGCGGTTGAGCACCATCTTGCCCACCGGACGTACCGGAACCTGTTCTTCGGGAATGAGCTTCGTGGCGTCCAACAGGTCGAAATCGAAATTGAACTCGTCGCTTTCGGCCACCAATTGCACACCGAGCTCCCACTCCGGGTACTGGCCGGCCTCGATCGCGTCCCACAGGTCCCGCCGATTGAAGTCGGGATCCTTTCCGGCGACCTTCTGGCATTCGTCCCAGATCAGCGAGTGCACGCCGAGCTTGGGCTTCCAGTGGAACTTCACAAAGGTGCCCTGCCCCTGCGCGTTGACGAAGCGGAAGGTGTGCACGCCGAAGCCCTGCATCATCCGGTAGCTGCGCGGCAAGGCGCGGTCCGACATCAGCCACATGATGGTGTGCAGCGTCTCCGGCTGCAGCGACACGAAGTCCCACAGCGTGTCGTGGGCGGACTGGGCCTGCGGAATCTCGTTGTCCGGTTCGGGCTTCACCGCGTGCACGAGGTCGGGGAACTTGATCCCGTCCTGGATGAAGAACACCGGGAAGTTGTTGCCCACCAGGTCGTAATTGCCCGCCTCGGTGTAGAACTTGGTGGCGAACCCGCGCACGTCGCGCACGGTGTCGGCCGAACCGCGAGAGCCGGCCACCGTCGAGAACCGCACGAACAACGGGGTTTTGGTGCCCGGCGTGGTCAGAAACCGTGCCGCGGTGTATTCGGCGAGCCAGTCGTCGTAGGGCTCGAAATAGCCGTAAGCACCCGCCCCGCGGGCGTGCACCACCCGCTCCGGGATCCGCTCGTGATCGAAATGGGTGATCTTCTCCCGGGCGTGGAAGTCCTCCAGCAAGGTCGGCCCGCGCTCCCCGACGCTCAGTGCATCGTCGGTGTGGTCTACCCGGACCCCCTGCTGGGTCGTCAGATATCCGGACTGCCGGTCGAACCGGTAGTCGTCGAGCTGTCGCTGCTTGGGGTCGTCGGTAGTCACCGCTTGTCCTCTCGTCGGCGCATTGGGAATTCCTTGCGTGGGTATCCCAGCCGGAACATCCGCAAACGGAGAGGAAGAGCCGTGGCCATATCGGCTGTGTTGTTCGACGTCGACGGCACCCTGGTCGATTCGAACTACCTGCATGTGCACGCGTGGCGGCGTGCGTTCGCCGAGCTGCGCATCGAGGTGGAGTCCTGGCGCATCCACCGCGCCATCGGAATGGACGGGTCCGCGCTGGTGCGGCTGCTGTCCGACCAATCCCCCGACCAAGCGCCCGACCACGTCCGCCAGCGGCTCAAGGACCTGCACTCGCGCTACTACCTGCAGACGACGGCGCTGCTGTCGCGGTTGCCGGGCGCCCGGCAGCTGCTGGAACGCGTGGCCGCCCTCGACCTCTCGGTGGTGCTGGCCACCTCGGCGCCCGAGGATGAGTTGACGATATTGCGCAAGGTACTCGACTGCGACGACCTGATCACCGCGGTCACGTCGTCCGCCGACGTCGACGTCGCCAAACCGGACCCGGACATCATCGCGGTCGCCCTGGACCGGGTCGGCGCAACGGCCGAGCGGGCGGTTTTCGTGGGCGACGCGGTCTGGGACGTGCAGGCGTGCGTGCGCGCCGGACTGCCGAGCGTCGGTGTGCTCAGCGGCGGCATATCCCGTGCCGAACTGGAAACGGCAGGCGCCGCGGGCGTTTTCGACAACGCCGAGGACCTCCTGGCACACCTCGATCAGACACCGATCGCAGACCTGGCCGACGGTCGCGCCGGACGGCGATGAGGCCGCGTTCCTATGACGTTCCGACGGCGGCGGCGAGCGCCGCCAGTGCAGCGAACATCCAGGCCAGGTAGTCGCCGATGTGACCGGAATGCGCGGCGCGCAACGCACGCAGTACCGGCGCAGTGACAGCGGCGGCGGTGCGGCGCACCCCCGGACGCCAGCGGTGCAGGCCGGCGGCCGCCACTCCCACCGCCGCGAGGCAACCGAGGACGCCCAGCACGGCGCCGAGCACCGACCAACCGGGTGCCGCGGCGGCGGCACCGGCGTCGACGAAACGCCGGGCCGCGGTATCGGCGCCGTGCGCGAACCCGGGCAGCACGCCGGCGGCCAGACAACCGGACAGCAGCAGCCCGATCGCCGTGTACATGCTGGGCGGTGTCCGCCGCAGCCAGGTGTCGGGCTCCTCATCGCCTCGGGTTCTGCGCCCGGCCGCCGCATCGTCGGTCGGCTCGCTGCGGCCGCCGAGCCCGGTGAAACAGCGGATGCCGGCCCGCAGCACCGCACCGGCGGTGAGCGCCGAAACCCCCAGGAACAGTGCCGATCCCCACGCACTGCCGACGGCCTCCTCGCACAGGGATTTGCCCAGCGCGGTACCGAACGGCGGCAGGCCGGCCAGTGCCACCGTCGCAACGAGATAGCAGGCCGCCAGCACCGGCTGTCCCCGGCCCCGGCCCACCAACTCCCACTCGTCGACACTGTGGTGACGGTCCAGCAGGATCCCGACGATCAGGAACAGCGCCGACTTGGCTCCGGCGTGACCGACCAGGTACACCGCCGCGCCGCCCACACCCGGCGAGCTCAACGTCGCGGTGGCCACCAGCGCCAACCCCATGTGGCCGATCGTCGAGTAGGCCAGCAGGCGCTTGAGGTGCCGCTGCAGCACGCACATGACAGAGCCGGTGACCGCGGTCAGCACACCTGCCGCCATCAGCGCGCGGCTCAGCGCGGCCGGTGGCAGCACTCCGGCGAACACCTCCCAGTACACCCGCCACAGCCCGTAGAGGCCCAGTTCGACCATGACCCCGGAGAACAGCACGCACACCCCGGCGGGCGCGACGGCGTGCGCGTCGGCCAGCCAGAAGTGCAGCGGCACGATCGCGGCCTTGACCAGCAGCGCCGCGGACACCAGCACGAAGGCGGTCACTACCAGGGCGTCGGATGGGCCGTCCCGCAACGCCGCACCCAGCTGGGCCATGCCCAGCTGGCCGACTCGGGCGTAGAGCACGCTGATGCCGATCAGGGTCAGGCAGGCGCTGAGCGACTGGATGATCCCGAAGTTGTGCGCGCCCTGGATCGCCGACCGGTCCTCGATCTTGAGGCCGGTCAGCGCGTAGGCGACCGCACCCATCAACTCGAGGAAGACGAAAAGGTTGAACAGGTCCGCAGCCATGACGAAGCCGTTCATCGCCGCCAGGAAGATCAGCAGCAGGGCGTCGAAACGGGGACCGGCTTCATCGAGTCCGCGGCGACTGTACAGCGCCGCGCATCCGGTCAGTGCGCCGATCAGCACCGCCAGTCCCGCCGACAGCGGATCGGCCGCCAGGGCGATACCGACTGCCAGTCCGCCGGGTGGACGCCAGTCGCCCATCCAGACCAGCACGGTGCGCCCGGCTGCCGCGGCCAGCACGCAGCCCGCGGCGCCGGTGGAGGCCGCGGACACGGTCACCACCACCGCGTTGGCGAGCGGCCTGGGCAGTCGCCGGCCCAGCGCCAGCAGCAGGCATGCCGTCAGGATCGGCACCGCGACCAGCAGCGGCAGCAGGACGGCAGCGGCGGCCGGCACGGCGCCTCAGCCCCGCAGCGCGGACAACTGATCCGGGTCCAGAGTGTGGTGGCGCTTGTGGACCTGGATGGCCAACGCCAGCAGCAGCGCGGTGACGGTGGCCTGAATGACGATGTCGGTCAGCGTCATCGCCTGCACCACCGGGTCGACCACCGCAGCCTGCTGGCCGGAGGCGGCCGGGGCATCGACGAAGATCGGGGGCGCCGCGCCACGCTGGTAGCCGACCGCCAGCAGCAGCAGATAGGTACCGGCTTGGGCCACAGACAGACACACCACCGCGTGAATCAGATTGCGGCTGCGCACGATTCCGAACGAGCCGATCAGCACCAGCCAGCCCGCCACGCCGTACACGTACCCGCTCATGTGCCGCTCACAACTTCTCCCCCCGCGGGGCGACGGTGATCTCTTGGGCCAGGAACTGCGCCAGCAACACCGTCATGCCGCACGCCACCGCCACACCGACCGCCGCGTTGAGCAGCGGTACCGTCCCGCCGGACAGCAGCTGACCGGCTGTGCCGGTGGGCAACACGTTGGCCAGGAACGCACCGCCGGTGAGCAACCCGGCGATCCCGATTCCGGCGAATGCCGCCGCGCCCAAGGTCTCTCCGATATCGAAGGCGTTGACCGGCCGCAGCCGGTCCAGCGCCCGGAAGCTTCCGGTGATGTAGAGCAGGTGCAGGCCGGCGGCCAGCACCACACCGCCCTGGAATCCGCCGCCCGGTGTCAGATGCCCGTGCACCACCACGTCGAGGCCCACCGCCAGGGTCACCGGCAGCAGCAGGTAGCCGACCAACCGGGTGGCGTCCAGCGCGGCGCTGCGGTCGCTCGCGTGGTACTCGCGCTCCTCGACCGCCGGACGCAGCAGGGCCATCACACCGGTCACCGAAGCGATCAGGATGGTCTCCTCGCCGAAGGTGTCCAGGGCGCGCAGGTCGAAGTTCACCGACGCGACCACGTTGGCGGTGGCGTGCGTAAATGCTTCTCGCACGGCAAGATCCCGGTACAGATGGTGGCCCTGCCCGAACGCGGGCAGCTCGGCGAACCCCAGCCACAGCAGCAGCCCCACGCCGGCCGCACCCGCGAGGAACAGTGCTGTGCGCCCCGCGCGGGTCATCGGCCGATCTCCCGGTGCCGGCGCTGCACCGTGCGGACGGTGAGCATGACCATCAGCGGCACCACCACGCCACCGATCAGCAACTGGGACAACGCCACATCGGGCGCCTGCAGCACCACGAACAATACGGTCAGAGCCAACCCGAACACCGCCAGCATGATCGCCTGCCGTTGCGGATCAGCGGTCAGGGCGACGACGGTCCCGGTGACGCCGACCAGCGTGACCGAGACCAGGAGCAGCGCGGTCATGGCGGTGAATCTGCTTCCGACACACCGGCTTCCTGGGCGGTCAGCCGGGCGGTGGCCGCCGACATCGCCGGTGCGGTGAGCAACACCAGCGCGACGGTCACCGCTACCATCGCCGACGCTTCGGTCCAGCCCCGATGCAGGATCAGGCCCAGCCCGGTCAGCGGAAAGCCCACCGAGTTGGTCACGGTGAGCAGGTGCAGCTGGTCGACCACATCGTGCAGCACGGCCGCCCCCAGCGCGCAGCAGGCCATCACCGCCACACCGGCCACGACCAGGATCCAGGCGATCACGGTTCGCCCGCCAACAGTCGGGCGTAAACCAGGGTTCCCGGGAAGGTGACCAGCGCCAACACCAACGGCACGATCAGGCCCCAGTCCTGGCCCCAGGAGACGATCAGCACCATCAGCATCGCGATGACACCGACCCCGGCGAACTCCAGACCGACCAGACGCCGCCGGGGAGCGCCGCGCGCCGCCATCCAGACGCCCGGCAGGAACACGCCGCCCTGCAGCATCAGCGCGGCCAGCTCCCCCGAACTCATTGCCGCACCGCCGTCTCGAGCGCGCCCGGGCGCGGGCCGACCCGGTGCACCAGCACCGACTGCGCCGCACTGTCGAGCACGACTGTCCCCGGCGTCGTTGCCAATACCAGCGTTGCGGCGGCCCGCCGGGCCGCCGCAACCGGCGCCGGCTCGGCCGGCAACGCCAGCCGGGTGATCGCCGAACGGGACCGCCGCGACGGCACCAGGACGTAAGCCCAGACCTGCGCCGTCTGCGTCACCAGTTCGGCGGCGACCCTGGGCAACCAGCGCAGCCATCCGAGCCGGAACTGCCAGCTACCGTCGTTGGCGCGGCGCGCCGCGCGGGCGACGACCGCGCACGGCAACGTGCACACCCCCGCCGCCAGCAGTTCCTGGGCGGTGCGCTCGGTCAGCGTCACCACCCATACGCCGGCGGCGACCAGCCACCACAGCAGCGTCTCGCCGACCGCGCCCGCTACCCGGCTACCGGCCGCGGACACGGCGGTTGTGCTTCTTGATCGCCGTGACCAGTTCCGCTTTGCGCATCGTCGATCGGCCGTGAATGTCCAGTCGGCGTGCGACATCCAGCAGGTGCTGCTTGCTGGCGTTGGCGTCGACGCCCTCTGCGGAGCGCGCCGAATTGTTCAGACCGCCGCGGGTCGCGCGCTTGTCGGAGGGGCCGGGTTTCTTCTTGGCCACCCAGTGATCCCCGACCTTCTCGAAACTGTGCTTGAGCGCCGCATAGGCGACCCGGTGCGCGCGCTGCTCGCTGCCGTACTCCTTGGCGGCGGCGTCGTGCGCCTTGGCGAAGGTGCGCTGCGCCTTGGCGCTGGAGCGTTGCAGAGTGCTGGGCAACTCGCCTTGCTTGGCGGCGCCGCTCTTCGTCGTCTTGGGCATGAGACCTCCAATCAGCGACTGCAGTCCGGTCTGCATACCCGCCTGGGCGGCTCGGCAACCATCCCGGTCAGCGTCGCCGCGCGGCCAGCACGCCGGCCCCGGCCGCGCCCAGAGCGGTAGCCGCTCCGGCGACCAGCCCCGCGTGCCGGGCCGCCCAGAGCTGCGGGCTGTGGGCGTGGGCAGAGTCGTCGAACTCACCGCGCGCCCCGTGATCGGTGGCGGCGTCCACCGGCTGCCACAGATTGTGCGTCGCCTCCCCGTCGATGTATTCGTCGGTCTGCTGCGAGTCATAACCGGTGCGGGCCAGGTAGCGGTCCAGCAGCGGCGCGGCGAACCGCTGCGCCAGCAAGGTGGCCACGGTGCTCTCCCCGGCCCAATACTGCTTGCGCCGGGGATGATCGGCGGCGCGCAATACCGCTTTGGCCACCAGCTGCGGCTGGTAGATCGGCGGCACCGGCTGCGGGTGGCGGGGCAGCCGGGACAGCACCCAGGAGAACTGCGGAGTGTTGACCGCCGGCATCTGCACGAGCGTGATGTTCACCTTGGAGCCGTCGTGCAGCAGTTCGCAGCGCACCGATTCGGTGAACCCGTTGATGGCGTGCTTGGCCCCGCAGTATGCCGATTGCAGCGGGATCGAACGCTCTCCCAATGCGGAGCCCACCTGCACTATCGCGCCGTGGTCGCGGGGCTTCATCTTCGCCAGCGCCGCCATGGTGCCGTAGACGAAGCCGAGGTAGCAGACTTCGGTGACCCGCTTGAATTCGTCGGGCCCGATCTCGCTGAACGGCGCGAACACCGAGGTGAAGGCGACGTTGATCCAGGTGTCGATCGGCCCGAGTTCGTCCTCGGCGCGGTCGGCGGCGGCCGCCACGGCCGCGTAGTCGGCGACGTCGGTGGGAATCGTCAGCGCAGTTCCACCGGCATCCTCGACATCGCATGCCGCACCCTGTAATCCGGCTTCGCCCCGGGCGAGCAGGGCCACCTTGGCGCCGCGCGCGCCGAACTGCTGCGCGACGGCGCGACCGATCCCGGCGCTGGCGCCGGTGATGACGACAGTCTGGGTCATGACTGAACTCCGTTCTGCAAGACGCGTTTTCCGGCCAGCCGCTCGGCGAGCCGGGAGGCCAGTGCCATGATGGTCAGGGCCGGGTTGGCCGACCCCTGCGTCGGGCACACCGAACCGTCGGCGATGAACAGATTGGGCACCTCCCACACCCGGTGGTCGGCGTCGACGACGGAGTTCTCCGGCGCGGTGCCCATCCGGGCGCCACCGATCAGGTGGGCATAGCGCTGAATGGTCAGCACGTCCTGCGCGCCGGCCGCGTGCAGGATGTCGGTGATCACCCGGGTGGAGTAATCCATGTTCGCCTTGTCGTTGTCACAGCGGGTGTAATCCATCCGGGCCACCGGGATGCCGTAGCAGTCGGTCTCGTCGGCCAGCGTGATCCGGTTGTCGGGCAGTGCCAGCAGTTCGTTGAGCACCCCGATCGTGCTCCAGTGGTTGTAGTCGCGCATGTATTCGCGCAACGCCCGCCCCCAGTGTCCGTCGGCGAGCACGTGCTCGGACCAGCCGATCGGCAGCGGTGAGACGGTCTGGATGGAGAATCCGCGAGCGAACCCGCGGGTGGTGTCGGTCTCGTAGAACTGCTCGCTGCTCACCTGCGGCGGCGGCGCCTTATACATCCGCAGCTCTTCGGGCCATCGGCCCGCGGTCTGCGCGGCGCCTTGGACCATGACGTAGCGGCCGACCTGATCGGTGTTGTTCCCCAGCCCGTGCGGAAACCGGGAACTGGCCGAATTGAGCAGCAGCCGTGGCGTTTCGATGGAATACCCGGCAACCGCGACCACCTTGGCGCGCTGCAGCTGCTCGGTTCCGGCGCTGTCGTGGTACACGACGCCGCGCGCCGCCCCGGAGTCGTCGAGTTCGACGCGGGCGGCCATGCAGTCCGCCCGGATCTCCACACCGTGTGCCAGTGCGTCAGGCAGATGGGTGACGTACGGGCTGGCCTTGGCGTTGACCTTGCAGCCCTGCAGACAGTAGCCGCGGTAAATGCAATGCGGCCGATTCCCGAAGGTGCCGTTGACGATTCCTACCGGCCCTACCCGCATCTCGATCCCCAGATTGCGGGCACCCTCCCACAGCTTGGAGGCGGCTCCCGAGATCGGGTGCGGCGATGACGGGTAGCGGTGCGGATAACCCCACGGCCAGTTCTGTCCCGCCACCGGCAGCTCGGCCTCCAGCACTTCGTAGTGACGCCGGATGTCCTCATAGTCGATCGGCCAGTCCGCCCCGACACCGTCGGTGCTGCGGGTGCGCAGATCGCTGGGGTGAAACCGCGGGCAGTAGCCGGCGTAGTGCACCATCGAGCCGCCCACACCGCGGCCGGAATTGTTCTTGCCCAACTCGATCGGGTCGCCGCCGCCGATGATGCGCTTCTGCGTCCAGTACAGCGGGTGCGATCCGGCTTCGTCGGAGACCCAGTCTTCGTCGGGATGCCAGAACGGGCCCGCCTCGATGATCACGATGCGCCACCCGGCCCGCGCCAGCCGTTGCGCCAGCACCGATCCGCCGGCGCCCGCACCGACGATCACCAGGTCGACCTCGTCGTCGGTGGCATACCGGCGCATCGTCTTCTCGCCCGGCAGGTCCCGCGCGTGCACGTCGAGCAGGAATCGCGAGTCGTTGTCGGGTGGGCCCAGCGATCCCTTGAGCAGGCCGCGCCAGAAATCGCCCACTACGAGCCCTCTTCTTCCCGCACCAGTTCCACCGGATCCTTGTCGATGGCGCCGCGGGTTTCGAACGGCTCGCGCACCGCCCCCGGCCCGCTCGGCCCACCCAGCCGCATGAAGCCGCGCGGGTACGCCGGTCCGCCGAACCCGATCTCGTTCCACGCCCACGGGTGCGAGTAGAACGCCGACAGCGTCATCCGCATGCACACCGACCAGGCCCGGCTCTGGTTCAGCTGCGACCAGCTGCCGCCGTGCAGCCAGCCCTTCGAGAAGTGATCGACCAACGCCAGCTGGGTGGGGACCTCCGCGTCGGCGAACGACGCCCTGCCGTAGCGCTCTCGGGCGGCCTCGTCCAGGCCTTTGAGCACCAGCCGCCAGGTGTCGCGGTCATCGGGCATGTCGGCGTACTGGTAGCCGTCGAGCCGCCCATCGGCCAGCTTGGCGTCGACGAACTCGGCCACCGGCACCCGCGGTTCGTGGTCTTGGGCCAGCACGATGTCACAGAAGGCCCGCAGTGTCGGCTCCTCGCCGGCGGTGAAGAACCGCAGCGGCCCCGGCGGCTCCAGCCGGGCCAGCACCACCTTTCTGGTGGCCTCGTCCCAGCTGTCTGTCGACTCGAGCACGTCGAAATCCGGGTAACGCCCGATCATCTGCGGTGTGGTGCCGCGACGTTGCCGCGGTAGCCACGACGGGTGCGGGGGCTGGCGATCGGCCCGCAGGTTCGGCAGGTGGTCGGGGCGGGAGGTGTCGGCCATGATGCCGGCACCTCAGCGTTCGCGGCGCAGCACCGCGGCCAACAAGCCCATCCCACCGACCATCGCCATCAGGCCGGGCGCAGCAATCGGCGGACCCATCGGAACGTTGTAGGACGCGTTCTTCCAGCCGCCGGGTTTGCGAGCCACCCCGCGGGCATGCAGGTACTCGCCCAACAGACCGTTGGCGGCGTATACGCCCGCGGTCAGCGGCAGCCAGCGTTTGGCCCAGCGGCGGGAGAACACCCCGGCGACACCGGCGATCACCACCGGGGGCGTGACCAGGACCGGGCTCCACATCCACTTGTTGCCGAAGCCGGCCTTGTAGTGCTCGAGATAGATCTCGGCGGTCGTCACTACCGCGGCGACCGCGGTCAACCCAGACAGTGACCGCTCGAACCGCCCGTGCGCGATGTTGCGCAACATGCGGTCGATGATCTCTTCGGCTTCGCCCATCCACTCCGCGTGACTGCCCGGCCGCGATTCGGCTTCGCCGGTGCCCAGCAACATCATCTGTGCACTCCATTCATCGATGTCCGCCGATTCCCGGCAGTACCCCGCTACTACAGGCACCAAACATCCCCGCGCATCGCCAGGTTTCGCGCGCAACAGAAGGGGGAATTGATCGGAGTACAGGCGAATGGAGGACGGATGCGGATCGGTGGTTTGGCCGGTGCGATCGTGCTGATTTGGCTGCTTTTCGGTGTTTTCGCCGCGTGGCAGCGCGACTACTTTCATGGGGGTCAAACCAGCTGTGCGACGGCCGGAACCATCGCCGCCACCACACTGGTCGGGCCACTGAACTATCTCGGATTCAATCCGGTTGTCTCGGATTGTCATTTACCGCAACCCTCTTCGCTGGGTTCAGTTGTTTTGATCGTCTAACAGAAGGGATTGGTGATGATCGCGCTCGGAGTGATTTTGCTGATTTTGGGGTTCGTTCTCGGGATCAACGTGTTGTGGACCATCGGAATCATCCTGCTGGTGGTCGGCGCTGTGCTGTGGATTCTCGGCGCGGTCGGTCGCCCCGTCGCAGGCCGGCGCTACTGGTATTGACCGCCGGCACGTCGTGTCCTGACAACGCCGAGGCGGAGTCCGCGGAGGCCGGTGTAACGTGAGAGATCGATGTCTGAGTTGGAGCCCAAGTACGCTGAACTGCAGTCGATCTACGACATCTCGAATGAGTTCTTCGAGCTGTTCCTAGGTCCGACAATGGGCTATACCTGCGGGTATTACCGGCGTCCGGAAAGCACTCGCGACGAAGCGCAGAACGCCAAATTCGACCTCGCCCTGGGCAAGCTCGGTCTGGAGCCGGGCATGACACTGCTCGATATCGGCTGCGGCTGGGGCGGCGGTATGCAGCGCGCTCTCGAAGAATTCGATGTCAACGTCATCGGGCTGACGCTCAGTGAGCGACAACGCGAATACGCCATCGCCAGGCTGGCCGACGTTCCCACCGGTCGGACCGCGCAGGTGCGTTTGCAGGGCTGGGAAGAGTTCGATGAGCAGGTGGATCGCATCGTGTCGATCGGCGCCTTCGAGCACTTCGGCCACGAGCGCTACCCCGATTTTTTCGACATGGCCTACCGCGCCTTACCGACCGACGGGGTGATGCTGCTGCACACCATCACCGCCATTACCCAGGACGACGCCCAGCGGTTGGGCCTTCCACTGACCATGAACATGGTTCGGTTCAACAAGTTCGTCATGACCGAGATCTTCCCCGGCGGCCGGCTGCCGACGGTGTCCATGGTCGCCGATGGTGCAACGGTGGCCGGATTCACCGTCAGCCGCATCCACGAGATCGGGCCCAACTACGTTCGGACCCTGCAGGACTGGGCCGCTGCGCTGACAGCCAACAAAGACCGGGCGATCGCCGCCCAGTCCCAGGCGGTCTACGACCGCTACGACCGGTACCTCAACGGCTGCGTGAAGCTGTTCCGAGACGGCTACACCAGCGTCCACCAGTACACACTGCACAAGTGACGTTGCCGGCAGAGCCCGCCGCGGCGCAGCTTGTCATATGCGCTCAGCATTTGCTGTAGCTGTGCCTCTGCATCATCGAGTAATCCTGGTGTGCGAGCTTCGGGGTCGGGGCCGGGTGACGGGCATTTCGGTGCGCACCGCGTCGTAGTGCTCCGGGATCGTGGCGGTCAACATTGGCACCCATTCGCCGCGCACAATGCATTCCGCCTCGTTCAGCACCTCTACGGTCAAAGTGTCGGTGGTCATCGCCCTCACCTCCTTCACCATGCAGGCCGCCTCCCGGCCCCTCGCAATCAGGCGTTGATGGCCCGCTCGCCGTGTCCACTGGCGACCTTGATCCGGCGCGGTTTTGCCTTCTCCGCAACCGGAATGGTCAGCCGAAGCACCCCGTCCTGGTAGCTGGCCTGGATCTGCTCCGCGTCGAGGTTGTCGCCCAGAAACAACTGGCGGCTGAACACTCCGCGCGGCCGTTCCGCCGATACCATCTCGCGGTTCTGATCAAGGCCGGGCCGCTCGGCATGCACGGTCAGCACGTTGCGTTCGACATCGAGGTCCAGGGAGTCTTCCCTCGCTCCCGGCAGGTCGAACTCGACGATGAACTGATCACCCTCGCGCCAGGCGTCCATGGGCATGACCGCCGGCCGAGCCGTGGTTCCCAGGACCTGCTGAGTCCAGCGGTCGAGATCACGAAACGGATCGGTACGCATCAACATCATCTCCACCTCCTCCATTTACGGCAGATCATCTATGTCCGCCGTCATAGATTTCTATATATCATCGAGAGTAGGTTCGTGCAAGAGGATTTTTCGACGAGTGGAAGCGACGTGCGGTGGCCGAAGACGTGAATGCCCGATCCGAGCTCGGGGTATACAGCATTTCCGTGGCTGCAGAGTTGTCCGGCATCGGTCCCCAGACGCTACGGCTCTACGAGCGGCGCGGCCTGCTCACTCCGGCGCGCACCGCAGGCGGGACACGCCGCTACAGCGATGACGACCTGGCGCGGCTGCAGCGGATCATGGAGTTGGTCGCCGGCGGGATCAACGTGGCCGGTATCGGGGAGATCCTCGGCCTGGAAGCCCGCAACGCCCGACTGGAGTCGGACAACACCAGGCTGGAGTCGGACAACAATCGACTGAAGTCGGACTATGCCCTGCTCGTCGCCCGCCGGGCTGAACGATCAGGCCGTGGCCGAAACGAAAGGGGTCATGATGACGAACGCTGAAGGACTGCCGCCGACCGGAGACGTTCCGGAGGCAGATCTCGCCGAACAGCGAATGGCGGCCGACCCGACCGACGAGGACGAAGGCCTGAACCCGGCCTACCCCGAAAACGCCGGCGACATCGACGCCAATCCGGCCGACGTGATCGACCAATCGATCAACGTCCCGCTTCCCAGCGACGACTACCAGGACCGATAGCCGGCCCGCTCAGCCGCGGTGGGAGGTATCGCGTCGCCGGTGGCTGGTGTCGCACAGCGGGTAGTTGCGGCTGCGCCCGCAGGCACAGATCGCCACCATGAACCGGTCCGATTCGACGACGCCCTCGGGTGTCTCGATGCGGACCGGTCCGGCGACCAGCACCGGGCCGTTGCGGACCGGTTGCACCAGCCGGTGCTGGGGCTCGGTCATGGCTTGTCCGCCCGGATCACTACCAATTGCTCCTCGCGGCAGCCGCGGGGCATCCGCCCGGTTCGCTCCAGCCAGTCCGCCTGCGCCGAGAACACCGGGCCGAACGGAATCCACTGGGAAGCCACGACGGCGGCATCCAACCCACTGTCCCGCAACAGCTTCAACGACCGGCCGGTATCCGCCAGCGCCGATTGGACCAGCAGCACCGACCCGCCGCTGCGCAACAGCGACGCGGCCGACCGGCACAGCGGATCAAGCACGATCCGGCCGTCGACGCCACCGTTCCACGACAACTCCGGACCGCCCGCCACCGGGATCGAGCCGCCGCCGTGGCGCGGGCTGGGCACGTAGGGCGGATTCGACACGATCAGGTCGAACGGCTCGCAGGCCAGCGCGCCGGTCCACGACGCGTGCCGGATCTCCACATCGACCCCGGCCGCGTGCGCGTTGTCCCGCGAGAAGCGCACCGCCCGCGGACAGATGTCGAAAGCGGTGACGCTGCCGGCGCCCATCTCCGCCGCCGCGATCGCCACCACCCCGGACCCGGTGCACAGATCGAGCACCCGGCGCCGGCGGGCCAACCCGGAGGATTCCATGGCGTCGATCAGCAGATATGAATCATGCTGCGGCACATAGACCCCGGCAGGGGTCAGCGACTCGGGCCCAGCGGGACACGTGGCGGCGATGGGGTTCACCTAGCCGGGTTACCCAGCCACAGGCGCGGACAAACGCCACTGATCAGTCGCGCCACCACGAAGCGGACACCGGGTCAGGCCGGGATCTGCTCGGTGCGGCAATGGCCGATCAAAGGCCGAGCAAACTCACTCGTCGTCTTTGTCGCGCAGGTCGCGCACCGCCTGCTTCGCCGATTCGGTGAACTCGTGCATCTTCTGCTTCGCGCCCTTGGTGGCGATGCTGACCCGATCCGGATCCTTGATCATCGCCTTGGCGGTATTCTTCGCCACGTCCATCCGAATCTGCGGTGGCACCGGCGGAATGTCGGGGTCGACCACCACTTCCAGCACTACCGGACCCGACGCCGCCAGCGCCTGCTCCCAGGCGTTCCCGATATCCTTCGGGTCGTCACAGCGGATGCCGGTCAGGCCGAGCAACTTGGCGAACTCGGCGTACGGCACATCCGGAATACGCTGCGTTCCCTCGAATTTTGCTTCTCCGGCCATCGCCCGCTGCTCGAAGGTGACCTGGTTGAGATCCTGGTTGTTGAACACACAGAAGATCAACGGGCCCTTCGACAGCCGCTCTTTGTATCGCTTGACGGTGATCATCTCGGCCATCCCGTTCATCTGGAAGACCCCGTCCCCGACCAGGGCGATCACCGGTCGGCCCGGATGCGCCAGCTTGGCGGCGATCGCATACGGCGTTCCCGGACCCATCGTGGCCAGATTGCCTGCCAGCGAAGCGGCCATTCCCGGCCGCAGCTGCAGATGCCGCGCCCACCAGTTGGCCACCGAGCCGGCATCGGTGGTGATGACGGCGTTGTCGGGTAGCCGCTTGGAAAGCTCATGCACCACCAGCTCGGGGTTGAGCGGGGTGGCCTTGTCGTGGGCCCGCTTGTCGAGCACCCGCCACCACTCCTGCACTTCGCTTTCGATCTTGCGCCGCCAGGACCGGTCTTCTTTGTGTTTGAGCAGCGGAATCAGCTCTTGCAGAGTGTCTTTGGAGTCACCGATCAAATTGGCGTCCATCGGATACCGGACGCCGATCATCCGGCCGTCGTGGTTGATCTCCACCCCGCGGCACTGCCCTTCTTTGGGCAACCATTCGGAGTAGGGGAAGCTGGACCCGATCATGAAGAGGGTGTCGGCGCCGGACATCATCGCTTCGCTGGCGGTTGAGCCGAGCAGCCCGATCGGACCGGTGACATAGGGCAGGTCGTCGGGCAGCGATGCCCGCCCCAGTGCGGTCTTGGCGACACCGGCGCCGAGCAAGTCGGCCACCTGCACCACTTCGTCGGCAGCATCGGCGGCACCCGCCCCGATCAGGATCGCGACCTTCTTGGCATCGTTGAGGATGTCGGCGGCCTTCTGCATTTCCGGTAGCGCCGGAAGCATTCGTGGTTTGGACCAGCCGACACTGCTGAACACCGCGCCGTGCACCCGCGGCGGCGACGGCACGGCATCCTCTTCGGCCACGTCCTCGGGCAGGATGATGGTGGCCACCGTCCGATTGGTCAACGCCACTTTGCACGCCCGGTCGACCAGATGCCGTGCTTGCACCGGCGACATGCAGGTTTGCACGAAGTCCGACGAGACGTCCTTGTACAGCGACATCGGGTCGATCTCCTGTTGAAAGGCCGCACCGAGCGACATCCGCTTCTGCTGACCGACGATCGCGACCACCGGCTGATGGTCCAGTTTGGCGTCGTAAAGCCCGTTGAGCAGGTGGATGGCCCCGCCGCCGGAGGTGGCCAGGCAGCAGCCGAGCTCACCGGTGAATTTGGCGTGCCCGGTCGCCATGAACGCCGCCATCTCTTCGTGGCGGGGCTGAATCAGCTCTGGGTTGCCATCGGCACGGTCCAGTGCGCCCAGCATGGACAGGATGCCGTCGCCCGGATACCCGAAGATCCGGCGCACCCCCCACTGACGGAGCCTGTCCAGGATGAAGTCCGCGGTTTTCGGCATTAGCCACTCCCTTCGACACGCACACGGTTACCCGCAACCGGCCCGGTCAAACGGTGCGGTGAACGCCGGGAGCGTCGGTCAGGGCGTCACGCGCCACCTGCAGGTCGGCGACGAACTCCCGGTAGGTCTCATCGCGCCGGTCACTGCGGTCACGCAGCACCGCCGAGGGATGCACGGTCGCCAGCACCCGTGGCCGATGGCCCGATCCCCCCGGCAGGCTCGACAGCTCCCCTCGCCCGGTGGAAACCCGGAACGCAGCGCCCAGCAACGACTGGGCGGCGGTCGCGCCCAGACAGATCACCAGTTGCGGCCGCACCGCGTCGATCTCGGCGATCAGCCACGGCCGGCATGCCACCACCTCGGTGCGGCCGGGCTTCTGATGGATCCGGCGCTTGCCCTCCCGGCGGGTGAACTTGAAATGCTTGACCGCGTTGGTCGCATAGATCAGTTCCGGGTCGATGCCCGCGTCGTGTAGCGCACGGTCCAGCAGCCGGCCGGCCGGACCGACGAACGGATGGCCCTCACGGTCCTCGTGATCGCCCGGCTGCTCACCGACCAACATCAGCGGTGCGCGGCGGCGGCCCTCGCCGAAGACGGTCTGGGTGGCGTTGCGGTACAGCTCGCAACCATGACACCGCGCGGCCGCCTCCCGCAGCGCGCCCAAGGCCCGGCTGTCGGGTAGGTAGCGCTGCGCGCCGGGCGCTTTCGCCGTTGCCATGGCACTCACGCCGCCGGCTGAAACATCACCCAAGACAACGCATAACCCGAGGTCGTCATGGGGCAGGCATACCCGTCGTGGCGTTGGCTAATCGTGGCCGGGGATCGGTCCACTCGGCTGGAACCAGCACCGCGCTCACCCCGAGGCGCCGGCGGAGACACACTCGGCGAAAAACAGACGTGTTTCAGTTGCGCGGTGTCCCAAAATTGTGGATGCTTACGCAAGCTCGGGCGTTCAGCAGACAGCGCCGGTCAGGACGTCCTTGCATGCCCTCATGTGATTCCCGACCGCGGTTTGCCCGCCGGCCGTTGGAATCAGCTCATACTGTTTGGGTACGAGAAGGCGGGTACACGGTGGTCGGGGACGTCAATGCTCAATTTGCGATGCCGGTAGGCGACGATGCCGAGGTCCACAGTGACCTCGACCTCGTCGTGGGGCACGGCGAGCCGCAGCGGGTCGGCCGGTTCCGGTACTGGCTCGGCGAGCAGCGCTGGGAGTGGTCGGACACCGTAGCCCGCATGCACGGCTACGAGCCGGGCACGGTTGAGCCCAACACCGAGTTGCTGCTGCAGCACAAGCATCCCGAGGACCGCCCCCAGGTCGCCGAGGTGCTGGAGCGCGTCATGCAGGGCGAGCCCTTCAGCAGCCGGCACCGGATCATCGACACCGCCGGGCAGGTGCACTGGGTGATCGTGGTCGGCGACCGGATGGTCGACGACAACGACGTGGTAGTCGGCACCGCCGGCTTCTATGTCGACGTCACCGATGTGCTGCAGGCCGATGTCAGCGCCGCGGTCTCCGAGGTGACCGAGTCCCGAGCGGTGATCGAACAGGCCAAGGGGGTGCTGATGATCGCGTACGGCATCTCCGCCGAGCGGGCATTCGACATCCTGGTGTGGCGTTCGCAGGAGACCAACATCAAGGTGCGCGACCTGGCGACCCGCTTCATGGACGCTTTCACCGGCAGGCTGCCGACCGGGGTGCTCTCCGACCTGGACCACACCCTTTTGACCGTGACCTGAATCGAGGGCGCTACGCAAGACTTGACACTGCCCCGCTGAGGTTGTCCGCGCGGTCAGGTGGGTAGCCACCTGAAGTGGTACGAGTGATAGCAGCCGATTCCGGCCCCCTGGATGCGGCCGGCGTGTGTCTGCTGCACGCCACCGGCAGGCTGGACAGCTGCACTTACCTCGAAGTTCGTGACAGCGTGATCAAGGCGGCGCTGGACGAACCGCAGGCCGTCCTGGTCGACGTCAGCGGCCTGGAAGTGCCTGCGCCTTCGGCATGGTCGGTCTTCACCAGCGCCCGTTGGCAGGTGAGCACCTGGCCTGATGTCCCGATCCGGCTGATATGTCCCCGATCGGACGTGGCTGCGCAGATCGACCGCACCGGCGTGACCCGCTCCGTTCCGGTGCATGCCGATGTCGAGAGCGCGTTGGCGGCGCTGCGGCACGACAAGCAGCCGCCCCGCCGACGGGTCCGGATCGAGTTGCCGCGTCACTTGAGCAGTCTGCGCGACTCCCGCAACTTCGTGACCGAGTGGCTGACCAACTGGTCGCAGTCCCAGCTGATCCCGACCACCAAGGTGATCGTCGACGTGTTGGTGGAGAATGTGCTGCGCCACACCGAAAGCCGACCGCTGGTCCTACTGGAACGCGCTGACACCGCGGTCACCATCGCGGTCCAGGACACCAACGGCACCCCCGCGGTGCTCCGCGAAGATGCTGACGGTGGCGCCAGCCAGGCGTCCGGCCTGGCTGTGCTCGGGGCGCTGTGCCGCACGTGGGGCAGCAGCCCCACCGCGACCGGCAAGACGGTGTGGGCTGTGGTCGGAACGGAGAACCGGCTTTAGCGTGGTTCGGCTTGCCTGCACCGGGCTTCTTTCACTGCCCGCCACCTCGCCGGCCGACCACCTGCTGCGCCACCTCGGCCAACTGGGTGTTCGTGGTCTGCGACAGCCGCTTGAGCAGTTCGAAAGCCTGCACCGCATCGATGTCGAACCGTTCCATGAACATCCCCTTGGCCTGCCCGATGACATCGCGGGAGGCAAGTGCACTTCGGAACTGCTCGTCGCGGCGCACCATGTGCCAGGCCAGCGCGGCGTGGGTGGCCAGGGCCAGACCCAACTCCACCGCCTCGTCGTCGAAGGCGTTCGGGGTCTCGGCGTAGAAGTTCAGAGCTCCGGTAGACCCCTGACCGGTGAACAACTCGAACGCCACGATGGATCGGATGGGCGTGGTCGACGCGACCTCGCCGCAGTACGAGGGCCAGCGCTGCTCGCTGCCGATGTCGTCGAGGCGAACGACATGATGCTTCCACGCCGCGGTCAGGCACGGCCCCTCCCGGCGGCGGCGCTGAATGTCGTCGAGCAGGACGGGATAGGCGTCGCTCGCCGCCAGCGTCTGCACATCCCCTTCCGACGTGGCGACCGTGACGCCGGCGTGCTGGGCGCAGGGCATGTGACCGAGCAGATTCGCGACCAACTCGTCTAACGCACCGTCTACATCGACACGGGGACGACGGTCCAATGTACGGACCAAATCAGCCACATCCCGCATCAGATCATTGCGGTCCGTCACCGCCATCTCATTGCTCCGTCCAACAACGCGGCGATCCCGAGGTCCCCTCCGATGCACCCATGTTCCTCCGTTCGGTCGGGCACGGCAACAATTTTCGTCTCGCGCCCGCGAATCGGCCCGGACTAAGAATTCATCAAATATCACTCAGGACTTACACATTCAGCGATTCCCGCGCTCACCGTCGACCTCGCCGCCCGGGCCACGGTACGCGCCGGCGCCACCACCGGCAGCAACCGGTCGTACACCCGTAGCGTGTCGGCGGCGACCCGCTCCCAGCAGTATCTTGAGCGGGCACGTTCCCGGCCGGCGGCGCCGTACTTCGACGCGGCGCGCCGATCCCGCAGGATGGCGTTGACCGCGTTCGCGCAGGCGCGCGGATCCTTCGGCGGTACCAGCAGGCCGGTCACGTCGTGGACGACGGTGTCGAGCATGCCGCCCACCGCCGACGCCACCACCGGCACCCCGCAGGCCATCGCCTCCAGCGGCACGATTCCGAACGGTTCGTACCACGGTGTGCACGTCACCACGTCCGCCGAGCGCAGCAATGCCGGCATATCTTCACGGGCAACCGCGCCGCAGAACGAAACCCGTTCCGCCACACCGAGGTCGACGGCCAGCTTGCGCAATCGGCAGGCTTCCGGGACGGTGTCGAGATCCTCGGGTCCGCCGGCGACCACCAACTCGGCGGCGGGGACGGTGGTCAGCGCCTCGATCACGGTGTCGAATCCCTTGCGGGGCACGAACCGGCCGACCGCGACGATGCGACGCCGACCCGACCGGGGAGCGATCGGGCCGTGCGGTGCGAATCGGTCAACGTCGACACCGCACGGCACCACCGAGATCCGCAGCCGGTCCCGGCCCAGCCGGATCAACTCGAACGCCTCGTCGCTGCACCCGGCCGTCACCCACGTTGCCCGGCGCGCTACCCGCGTCTCCAGTCGCAGTCGCTCGGCGGGACTGGTGTTGCGATGTCCCTGGTGTCGTTGCTTGACCACGCCCAATCCATGAAACGTCTGGACCGTCGGCACCCGGCGGCGTTCGGCGGCCCGTTGGGTGGCGATCCCCGACATCCAGAAGTGCGCGTGCGCGATGTCGGGCCGTTCGCAGTCCCACTGCTCATCCAGGTACCGGCCGAACATTCCCATGTACGGCAGCAATTCATCCTTGGGCAGCCGGCGCGGCGGGCCCGCGGGCACGTGGACCACCGTGTAGCCGTGCACGGTCTCAACCCGCTCAGGCAGGTCGGGATCATCGCGACGGGTATACACCTCGACGTCGTGGCCGCGGCGGGCCAGCGTCGCCGACAATTCGGCGACGTGGACGTTCTGGCCGCCGGCATCGGCTCCGCCAAACGTGGCGAGCGGGCTCGCGTGTTCGGAAACCATGGCGATCTTCATCGCGATCCTCCCCCTGTCGGTCACCCACACTGCGCTTGGATGACCTTGTCCCACTCGCACAGGAACCGTTCGAGCCCGAAGTGTTCCGTCGCGTAGTCGCGGGCCGCCTTGCCGACCACTTCGGCCAGGTAGCGGTCGGCTACCAGCCCGCTGAGCGCCGCCCGCAAGGTGTCGACGTCGGCGCTGACGACACCCGCTTCGGGCGGCACCACCAGTGGCGTCATGGTCGAAGCCACCGCCACCACCGGCATGCCCAGGAACATGGCTTCCACCAGCGAGGGCGCCAGCGACGTCCAGCGCGCGGTGTGCAGGTAAACGCGCCGGTGCGCCAGTTCCTTCGTCAGCGGGCCGGTCCGCAGGTCGCCGTGGCCGGTGACCCCGGCGCAGCGATGTGCGGGGTCGTTGAGGTCATCGGTCCCGATACCCCAGACGTCGACCGGCGCGGCTTGTCCGAACGTGCCCAGCAGATCAGCGCCCACCGTGCGCCATCGTCGCACCGGCTCGTTGATCACGGCAGCCGCGGCCGCGATGTCACCGGTGTAGAGGTGGCCCGGGTCGGCGATCCCGGGACGGATGACCGTGGTCGGGGCACGGCCGTTGTCCCACATCAGCCGATTGAAGTCGGTGACGTGGATCAATGGGATGTCGTCGCGGTCGGCGATCGGATGCCGGCTCTCCACCACGAAAGGGCGCGGCGTGTTGTGCTCGACGTAGACGGCGGGAACGTCGATGCCGGGCCGGCGGCCCAGGATGCGTTCGGCCAGCTCCAGCTCGTGTGGGCGCTGCAGCACCACCAGGTCGACGTCCTGTTGGCGCAGCTCGCCCACCGGGACCTCCGTCGCCCGCGGCCAGTCGTGCCCGCAAAGCCCGCGGCCGTCCGGATCGCGTGGCGCGTTGACCGGAACGAGGTAGCGGTGCCCGCCCGAGACCAAGCAGTCCATCCAGGAGACGTGCACGTTCCAGATGAGCAGCGAACGCCGGATGGTCTGCGGAAACGCCATAACCGGTTGTTACCCGCGACGGTGACGGCTAAACGTCGCAGCGGCTGCCGAAGCCGTTTGCTGCAAGGGAATTCACCAGAGCACAGATTTCGAACGTCGTTACGAAATCGTTGCAGAGCGACGCGGATCGGGGTAGGTTCAGGAGCAGGTTGAGTTCACAGCCACCCGGAAGACGCGTCATCCACGCAAGCCAGGGAGGCCCACTCCCTGCTTCTCATCCGTGAGGGCATAACTCGCGTCGACGCGATCCACAGTACGAGTTTCGACTGATGGAGTACTCAAATGACTGCACTCAAAGCAGCCGGGTCGGCCTCCCCGGCGCCTCGAATAGCTACGCTGCCCCCGTCCGATACCTGGGAGAACCACACCGCCCGCTCGGTCACCCGTTGGGGACGTTCTGGGGCCGTGATCAGCGTTGACGGCGAGCTCGACGCCTCCAACTCCGACCAGCTGGCCGATTACGTGCGGCACTGTGCGACTTATTGCGAATGGCTGGTTCTCGACCTGAATAACGTGGAATTCATTGGCACGGCAGGGTTCTCGGCACTGAAGGCGATCACTGACCACTGCGCCGACGCCATGATCCAATGCACGACGGTGCCGGGGCCGGCGGTAGCCCGACTGTTACGAATCTGCGATCCCGCCAACACTTTGCCGACGACGGCGTCGGTTTCAGAGGCGCTCGGCAGCGTGCAGGGGCTCCGGCGGGTCCGCTAAGCCTCTCGTCCCTCGACCAGCTCGCGGGCCCGCGCTTCGCTCTCCACCGCGGGCCCCGAGCCGGGCAATCGCCGGCCCGCCACCTCGGGGGTGAACGCCAGCGCCAGAGCGCCGATCGCCCCGGCTGCGATCAGCAGGTAGGCCGGCGCCATCGGCCCGACGTTCGAGACCAATGCCTCGGCGACCAGCGGCGTGGTGCCGCCGAACGCCGACACCGAGATGTTGAAACCGATGGCGAGCGCGCCGTAGCGCACCCGGGTGGGGAACAGCGCCGGCAGCGTCGCCGGCAGGGTGGCGTCGAAGCAGAGCAGCATCGCTCCGATCAACAGCAGCCCGACGAACGCCACCGGATAGCTACGGGCGGAGCGGATCAGCATGAACGCAGGCACCGACAGCGCCAGCAACATCGCTGATCCGGCAAACAGTACCGGTTTGACGCCGATGCGGTCGGACAGCCGCGCCAACGGCACCACGGTGGCCATCATCACCAGCAGCGTCAGCACGATCAGCAGCAGCCCGGTGGTGGACGGAATCCGCGCGGTGGTCTGCAGATAGGTGGGTAGATATCCGGTGAGTAGGTAATCGGTGACGTTGTAGGTCAGCACCAAGGCGATGCAGAGCGCCAGGGGCCGCCACCGTCTGGCGGTGCGGCGCAACTGCTCTGCGACAGAGTCGTCTTCGTCGTCTTCGCCGCCGTTGGACTGCTGGTAAGCGGGTGACTCCTCAAGGCGCAACCGCAGATACAGGGCGGCCAGCCCCAGCGGAGCGCTGAGCAGCAACGGGATTCGCCACCCCCAGCTGAGCATGGCTTCCTCGGGCAGCCAGCTCTGCAGCCCGGTCACCAGCGCACCGGCAACGACATAACCGGCCTGCGAACTCAGCGGCAGAAACCCTGCCATCATGCCCCGCTTGTTGTCCGGGGCCTGTTCACCGACATAGACCATCGCGCCGACGTACTCGCCGCCCGCGGAAAAGCCCTGCACCATGCGGGTCACGATGAGCAGGATCGGCGCCGCGACCCCGATGGCGCGGTAGTCGGGCAGCAGCCCGGTGGCGGTGGTGCCGAGCGTCATCAACACCAAGGTGGTAACCAGCACCCGTTTACGTCCGATCCGGTCGCCGAGCGGACCGAAGACCAATCCGCCGAGCGGGCGCATCGCGAACGCCGCGGCCAGCGTGGCGAAGGCGCCGATCAGGCTGCCGGCGCCCGGAAAGAACACCCGCGCAATCGTGGTGGCGAGGTAGCCGTAGACACCGAAGTCGTACCACTCCATGAAGTTGCCGATGGCGGTGCCACGAATGGAGCGCCGGACTTCCGCGGGATCGGCGACCCGGATCTGATCACGCCGCCAGCGCCGGCGACGGCGGTTACGGCCGGCCAGCGTCGATCCCAGTCGATCCCAGTCGATTCTGCAACTGCCGGGCGGCGAAGTCGGCCCCTTGTTCGACCATCGTTGCGTCGTCACCGGCATAGCTGTCGTGCGCGGCGAAGCTGAGCCCCTCGGAGCAGACCGCGTCCTCCGGCGCGCACACCTGCAGAGTCTTGGCCTGGTATGTCGGTCCGATCGCGATTGCGGGCTCTTTGAGGAACTTCATCGCCCGCTCGTTGGGCATCGCGAACAGCACGACCGCGGCGACATGCTCGGCGACGTCCGGAGCCAGCGGCTTGGGCACCGTCGCCGGGTCGACACCGTCGGGGACCTGCGCCGAGGTGACGAAGCCCATCACCGCCGCGCCCTGGGAGTAGCCGCCCAGCACCATCTTGGTTCGCGGACACGACGTCGCCCGGGAGACGACATGAGCTCCCGCGTCGCGAACCCCGTCGACACCGGTGTCCCAGTTGTCGGTGGCCGGGTAGTTGACCGGGTAGACGGACAGCGGACCAGAGCCCAGCCGCGTATTCAGCGCGTCGGCGAAGGCCTGCCCGGTGGGTCCGACGCCGGGAGGCTCACCGGTTCCGCGCGCGAACACCAACTCGGTATCGGGACACGGCTGGGCCGTCACGACGGGAACGCCTGGGGTGAAAAGGATCGCGGCACCGACAATGGATGCCGCGATCGCCAGAGGGCCAAAGCAATAACGGGAGTCACGCGCGGACATGTCGGTGTAGGTGCCCACCGTGGGCCCGGCTCAAACCCGCCCTCGCAAACTTTTTTCAGCACCTGTGCCTGGACAACGGTCCCCCACTTTGTTATGACAAGAGGGTCAGGTGTCTGTCGACGTCTCCCCTCTCGCGCACCCGGCCGACAGGCCTGGGCTCTCGGGTCTGCGCGAAAGGGGAGAACAATGTGGAATAACACGACGCACCGGCTGCGCCGGGTCACACAAGCCGCGGCGGCGGCGTTACTGCCGGGACTGATCGGTCTGGGCGCGGCCGCGCCACCGGCCGGCGCGGCAGGGCCGGAGTTCCTCTCCGTGCCCTCGCCGAGCATGGGCCACAACATCACCGTCGAATTCCAGGGCGGTGGAGCACCTGCGGTCTACCTGCTCGACGGCCTGCGCGCCCGTGAGGACCGAAGCGGTTGGGACATCGAAACGCCGGCCTTCAACGAGTACAGCGGTTCCGGAATTTCCGTGGTGGCACCCGTGGGCGGTCGCTCCAGCTTCTACACCGACTGGTACGGGTCGGCCAACGGCCAGACCTACAAGTGGGAGACCTTTCTGACCAGTGAGCTGCCGAACTTCCTCTCCGGCAAGGGCGTGCGCTCGACGCGCAACGCGGTGGTGGGTGTCTCCATGTCCGGATCGTCGGCGCTGATCCTGGCGGCCTACCATCCACAGCAATTCGCTTATGCCGCCTCGCTTTCGGCACTGCTGACAGCGTCCAGTGGCAACGGGCCGACGCTGATCGGCATGGCGATGAACGACGAGGGCGGTTTCAACCCGCAGGACATGTGGGGACCGACCGGCAGCGCGGGCTGGCAGCGCAACGACCCCACCGTCCAAGCCGGACGCCTGGCGGGCGCCAACACCCGGCTATGGATCTACAGCGGTAACGGCAGCCCGTCGGAGATAGGCGAGGGCAGCCTGCCCGGTCAGGTGATCGAGCAGATGGTCATGCAGAGCAACAACGCCTTCCGCGACGCCTACACCGGCGCGGGCGGACACAACGCCACGTTCAACATCGACACCAGCGGGGTGCACAGCTGGGGCTATTGGAACGCCCAGCTGGTGGCGATGAAGCCGGACATGCAGCGCACGCTGGGGGCCGGAGGGCAAGCCTGACGGGCGAAACCGATCAAGAGTCGTAACCCAGGATTGCGTCGCGGGCCCGGTCCACCATCGAGGCGAACGGCCCGACGAACGCATTAGCCAGCGCACCCTCGGCTCCCGGGTGCGGCCTGGTCGGGGCGATCGCCTCGGCGAGCTTGACCGCCCGTTCCAGCAGCTGTAACTCGGTGTCACCGAGTTCTGCACGCAGCCGGGCGAACTCGTCGCGTTCTTCATACCCGGCGTGTTCGATGACGTCGTCGCGCAGTTCCCGCAGCTTCTCGGTGAAGAACTCCGAATCGACGTCGACGTCCTCCAACTCCCCCAGCGCCGACTTGGTCTGCCTCTCCTCGGCCAGCCGCGCCTTGATCAGCTCGCCGCCGCCGTCGAGCTCGTGCGCGGCTCGCGGGTGCACGATCTCCTCTTCGGCGGTTTCGTGCACGGCCAGCAGGCGGCGCAGCCGCACGAACGACTCTTCGCGTTCGCCGCCGGCAGCCAGCAGTGTCTCATCGAAGAGCGTCTTGATCCGCTCATGCTGCGCGGTCAGGAAATCGACCACGCCGACCGGGGTGCGCAAAGACGTCTGTGCCATGGCTACCGGCTACCCCACCCGGGTGCCGGCAAAACCCGTCAGGCCACCACCCGGAAGTGCTCGAGCGAGGAGTCGGCGGCGTCGGGCAGCGCCATCCCGGCCGCCAGTCCGGAGCGCAGATAATCGATGACAGCCGCGTTGAGGCGCTCGCCGGGCACCACCGCCGGCACCCCGGGGGGATACGGCGTGATCTGCTCGGCCGCGACACGTCCGGCGGCCGCCGATGCGGGGACCATCTCGGTGCGGCCGAAGAACGCGTCGCGTGGCAGTTGCACGCTCTCCAGTTGCAGCTCCTGCGGTGTCGGCAGCCGGATCGGCGATGGCGGATCGAACGATGTTGCGGCGCTGCGCCAGTCACTCAAGGCATCCAGCAGCCGGTCGGCGGAGCGGTGGTCGTCGGCGAAGGACATGGTGGCCAGAATTCGCCGGTGATCGGCCAGCCCCACGTCGAGGCAACGGTATTCACGCAACCAATCCCTGGCCTGGTAGCCCGACGTTCCGGTCGCCGACACGTCCACCAGCACCTGCATTCGATCCAGGTCGTGGGAGGCCTCTGCGCCCAACAGCACATCGTCGAGCACCCCGACATCGGGTAGTGCGTTGATGCGCTGACGCACCTCGTGCGCCAACTCCAGTGCAGCACCCAGCAATTCGCGGCCGTGTTGCGCCATCTGGCGGCGCCAGCCGTCCAGCGCCGCGTAGATCGGCACGCTGGGGCTGGTGGTCATCAACAGGTCGGCGCACGCGGTGAGTCGCTCCCGGTCGATGAGATCGCCCTGGACGTGGTAGACCGAGCCCTGCTCGAACCCGGCGCCCATCTTGTGCACGCTGACCACGCAGACGTCGGCGCCGGCGTCCATCGCCCAGGTGGGCAGGTCCGGGTGGAAGGGCAGGTGCGCACCCCAGGCTTCGTCGACAATCAGCGGTTTGCCGCGCTGATGGCAGATCTCGGCGATGGCGGCCAGGTCCGCGCAGGTTCCGTACGGCGAGGGGCTGACGATCAGCGCGCCCGCGGCATCGGGATGTTCCTCCCACGCGCCGGCAACCCGTTCGGGGGACGGCGGGTGGCTGAAGTGCCGCTCGGCGTCCCAGCGCGGGGTGATCCAGCGCGGCTGGATACCGGAGAAGATCAACCCGCCGACAATCGATTTGTGGCTGTCCCGCGGCAGCAGCAGCCCGCCGTCGGCGCCACCGGCCACCGCCATCATCGCGGCGCGCACGGAAAGGGAACTGCCGCAGGTGGAGAAGAACGCCATCGAGGCACCGACCGCGTCGGCCATCAGCTTCTCAGCGTCGGCCAGGAAGTCTCCGCGTGCTTCCCAGTCGTCCATACCGCCGCGGGCGAGCACATCGGCACCGAACAGGTCGGCCCCCAACGCCTCACGCACGGACTCGTCGGCGCCACGCCCCCTGCGATGCCCCGGCGGGCTGAAGCCGTACCGGTCTTTGCGCTGGTAGTCGGCCAGGGCTTCCAGGACAGGTGCTCGGCGGTGATCCGTATCGGCCATATCGGCTAGGCATACCCAGGACGAGCAGCGGGTAACCGGCTCTCATGACCGACCGCATCACCGAGCCATGGGGTGCGCGTACGCCGTACGCCGCCGGGCAGCGGTGGCCCGATCGGGTGGACACCGAGCTCACCGACGGTCTGAGCGTCGACGAAGTGGACTGGGCGCAGTCCGCCGCGGTGCTGCATTCCAACGGCGACGGCATCGACATCGCCTCCCACCACGGCCGGATCGTCGGGGTGCGAGGCCGCCGCATCGACCGGGTCAACCACGGGCGGGTGGACCCGAAGGACCTGTTCGGCTGGCAGGCCAACAACTCGCCCGATCGGCTGACGGTGCCGCTGGTGCGGGATGGCGCACGACTGGTCGAATCCGATTGGGACACCGCGATGAATCGGATCGTGTCGACGACGCAGGCGCTGCTGCGCGACATCGGCCCCAGCGCGATCGGCTTCTATACCAGCGGCCAGCTGTTACTGGAGGAGTACTACACCCTCTCGGTGATCGCGCACGCCGGGCTGGGCACCAATCATTTGGACGGCAACACCCGGCTGTGCACGGCCACCGCAGAGTGGGCGCTGAAGGAGACGTTCGGTTGCGACGGCCAACCCGGTTCCTACACCGACGTCGATCACGCCGACGTGATCGCGCTGTATGGCCACAATGTGGCCGAGACCCAGACCGTGTTGTGGTCACGCATGCTGGACCGGCTGGCCGGCGACGACCCGCCGCAGATCATCTGCGTTGATCCGCGCGAAACCCCGGTCGCCAAAGCCGCGACCGTGCATCTGGCGCCGGTCCCCGGAACTAACTTGGCGTTGATGAACGGCCTGCTGCACGAGGTGATCGCGAACGACTGGGTGAACCACGACTACATCGCCGCGCACACCGTCGGCTACGACGACTTGGCGGCGTGCGTTGCGCAGTATCCACCGGAACGGGTGACGAAGATCTGTGACGTGACGGTCGCGGATCTGCGCCGCGCCGCGGAGATCATCGGTCATGCCGAACGACTGTTGTCGACTGTGCTGCAGGGCTTCTACCAATCCCACCAGGCGACCGCGGCGGCGGTTGCGGTCAACAACCTCAACCTCATCCGCGGCATGCTGGGCCGCCCCGGCGCCGGTGTGCTGCAGATGAACGGTCAGCCGACCGCCGAGAACACCCGGGAATGCGGCGCCAACGGCGATCTGCCGGCCTTTCGCAACTGGCGCAACGACGCGCATGTCGACGAGCTGGCCCGGCTGTGGAACGTCGACGCGGCGCAGATACCGCATTACTCCGATCCCACCCACATCATGCAGATGCTGCGTTTCGCCGAGCAGGGCACCTTGCGGATGCTCTGGATCAGCGCCACAAATCCGGCGGTGTCGCTTCCGGAGTTGCGGCGCATCCGGCGCATCCTCGGGCAGTCGCGGCTGTTCGTGGTGGCGCAGGACATCTTCGCAACCGAGACCGCCGAACTCGCCGATGTCGTGCTGCCGGCCGCGGCATGGGGCGAGAAGACCGGAACGTTCACCAATGCCGACCGCACCGTGCACATTTCCGAGAAAGCCGTCGATCCACCCGGGCAGGCCCGCCCCGACCTGGAGATCTTCTGCGACTACGCCGAGCGGATGGAGTTCGCAGACCGCGATGGCGCCCCGCTGATCTCCTGGAAGGACCCCGAGTCGGCATTCGCGGCCTGGCAGCGCTGCAGCGCCGGCCGTCCCTGCGATTACACCGGGTTGAGCTATCCGAAGCTGCGCGGCGGCAGCGGAATCCAATGGCCCTGCAACGCCGAGAGCCCCGAAGGCACCGAGCGTCTCTACACCGGTGGCGAGTTCTTCAGCAGACCGTCCTATTGCGAAAGCTACGGCAAAGATCTTGTCACCGGAGCTTCCGTCGAGGCAGCCGAGTACGGGGCGGCGAACCCCGACGGCAAGGCGATGTTGCGAGCCGCCGGCTACACCCCGCCGCATGAGCAGCCCGTCGACGATGATGAGCTGTGGCTGACCACCGGCCGAACTGTCTATCAGTTCCACACCCGCACCAAGACCGGTCGCGCACCGCAACTCAACGACGCTGCCCCGCAGGTATGGGTGGAGTTGTCGGACGGTGACGCCGAACGCCGTGGGATCCGCGACGGTGACATGGCCGAAATCCGTTCGGCGCGCGGCAGTGTGAAGGCACGCGCGCGGGTGGGAGGCATCCGCGACGGGGTGGCGTTCCTGCCGTTTCACTATGGGTATTGGGACACCGACGGGGCAGGCCACCATCGCGCGGCCAACGAACTGACGATCACCGACTGGGACCCGGTGTCCAAGCAGCCACTGTTCAAGACCTCGGTTGTGCGCATCAGCCGAAGCACCGACGCAGACCGGAGTGGCTGGTGAAACTCGACTTGACGCTGCGGGAGCTGCACCGCTCCGAAACTTCGCTAGGCAGTCGGTTCCGCCGGGTCGGCCAGCGACACAAGGCCGATCACGAAGTCTTCCATCTCTGCGCCGATCTCGCGGAATGGTCCGACGAGCACGTTCACCGGCTCGCGCAGGCCGGGCAGAGCCGCGGGTTGCACCTGGCCAAGTCGCCGCCGCGGGTCGGGCGGCTGTTGTCGTCGCTGCGGCAGACGACCAGCGTGGTACTCGGTCGGCGGCCCGAGCCGGGTCTTCTGCTGCTGGCCGACCTGCGCAGCCTGCATCTGCACGCCGCGGCGGTATCGGTGGACTGGGTGCTGCTCGCCCAGGGCGCACAGGCTGCCCGCGACGGCGATCTGCTCGAGCTCGCCTCGGCGTGCCACCCGGAGACGCTGCGCCAGCTGAAGTGGGCCGACACCATGCTCAAAGAGCTTGCGCCGCAAGTACTGGTGTCTTAGCGCCGGAAGGCGATGACCAGGGCCAGCAGGTCCAGACCCAGCAGCACCCAGCCGATCAGCGGAACCACGAATCCCCGCCGGCGTCCCGCCGTCCAGAACGAGGCCAGGATGGTCAGCGCGGCGATGACCGGCGCACCGTAATAGAGGATGCCGAAAACCACTCCGCTCGGCCCGAGATCCGGACACTCGGCCGTGCTACAGGCGGCAGTGCTCATCACCGCGCCCGTCGCGAACATCATCACCAGGGCGGCCCCGGCGGCGGTCAGCAGGGCCGTCGCCCAGTTGACCCAGAGCCGGGCGCGATGGTCGTCGGCACTGTGGTCGGTCTTGATCGGTACCGGCATCGGTTCTCCGGTCACAGCGCCACCTTCCGCGCTGCCAGCTCACCGACCAAAGCGTCGCAGAAGGCCGGCAGGTCGTCGGGCTTGCGACTCGACAGCAGGGTCGACGGACCGGAGTCGCAGCGCACCAACGGCTCGTCGACCCAGTCGCCGCCCGCATTGACGATGTCGGTGCGCAGGCTCGGCCACGACGTCATCCGACGCCCGGCGACGACCCCGGCTTCCACCAGGGTCCACGGGCCGTGACAGATCACCGCGACAGGCTTCCCGGCGTCGAAGAACTCCCGCACGAACGCCACCGCCCGCCGGTCGGTGCGCAACTGATCCGGATTGGCCACCCCGCCCGGCAACACCAGTGCGTCGAAATCATCCGCTGAGACGTCGTCGACCACGTGATCCGGGTCGAATTCGTCGGCACGGTCCAGGTGGTTGAACGCCTGAACCGGCCCCGGCTTCGTCGACACCAGCACCGGGGACGCCCCGGCCTTGGCAACCGCACGCCACGGCTCGGTCAACTCGATCTCCTCGACACCTTCGGGCGCCACCAGAAATGCGACCCGTCGGCCCTCTCGCGATCCAGGCATCGACCTCCCCTTTCATTACGGACACCTCCTGCCATACCCGATGACCCGGCCGAACAAACGGCCGCGGATCGCGCAATTGGTTCGTGTAGCCGGTGGCAACCGTGGGTATGCCGCCGAGATGAAATGGTGGGGGTGGTGTAGCGCGGCAGCCGTGGGCGTGCTGGCCTGCGCCGGCTGCTCGGCTCCGGGACGCTCGTTGCAGAGTGCGCCCGAAACCGCTTCGGTACCGGTGCAGACACCGCTGCGCGCCCCGGTGTGGTCGTACCGGACCGGGTCACTCATTGCGCTCACCGACGACGGGCGGTTGGCGGCGGTCGATCACCCCGACAACCCCGGTGCGGTGACCACCCGGCTGTCCGCCCCGCTGGGCGCCGGGCGCAACGTACAGATCAGCCGCGCCGACGACCGGACGGTGTTCGTGCCGCAGCCCGGCCGCGGCCGCGTCGCCGCGGTCGAATTGCCCGGCCTGAAGCAGGTCGGCGACATCGACGCCGGGCCGGCCCCGGGCTACCTCTCCGAAGATTCGGGCATGCGGGTGCTGCTCGCGCTCTCCACCGACGGGTCGACGGTGACCCCGGTCGAGGAGCTCGGTCTGCGGAGACTGCCGGCGACCCCGGTGGCCGCGAACGCCACCGGCGTCGTCGACGGCGCCAACCGGGGACGTGCGATCGAGTTCCACGTCTACGGACCGGACGGTCTCTCCTATTACAAGGGGCCGGCGTCGCCGCCGGAGCACCGCGGCCGCTACGACGCCCAGGTCTCGGCGGCCGCCGGAGACGGCACCGCCGCGAGCCGGGTCTATCTGGCCGACGCGAGCGGCGACACGCTGTACGCCGTTGAGAGCGCCCGCAGCGGGCACGGTTTGCAGGAGATCGGCCGCTCGCCGGTCTCGTCGCCGATCCGCTATCTGGGCTCCGACGACACTCGGGTGTATGCCGCCACCGACACCGACGTGACGATCTTCGAGGCGGCGACTTTCACCGGCTACCCACACGGCAGCATCCCGGTGCTGCGTGTCATCGACTACCGGGCCGGTCTACCGTCCGGGCCGGCCCGGTCCGCACCTCTGTCCGGCATGGCGATCGGACCCGACCGGGTGTATCTGACCTTTCGGGGCCAGCCGGTCGTGGTCAGCGTCGCCAAGCCCCGACTGTGAGAACGGGAGGTTTCGATTGAGGACGACCGAGCGGGTCGGCATCGACGATGACGTCGCGGTGCTCACCGAGCAGATCCGCGCACTGCGGGAGCTGGGGCAGCGCGAGCAAGTCGAGGACGAACAGATCTATGACCTGAGCATCCGGTGGGGCACCGCGCTGGCCGGGCGGCTGCGCCGGCTGGCGCACTACCACGGCCGCGGCCTGCTCGACGACGACGCCGAAGCCCGGTTTACCGCGGTGTGCGACGAGTTGCGCGACGTCGCCGATCTGGTGGAACGGTTCGGCCTGGCCCGCCCGGAGTTGCCCGGTTAATCGCAGAATTCCTTGTACCGCAGTCGGATCGCGGTCCGTGGCTGCGGGCAGGACGGGTTACGGCAGGTCAATGCGACGAGGTAGACGTCGTCGTCTTCGTCGAGGAACAAGAATCCCAGGTACAGCGCCTGGCCGATCGCGAACTCCGTTCCATCGCAGGCGGCGCAGTGTCCGCCGCGCACCGTCACCAGTTCCGACACCCGATCGCGGGCCGGCTGGTTCAACGCGATCAGTTCCGGGCGGGTGGCTGTCTGCGCTGTGGCGGTCACGTCTAGATCTCCCCATCCATGCCGTAGTAGACATTGTCCTCGCGCCAGCCACCGCGTCCCTTCCCGATGTGGGCGTAGTCCTCGACGAACTCGATCTGGTTGATCCACTTGGCCATTTTGAAACCGACCTGCGTCTCGGCGCGTAGCCGCAGCGGCGCCCCGTGCTTGATCGGCAGCGGTTGGCCGTTCATCGCATAGGCCAACAACATCTGCGGCTTGTGGGCCAGCTTCAGATCGAACACCTCGTAGAACTGCCCGCCGCCCTCGGCGCTCGGTTCGTCGGTGCTGTTGTCCTGCATACTCATAAAACAGATGTAGCGGGCTTGCGGCAGCGGCCGCACCAGATCCACCAGGGTGCCCAGCGGAAGTCCGGTCCATTCGCCGATGGATGACCAGCCCTGCACGCAGTTGTGCAGTACCCGCTGGGTGTGTGGCTCGGCCAGGGCACGCAGCCCGGCAAGATCCAACGTCACCGGTTGCTCCACCAGCCCACCGACCCGCAGCCGCCAATCGACGAAGTTGTGCACCGCCATCACCTTGTAGTTCTCGGCGGTCGGCGGCTTGCCGTTGACACGGTGCTCGGTGGAGATCATCCGCGCCGGATACTGCTGCCGGGAATCCAACCTGCGCAGCAAGCCCTTTCGAGGCAGACTGATCACCGCGCCGAGCACCCGGCGCACCGAGGCCGGGCTTCGCAGGCTCCACATCGTGGCCGCGACGTGGACGGCGACGATCGCCGCGATGATGAGCAGCGACAGTGCGGTCGACCAGTAGGTGTTACGGACCGACCCGAAGATCATCAACGCGGTCAGCCGGCCCCAACCCCAGAAGAACAACATCGACAGGTGGATCACGATGAAGACCCCGAACGCGGCCAGGCCCAGGAAATGTAGACTGCGGGCACCCTGTCGGCCGCCGAACAACCTGACATAGCGGGGAAATCGCGCCTCGATCGCCGGTGACTGCGCGGCGCCGGTGAGGATCTGAAACGGGGCCAGCACGAAGATCACACCGGCGTAGGTGAGTTTCTGGATGGCGTCCAGTGGCTCACCGGGTAGCAGCGGCGGCAGGTTGAAGCTGAGGTAGGTGACGATGTCGTTCCATGCCTCGGCGAAGATCGACCACGAATACGGCCAGTACCGATGCCACTGCCCGGTCGCGAAAAGCAGTATGTAATAGGACAATCCGACCAGAATCCAGCCGATGACCGCAACGAAGTGCCAATGTCTGCCCATGCCCAGCTGCGCGTGTCCCGGCAGCGCGATCAACGGGTGGTACTCCTCCTCCTCATCCAGGGTGTCGTAGAGCTTGTCGGTGGGCATGACCTTGCCGGTGAACCGGGCCCACTCCGTTCCGGGAGTGCTGTCGTTGTGCCGGTACAGCTTCGGATGGGTGGACAAGATCTCGATGCCACTGCGTATCAGCAATGTCAGGAACAACACGTTGAGCCAATGCTCGACGCGCAGCCACGCCGGGAAATCGAGCGGCATCAATCCCTCCAATCCCGCCGCCGACCGAACGCCACGTTGACGCCGGTGAGCACCGTCAGGTGCACGGCCAGGAAGGCGCCCGCACAGGCCAGCGCGAGGCTGCCCGGAGCGATATCCCACCTCCCGGTCAACGCCGGCAGCCCGGGGAGGCTCAACAGCCGGCTGATCAGGTAGCCGATCACAAACGCGGTGCACAGCACGCTGCCGACCAGCCATCCCACGGCCGGCACGACGTCATCGACGTCGATCCAGGTGGTGACGATGGCGGCGAGGCAGCCGATGATGACCGCGACGCAGTGCACCGCGAAATAGCCGGGCGGGCTCGAAGCAGTTGCCAGGACGTAGCCGTGCGTCGCCGCCACCCCCAGCAGCGCCAGGTCAGCGGTCAGCGTGACCGTCCGGGGCAGGTTGAACGCGATCTTCGGCATCTGCGGTCCGTTCACCGCTGGATGAGCTCGTCCGCTTCCCGCTCGGCCGCATCCGCGATCTTGCCGACGCCGGCCGATTGGGCCATCACTCAGTACTTGTCACAGGTCTTGGCGATGGGACCGACCATGTTGACGAACTGCGCCGCCTCGGGCACGCCCTGGGCCTGCTCCAGCATCTGCTCACGCTGCGGCGGGGGCGAGGCGAGGAAGTTCTGCAGGAACGACTGCGCGGTCGGTGTGGCGTTGAATTGTGCTGCGGTATCCGGTGACTGCGCGTTCATCGCCGCCACCACCTGTGAATAATTGCAGGTGGTGTTGACCGCGGGATTCTGCGCGGGATCCGCGGCCGCCGTCCCCACGCCGGCCGACAGTGCCAGCGCAACCCCGCCGGCGGTGGCGGCCATCCTGGTCAAAGATATTGTGGTCATTGCAATCTCCCCTGCTACTCAAGCCCCGCCGAATCGGCGTCGGCACCGACGTAGGCTTGCCGTTTGCCCACCGACTAAACCACCGCTTCAATAAGGAGTCGGTAAGGTTTACCGCCCGGCGTTGACGGGTACCGCTCGAAGCGCTGTGAAGATCACCCGGTTGCTCACCGCCGCTGCCCTGTGCGGTTCGTCGCTGCCCTGGATACCGGAGTTGCCCGGGACGGCATCGGCTGCGGGTTGCCCGGACATCGAGGTGGTGTTCGCCCGCGGCACCACCGAGGCCCCCGGCGTCGGTTGGATCGGTCAGCAGTTCGTCGACGCGCTGCGCTGGCGCACCGGCGGTCGCGCCATGGACGTGTATCCGGTGGATTATCCGGCGCTGCATGACTTCGCGCCCACCGTCAGCGGGGTTATCGACGCCGGCAACCACATCCGCGACACGGCGGGCGCCTGCCCGGCGACTCGGATCGTGCTCGGCGGCTTCTCGCGAGGTGCCGCGCTGGCCGGCTACGTCACCGCGGACACCGCCGCGCAGCCCGGGTTCCCTCCGCCGCTGTCCCCCAAGGTGGCCGACCATGTGGCGGCCGTCGTGCTGTTGGGCAAACCGTCAAACGCGTACCTGGCCGGACTCGACGCGCCGCCCGTGACGATCGGCACCCCATACGGCGCCAAGATGATCGACCTGTGCGCCCCCGGCGACCCGGTCTGCTCAGCGGGCGACGACGGCGCCGCGCACGCCGCCTACGCGGCGAACGGCATGACGGCGCTCGCGGCGGACTTCGCCGCGCAGCACCTCACTCCACCCGAAACCGTTCCCGCTCCTGCCCTTTGAAGAACAACGCTGCGAGACTCGGCGCGGCTGCGCGCCCGATCCCAGGCATACCCCCTGCATATTGCGGGTAGACAACGAACATGACGCTGCGTGCCAGTTCGGCAATCCCGATCGAATCCGTCGAAGTCACGGCCTACTCGATCCCCACCGACGCTCCCGAGTCAGACGGCACCCTCGCGTGGGATTCGACCACCCTCATTCTGGTCAGTGTGCGGGCCGGTGGGCAGGTCGGCACCGGCTACACCTACGGCGGCACGGCGGTGGTTACGGTCGTGCAGTCCAAACTGGCCGACGTCATCAAAGAAGGCGACGCCCTGCAACCGCCGGCCCGCTGGGCTGACATGCAGCACGCGGTGCGCAACCTGGGCAAGCCGGGCGTGGTCGCGGAGGCGATTTCGGCGGTCGACATCGCGCTGTGGGATCTGCGGTCCCGGCTGCTTGACGAGCCGTTGACGATCGCACTGGGCGCGGTGCACGACGGCACCCCGGTCTATGGCAGCGGCGGGTTCACCTCGTATGACAACGACACCCTTTGCACCCAGCTGTGCGACTGGGTGGCGGCCGGGATCCCGCGGGTGAAGATGAAAGTGGGCCGCGACCCGGACGCCGACGAGGGGCGGGTGCATGCCGCCCGCGTGGCGATCGGCGACGACACCGAGCTGTTCGTCGACGCGAACGGGGCTTATGGCCGCAAGCAGGCGCTGCTGTGCGCGCAACGCTTCGCCGCGTACGACGTGCGATGGCTCGAAGAGCCGGTCTCCTCGGACGACCTGTACGGCCTGCATCAGCTGTGCGCGCAAGGCCCGGGCGGGATGGACATCACCGCCGGCGAATACGGCTACCACCTGCCCTACTTCCAGCAGATGCTGGACGCCGGGGCGGTGGATTGCCTGCAGGCGGACGTCACGCGCGCATTGGGCATCACCGGGGTGCTCAAAGTCGCCGCGCTGTGCGATGCGCGCGGCATGGACCTGTCGTTGCACTGTGCGCCGCAGATCAGCGGCCAGGTCGGCACGGCGATCTGGCACCTGCGGCACCTGGAGTACTTCCACGACCATGTCCGCATCGAGGGGTTGGCGTTCGACGGGGCCATCGATCCAGAACCCGATGGTGTGCTGCGTCCGGACCGCAGTGCGCCCGGGCACGGGTTGACCGTCAAGCACGCCGATCTCGAACAGTTCCGGATCGCCTGATTGCACTGCGGCAGGTCGGGTCGTGACTACCCTGGCCCGCTTGCGGGTATGCACCCGGCCGTGAACAGCCCGCCGCTGCTCGAGCGATACCCCCCGCAGGTGCTGCGCCAATACGCGCTGATCGCCGACGGGGAGCGAGGGATCGTGGTCGGTCCCCGCGGCGATTTCTGCTGGATGTGCCTGCCCCGCTGGGACAGCCCGGCGGTGTTCAGTTCGCTGCTCGGCGGTGCAGGGGTGTACGCCGTCACCCCGGAACCGCGCTATGTGTGGGGCGGCCGATACGAGGAGCGCTCGCTGATCTGGCGTTCCCGCTGGGTCACCACCGACGGGATCGTCGAGTGCCGAGAGGCGCTGGCCTTCCCCGGCGACCCGCACACCGCGGTGGTGCTGCGCCGCATCCGGGCACTCGACGGCCCGGTACGTATGCAGGTGGCACTGCAGGTTCGGGCCGACTTCGGCGCCACCGCCATGACGAAGCTGTCCTGCAGCGGCGGGGTGTGGACCGGCCGAAGCGGTCCGCACCGGCTGCGGTGGTCGGGCGCCGAGAAGGCTCGCCGGGCCGGCGACGGGTCGCTGCGCATGCTGGTCGACGTCGAGCCGGGCCGCGACCACGACTTGGTGCTCGAGTTGTCCGAACGCGCATTGCCGGACCAGCCGGTCGACGCCGGACGCGCCTGGCTTGCCACCGAAAATGCTTGGCGGCAAGCCGTTCCGGAGTTCACAGGCACGCTGGCCGACGTCGATGTCCAGCAGGCCTATGCGGTGCTGCGCGGCCTGACCAGCGCCGGCGGCGGGATGGTGGCGGCCGCGACGATGTCGCTGCCGGAGCGGGCGAAGGCGGGACGCAATTTCGACTATCGCTATTGCTGGATTCGCGACCAGTGCTACGCCGGGCAGGCGATCGCCGCCGCCGGACCGCACCCTTTGCTGGATGACGCTGTCCGGTTCGTCTCCGAGCGGGTGCTGGCCGACGGGCCCGGCCTGCGACCGGCCTACTGTGTCGACGCGACCCCGCCGCCGGCCGAACACGACCTAGATCTGCCGGGATATCCCGGCGCGGCCGCAAAAACCGGGAATTGGGTCCGCAAGCAGTTCCAGCTCGACACCTTCGGGGAGGCGCTACTGCTGCTGGCCGCCGCCGCCCGACTGGATCGGGTGGACAGCACCCATTGGGTTGCGGTGCACACCCTGGTGGAGGCGATCGAAAACCGTTGCGCCGAGCCCGATGCCGGGGTGTGGGAGCTCGACGACCGTCGCTGGGCGCATTCCCGGCTGATCTGCGCGGCGGGGCTGCGCCGAATCGCGGGCGCGGCGTCGCTGGCCGAAGGTGCACGCTGGCAGCAACTGGCCGACAAGCTGGTCAGCGATACCAGCACCGACTGCCTGCACCGCGACGGCAGATGGCAACGCGCACCCGATGATCCGGGGATCGACGCGGCCCTGTTGCTGCCGAGCCTGCGCGGAGCCGTCCCGCCCGACGATGCTCGCACGGTGGCCACGCTGGCCGCGGTGCGCCGGGAGCTGACTCAGGACGGCTTCGTCTACCGCTACCGGCCCGACCAGCGCGAACTTGGCGAGGCCGAAGGGGCGTTCCTGCTGTGCAACTTCGCCATGGCACTTGCAGATCACCAGCAGGGCGATGATCTCGCGGCGCTGCAGTGGTTCGAGCGGGGCCGCACCGCGTGCGGTCCCCCGGGCCTGCTCACCGAGGAGTACGACGTCGGCCAGCGTCAGTTGCGCGGCAATCTGCCACAGGCGTTCGTGCATGCGCTGCTGTTCGAGGCCGCGCACCTGTTGGCCGCCGACGTCACGGCTTGAGTTACCGCTTGAGTCACGGCTTGAGCAGGATCTTCACCGCGCCGTCGCGCTTCTCCTGAAAGATCTGGTAGGCGTGCGGCGCCTGCTCCAGCGGTAGTTCGTGGGTGGCGAAGGTGTCGACGCCCAGTGGATCGTCGTCGGTGAGCAGCGACATCAGCTTGTCGGCCCGCGGTTTGACGTTGGCCTGCCCCATCCGCAGCGTGATCTGCTTGTCGAACAGGGTGAACATCGGCAGCGGGTCCAGCTTGCCGCCGTAGACGCCGATGATCGACACGGTGCCGCCGCGTCGCACGATGTCGATCGCCGAGTAGAGCGCGGCGAGCCGGTCGATGCCGGCCTTGCTGATCAACGGTCCGGCGACGGCGTCGGGCAACAGCGAGCTGAGTTGCTGTACGGCTCTGGCGCCGGCGGAGCCGTGCGCCTCCATGCCGACGGCGTCGATCACCGCATCGGTCCCCCGTCCGCCGGTACGGTCGCGGATCACCTCGCCCAGGTCGGACGTCGCACGCAGGTCGATGGTTTCGATCCCTCGGCGTGCCAGCCGGTCCAGCCGCTCGGGAACCAGATCCACACCGATCACCCGGGCCCCCTGATGCGCGGCGATCCGGGCCGCCATGTCGCCGATCGGCCCGAGTCCCAGCACCGTCACCGAACCGCCGTCGGGTATCTCGGCGTAGTCCACCGCCTGCATCGCGGTGGGCAGCACGTCGGACAGGTACACGAACCGCGAATCCGGCGGCCCCTGCGGCACTTTGATGTGGGTGTAGTGCGCCTGCGGCACCCGCAGGTATTGCGCCTGCCCGCCCGGAACCTGGCCGTAGAGCTTGGAATAGCCGAACAGTGCGGCACCGGTGTCCTGCTCGCGCACCCGGGTGGTGTCGCACTGGGTGGGCAGGCCGTGGCGACACATGCAGCAGTGCCCGCAGGCGATCTGGAACGGGATGACCACCCGGTCACCGGGCTTCAGGTTGGTGACCGCGCTACCGACTTCCGCCACGATGCCCATCGGTTCGTGGCCCAGGATGTCGCCGGGGTCCATGAACGCCCCGAGCACCTCGTAGAGGTGCAGGTCGGATCCGCAGATGTTGGTGGTCGTCACCTCGATGACGGCGTCGGTCGGCTGCTCGATCACCGGGTCGGGCACGGTGTCGACCTGAACTTTGCGTTTGCCCTGCCATGTCACTGCCCGCATTCCGGTCGCCTCCGTGCTGTCGCGGTCATGTCGCGCGAACATCGCCCGGCTACCCGCCCGCACCGCCGCACAAACGCTTTTCGGCCGCTCACGTTTCACCGCCGCGGTACCGGGTAACTGATCGACCATGACGTCGTTGTGGCTCGCCGACCGGATCGCGACATCACCGGCTTCCAACACCGTGGCGGATCTCCCGGCGTTCGCCGACGTAGTGGTGGCGGGCGCCGGCATCACCGGCCTGATGACCGCGGTTCTGCTGGCGCGGGCGGGCCGCGAAGTGCTGGTACTGGAGGCCCGGACCGTCGGCGCCTGCGCGACAGGCAACACCACCGCCAAGATCAGCCTGCTGCAGCACACTCAGTTGTCGACGATATCGGCGAAGCAGGGGAAGCGACTGGCCGGCGAGTACCTTGCCGGCAATCGCGCCGGACAGGACTGGCTGCTGTCGTTCTGCGCGTCAACCGGTGTCGCGGTCCAGCGCGAAGACGCCTACAGCTACGCCCAGTCCGAGCAGGGGGTGGCGGCGGCGCGCGCCGAGTTCGACGCCTGCCGCGCACTGGATCTGCCGGTGAGCTGGGAGGCCCGCGCCGACGTGCCGTTCCCGTTCCACGGCGGTGTGCGGCTGGCGGAGCAGGCTCAGTTCGACCCGATGCAGTTTCTGGAAGCGCTGCGCTCCGAGTTGCTGGCCAGCGGCGGACAGCTGGTGGAACACACTCGGGTGCAACGTGTTTCCGGTGGCCGAGACGGCTTGCGGCTCGACCTCGACGGCCCGCGAGTGAGCGCCGAACTACAGGCCAGCCAACTGGTGCTGGCCACCGGAATCCCGATCCTGGACCGCGGCGGGTATTTCGCCCGGGTCAAACCCAACCGGTCATATTGCATGGCGTTCGATGTGCCGGGTGAGATCACTCGCCCGATGATGATCTCCACCGATTCGCCGACGCGATCGCTGCGCTACGCCCCGGTCGACGACTCCGAGCGCCTGCTGGTCGGCGGGGCGGGTCACACCGTAGGCCGCGCCAAGCATCCCACCGATGCGCTGGCCGAACTGGAGTCGTGGGCGATCCAGCATTACCCGGGCGCAACCCGCACGCACCTCTGGTCGGCGCAGGACTACGCCCCCATCGACGAGCTGCCCTATGTCGGGCCCATTCTGCCCGACAACAACACCATCTACGTGGCAACGGGTTTCAACAAATGGGGTATGACCAACGGGGCGGCCGCAGCGCTGGTGTTGTCGGGCCGGCTGCTCGGCGAGCGACCGGGCTGGGACGGGGCGTTCTCCAGTTGGAGCACCCGCGAGCTACGCGGCCTGTCCACCGCGCTGACGGCCAATCTCGAAGTCGGCTTCAATCTGGCAAAGGGCTGGATCACCCCGGCGGCCCAGATCGGCCGGCAGTGGCTGGGCGACGACGCCCCCGGCGTGGTCAGCGGACCCCCGTGGCATCTGCAGGCCCGGTGCCGGGTGGACGGCGTCGAGCACCGCCTGTCCCCGGTCTGCCCGCACCTCGGCGGCATCGTCAATTGGAACGACGCCGACCGGGCCTGGGAGTGCCCGCTGCACGGGTCGCGCTTCGCCCCCGACGGCGCCCTGCTGGAGGGTCCCGCCACCCGCGGCCTGCGAAACGCCGAGGCGAGCGATGTGCACCATCGGCCATGACACGCTGAGCGCGTTTCCGGCTCGGTGACGGCGGGTACTGCGCTGAGATGGGATTCCATGTGGCGCAGGTCCAGGGGTGCCTTGCGGGTTTCGACTATCCGGGCACGGCGGCACAACTCGCCGACCACGCCCGGGACAACGGCGCCGAGCCGAAGCTGGTCGACACGCTGCGTGCCTTGAAGAAGGACAGCTTCGAGGGGCCGGACGCGGTGATGTCGTCACTGTCGGCCCAGAACGCGCTGGGCGGGTGAGTCGCCGGCTATTCCAGCTGACCGCGCAGTTTCGCCAATGACTTGGCCAGCAGCCGCGACACGTGCATCTGCGAGATGCCGACCCGTTCGGCGATCTGGGTCTGGGTCATCGATTCGAAGAACCGAAGCACCAGCACGGTACGTTCCCGCTCGGGAAGCCCGTTGAGCAAGGGCCGCAACGCCTCTCGATCCTCGATCCGGTCCATCCGGGCGTCGATGTCACCGAGGGTGTCGGAAATCGAGCGGACATCGTCCTCATCCGAGCTGCCGCCGCTGTCGATCGAGAGGGTGTTGTAAGAGCTGCCCGCCACCAGCCCTTCGACCACCTCGTCGCGGCTCATCTCCAGCTCCCGGGCCAGTTCGGAGGGGGTCGGAGCCCGTCCCAGGCGTTGGGAGAGGTCCGCGGTGGCGGCCCCGAGCCGCAGGTGCAGTTCTTTGAGCCGACGAGGCACCTTGACCGACCAGCTGTTGTCCCGGAAATGCCGGCGGACTTCGCCCATGATCGTCGGGACCGCGAACGAGACGAAATCCGAGCCGGTCTCGACGTCGAAGCGCGTTACAGCGTTGACCAGGCCCACCCTCGCGACCTGGACCAGATCGTCGCGCAATTCTCCGCGTCCCTCGAACCGGCGGGCGATGTGATCGGCCAGCGGCAGGCACCGCTCCACGATCTTGTCCTTGCGGTTGCGGAAATCAGCGGAGCCCACCTCGTATTGGGCGAGCTCGCGAAACATATCGCCGACGTCGGAATATTCCGATCCTGACTGTGAGCCGCCCCTGGCGGCGCGCGGGGTCACCGCCTGGATTCCGCCCGCCGGGTTGTCAAGGTCACTCCGAACACCCCACTGGCGCCGTCGGATTCCTGGCCGTCGTGGATCTGCACGTCGTCTACGAGCGAGGTGAGTACGTGCCAGCTGAAGCTGCCCGGCGTCAGCACGTCCGCTCCGTCGCCGGCGGCCGACGCCTGGATCGTCACGCCGTCGTCGGTCGGGTCGACGATCACCTTCAGCACTGCGTCGGGGGAAGCGCAGCGGATCAGTTGGGTACACAGCTCATCGATAGCCAGCCGTAGATCAGCCACCGTGTCGACGTCGAAATCCTCAAAGGTCGCGATAGCACCGACCAACATGCGCACCACGGCCAAACTCTCCACCCTGGGCGCCACCCGCAGTTCGACGGCTCGCTCGCTGCACGACCGCGATGTCCGGTCGCTGTGGATGTCGGTCATAGAGCCTCCCGGCGATGTCGGACCGAGACTACCGCTGCGCACCGCTGGACTGTTCACGCCGTCAATACCGCGCACTCGGCCGCCCGGAGGTTAGTCACGGGGTGTCTGTACCCGATTGCGGTGCCAGTCAACCCTGCGAATTTCGGCACGCAGAGCAGGGGCAGAGCCGAAACGGCCCGGCCGGAGACCGGCCGGGCCGTTCGACGTCTCGAAGATCAACTGGTCGAATGCTGCGGGGTCACGTCGGGGTGCGCCAGATGCCACTGCTGGTTCACCCGGCCGATCCGCCGATGCTCGATCAGCAGCCAAAGCGTGCCCAGCCCGGCGGCGAACACCGCGAAGGCCGCGACCTCCAGGCCCTGTCGGTCGTGGCCGGTGGCGAATGCGGTGAGGCAGCCGATCCCGGCGACCATGCCCACCACCAGCAGCGTGTAACCGGGCCAACCCATCACGTCGATCACGGCACGGCCGGCATGCGGCCGGGTCGTGCGGACATGGTCAACGGGGTCATGAAATGTATCGCCCATTGGTTTTTCCTTTCGTGAATCGTCCGGCCAATCCGGAGGTCGCGCGAGGAAGTCGACCGCTGTGGCGAACCCGTCCGCTACCGAAAACTATCGTAGGTCGATGTGATCCAAATAACGCTCGACTTTCAGAAGGTTCACAGCCACCCCGCAGCAATACCGATACTGGGTCTCTGATCAGGCCATACCGCTGATCGGCGGGGCGCTGATAATCAGTACGAACAGCATCAAAGACAGCAGAAACCAGCCGGCGCCCTGCCATCCCCACCAGGTGCCACGCGCGCGCCACACCTGGTAGGTGCGCAGGAAAGCCCGCAGTCCGCCGGCCGCGAAGATCACCGGCGATCCCGCGGCCAGCACGGCCCGGTACGGCCTGCCGCACACCACGGTCGCCACGGTTTCGGGGGCCGGGTCACAGGAACTGGCCCACCACGCCGCCAGCAAGACGAACGCCACCCCGACGACGGTGGTCAGGCCCGCGAACCGGATGGCCGAGCGAACCTCGTCGTCCTCCTGGCCCAGCCGGTCGCCACCGGGGCGCGGTTGCATGGGGCGTTCCATGCCTCCCACCGTCCGCGCTGATCAGCTCTGGGTCAAGACGATTCGACGTTTGAGTGGGCGGCCCGTCGGGAAGCCTTGCGGGTGTGGCGGGCCGACAGAGCACTGGTCTGTCACATCCACGAAAATCCAGGGAGGGATTTTATGTCGGACGAAAAGAAGAGCGGCCCCGAAGAAGGCTTCCGGGGCGCCGTCGAAGGCGTCAAGGGCAAGGTCAAGGAAGCCGCCGGAACCGTGACCGGCAACGACGAGATGGCCCGTGAGGGCAGGGCTCAGCAGGACAAGGGCGAGGCCCAGCGCGACGCCGCCAAGCACGAAGCCGAGGCTGACGCGGCCCGGGCGGGCGCGAAAGCGGCAGAGGCGCGCGAACAGTCCCACCAGTAGCCCGATAGAGGACAGGCCCGGCCCGCGCAGTGGGCCGGGCCTGTCGCTGTGCGGTTATTCGCGCCGCGCAACGGGTAATAGTGCGGGTAACAGTGCCTTGAAGGCACCCGGAGCACCCGAGGGTTGGAGCCAGGCGATGGACATTCTGCTACTGACCGACCGGGACGAGTTCGAACAGTCCCTGTCGGCGTTACGCGTCTTCGGGCATTCGGTTGTCCGCGCGCCGCTCACCATCGCCACCCGGTCCGCCTGCCGTGGTGTGACAGCCGTGCTGGTCGATGGCTGTACCGACCTGACCACCTCCCACGAGACCTGCCGGCGGCTGCGCGCCTGGGAACCGTCGGCCGCAGTGCTGGTCATGGTGACCGCCGAAGACTTCGTCGCCGTCGACCTCGACTGGCAGGTCGATGATGCCCTGGTCGCAACAGCGGGGCCGGCCGAGGCGCACGCGCGACTGCGGCTTGCGCTGGCACGCCGACGCGGAAATCTCCACAGCGCAGTCCAATTCGGCGATCTGGTCATCCACCCGGACAGCTATACCGCGTCGCTGTCAGACCGCGAACTCGACCTCACCCTCACCGAGTTCAGGCTGCTGAACTACCTGGTGCAGCACGCGGGTCAGGCGTTCACCCGCTCTACGCTGCTGCGGGAGGTCTGGGGCGGGGAGGGCAGCCGCCGCAAAGTCGACGTCCACGTGCAGCGGCTGCGCGCCAAACTCGGCGCCGAACACGAGTCGATCGTGGACACCGTTCGCGGCGTCGGCTACATGACACCGGAATCACCCCAACCGCAATGGCCCATTGCGAACTGAGCGAACTGAGCGAACTGAAGCCGACGGAGAGCGCGAGGGATATGACCGAACAACCCGATATCGATCCCGCCACCGACACCAGCGACGACGACACTCTGCCGCCCAGCGAGGCGACCGATTCCGACGAGCTGCGTAACGATGACGGAGATGCGACCGTCACGCCGCCGGACAGCTGGCAGCCGGTCGATGAGGCGATCAACGAGTCGCTGGACGACAAGCTGGCCGCTGAGCAACCCGACACCGGCTTCCAGCGAGGGACCGGCGAAGCCGAACGGCCCACTACCGGCGGACGCCACCGCGCACAGGTCTCCGGCAGCCCCGAAGACGGCAGCTCGTTCTACAACGTCGAAGAATGAACTGGCTCAGAAAAATGAACTGGCTCAGTAGTTGTCGCAGTCGTTGGCCAGCGGGCTGAAGATGGCGACGTACTCGGGATCCTCGGGCGTGCTCTCCGCCTGCTCGACCAGCTGCTGACGCTGCGGTGGCGGCGCGGCCAGGAAGTTCTGCAGCCAGGCCTGCGCCGACGGCGTCGCGTTGAATTGCTCGGCGACGCCCGGTGATTGATCGTTCATCGCCGACACCACCTGCGAGTAGCTGCAGGTGGTGTTGACTGCGGCGTCCGGGTCGGCGGCCGCGACGGCCGGGCCGGCGGTCAGCACCAGTGCGGCGCCCGCGCCGGCCAGCCGGGTGAGGGCAAGCATCAGAACACCGCGACCAGGACCGCCAGGTCGCCCAACAGCAGGACCCAGCCGCACACCCACACCGCGATCCCGCGGCGGCGTGTCGTCGCAAAGAAGAAGGCGAGAAACAGCGTCAGCGCCGCGACACCCGCCGCCCCGTGGTACAGCAGGCCGAACAGCGTGTCGTTCACCCGGAGGCCCGGGCAGCCGGCGGTGTTGCACAACGCGGTGCCGGCCACCCTGGCCAGCGCGAACGCCATCAGCAGCGCGGCGGCCGGCGCGATCAACAGGGACAACGTCCAGTTGATCCAGGTCCAATCGCGCGGCGGCGCTTCAACCGCCCGAGGGGCGGTGAGCGCATCGGCGAATATCGGCCGGACCGCCGGCGCCCTGTCGTCCAGAATCGTCATGCTCGCCCCCCGGTCACCGATGCCACGACTGGCGGATACCCGGCGAGGAGGGCGGCAAAACCGCACCGTCCGGCAGCCCGGCCGGAGAATTGGCACCATGGCGGGGTGAGCCGCGAAACCCAAGCCCCGCTGGCCCGGTTCTCTGCGCTGACCCGGGACTGGTTCACCGGCACGTTCGCTGCGCCCACCACGGCGCAGGAGCAGGCCTGGTCGGCGATCGCCGACGGACACAACACGCTGGTCGTCGCGCCCACCGGCTCCGGCAAGACGCTGGCGGCGTTCCTGTGGGCCCTGGACCGGCTGGCCGCGGAGCCGGGATCGGGGCACGGCACCAAAGTGTTGTATGTGTCGCCGCTCAAGGCGCTGGCGGTCGACGTGGAGCGCAACCTGCGCACCCCGCTGGCCGGTATCGGCCGCATCGCGGCGCACCGCGGCCTGCCCTCCCCGGCCGTCACGGTAGGAGTGCGTTCCGGCGACACGACCGCGGCGCGGCGCCGCGAGCTGGTCGCCAAGCCGCCCGACATTCTGATCACCACCCCGGAGTCGCTGTTTTTGATGCTGACCTCCGCGGCGCGCCAAGCACTGGCCGGGGTGCAGACGGTGATCGTCGACGAGGTGCACGCGGTGGCGGGAACCAAGCGCGGCAGCCACCTGGCGTTGTCGCTGGAGCGTCTCGATGCCCAGCTGGCCGCACCCGCGCAGCGCATCGGGCTCAGCGCGACCGTACGTCCCGCCGAGGAGGTCGCCCGGTTCCTGTCCGGACAGTCCCCCACCAGGATCGTGGCGCCGCCGGCGGCCAAGACGTTCGAGCTGAGCGTGCAGATGCCGGTGCCGGATATGGCCAGCCCGGCCGAGGGCACCATCTGGCCGCAGGTGGAGGAGCGCATCGTCGACCTGGTCGAGGCGCATCACTCGTCGATCGTGTTCGCGAACTCGCGCCGACTGGCCGAGCGCCTGACCGCGCGGCTCAACGAGATCCACGCCGAACGGCACGAAGGCGCCGACGAGGGGGCACCGGTCTTGGCGCGGGCACACCACGGGTCGGTGGCCAAGGAGACCCGTGCCGCCGTCGAGGAGGACCTCAAAAGCGGGCGGCTGCGTGCCGTGGTGGCGACCTCGAGCCTGGAGTTGGGTATCGACATGGGCGCGGTCGACCTGGTCATCCAGATCGAGGCACCGCCATCGGTGGCCAGCGGCCTCCAGCGCATCGGACGGGCCGGGCATCAGGTCGGCGAGATCTCGGCCGGCGTGTTGATTCCCAAACACCGCACCGATCTGATCGGCTGCGCGGTCTCGGTGCAGCGGATGCTGGCCGGTCAGATCGAGACATTGGCGGTGCCGGCCAATCCACTGGATATTCTGGCCCAGCACACCGTCGCCGCAGCCGCGCTGGAGCCGCTGGACGCCGAGGCCTGGTTCGACACGGTGCGGCGGTCCGCCCCGTTTGCGACGTTGCCGCGCAACGTGTTCGAGGCCACGCTGGATCTGCTTTCGGGAAAATACCCCTCGACCGAATTCGCCGAGTTGCGGCCGCGACTGGTCTACGACCGCGACACCGGCACCCTGACCGGCCGGCCCGGTGCCCAGCGGCTGGCCGTCACCTCCGGTGGCGCCATTCCGGACCGTGGACTGTTCACGGTGTACCTGGCCGGCACGCAAAAGCCTTCGCGAGTAGGCGAACTCGACGAGGAGATGGTCTACGAATCGCGGCCCGGCGATGTGATCTCGCTGGGCGCCACCAGCTGGCGGATCACCGAGATCACCCATGACCGGGTGCTGGTGGCCCCGGCACCCGGCCAGCCCGGCCGGCTGCCGTTCTGGCACGGCGACGGCGTCGGGAGACCGGCCGAGCTCGGCGCCGCACTCGGGGAATTCACCGGAGAGTTGGCCGGTCTCGACCGCGCTGCCCTCGACAAGCGCTGCGCGGGTTTGGGTTTCGACGACTACGCGACCGACAACCTGTGGCGGCTACTCGATGACCAGCGCGCCGCCACCGGAACCGTACCCACCGACACCACGCTGGTGGTGGAGCGGTTCCGAGACGAGCTCGGCGACTGGCGGGTGGTGCTGCATTCGCCGTACGGGCTGCGGGTACACGGCGCGCTGGCGCTGGCGGTGGGCCGGCGGTTGCACGAACGCTACGGCATCGACGAGAAGCCGACCGCCTCCGACGACGGCATCGTGGTGCGGCTGCCCGACGCCGACTCGGACTCCGGCGCGCCCGGGGCGGACTTGTTCGTGTTCGACGCGGACGAGATCGAGCCGGTCGTCACCGCCGAGGTGGGCGGCTCGGCGCTGTTCGCCAGCCGGTTTCGGGAATGCGCGGCCCGGGCGCTGTTATTGCCGCGCCGGCACCCCGGCCGCCGCACGCCGTTGTGGCAGCAACGCCAGCGGGCCGCCCAACTGCTCGACGTGGCCCGCCGATACCCCGCGTTCCCGATCGTGCTGGAGACCGTGCGGGAATGCCTGCAGGACGTCTACGACGTCCCGGCGTTGACGGATCTGATGGCGCGGATCGCGCAGCGCCGGGTGCGGGTGGTGCAAGTGGAGACCACCACCCCGTCGCCGTTCGCGGCATCGTTGTTGTTCGGCTACGTCGGGGCGTTCATCTACGAAGGCGACAGCCCGCTGGCCGAGCGTCGCGCGGCGGCCCTGTCGCTGGACCCCACCCTGCTGGCCCAACTGCTGGGCCGGGTGGAGCTGCGTGAGTTGCTCGACCCCGACGTCGTTGCTTCAACCGCGCGACAGCTGCAGCACCTGACCCCGGAGAAGGCCGCCCGCGACGCCGAGGGGGTGGCGGATCTGCTGCGTCTGCTCGGGCCGCTCACCGCCGAGGAGGTCGCGCAGCGCTCGGGTACGTCGGCGGGCACCGTGGACGTCGGCGGATGGCTGGAGCATCTGCTGGCCGCCCGGCGGGTGCTGACGGTGTCTTTCGCCGGGCGGCGCTGGTGGGTGGCGATCGAGGACATCGGGCGGCTGCGCGACGGGATCGGGGTGGCCGTGCCACCCGGGGTGCCGGCCGGTTTCACCGAGCCGGTCGCCGATCCGCTGGGTGAACTGCTGGGCCGCTTCGCCCGCACCCACGGGCCGTTCACCACCGGGCAGGCCGCCGAGCGGTTCGGGTTGGGCACCCGCGTGGCCGCTGACGCGCTGGGCCGGCTGGCCGCCGACGGGCGGGTGGTGCGCGGCGAGTTCGCGGACTTCCCGGACTCCCCGGGCGAGCAGTGGTGCGACACCGAAGTGCTGCGCATCCTGCGGCGCCGGTCACTGGCCGCGCTGCGCTCGGCCATCGAGCCGGTGTCCCCGGCGGCCTACGCGCGTTTCCTGCCGGCCTGGCAGCAGCTGGGTGCCCGAGGCGCCGCATCCGGCCTTGACGGGCTGGCCGGGGTGATCGAGCAGCTGGCCGGGGTGCCGCTTCCGGCCTCCGCGGTCGAGCCGCTGGTACTGGGATCGCGGGTGCGCGACTACTCCCCGGCCATGCTCGACGAGCTGCTGGCCTCCGGAGAGGCGCTGTGGTCGGGGGCGGGGGCCCCGGCCGGCAACTCGCCCGCCGCAGACGGCTGGATCGCCTTCCACACCGCCGATTCGGCGCCGTTGACGTTGACCCCCGGCGCTCCGATCGAATTCGGCGAGGTGCACCGGTCGATCCTGGATGCGCTCGGCGGTGGCGGCGCGTACTTCTTCCGCCAGCTCTGCGGTGAGAGCAGCGAAGCGGATTCGAAAGCGTTGAAAGCCGCGCTGTGGGAGCTGATCTGGGCGGGATGGGTCACCGGCGACACTTTCTCCCCGATGCGCGCGGTGTTGGCCGGGACCCGTCGAGCCACCCCGGCCCACCGCACCAAACGCCCGCCCCGCCTGAGCCGTTTTCATGTCGCGCACGCCTCATCCCGCGCCGCCGACCCGGCCGTGGCCGGACGCTGGTCCAGACTGCCTGCACCGGAACAGGATTCCACCGTGCGAACCCATCACACCGCCGAGCTGCTGCTGCACCGCTACGGGGTTCTGACCCGCGGCGCGGTGGCCGCCGAGGGGGTACCGGGCGGATTCGCCAACCTCTACAAGGTGCTGAGCGCGTTCGAGGAGGCCGGGCGCTGCCAGCGCGGCTATTTCATCGAATCGCTGGGGGCGGCCCAGTTCGCCCTCGCCTCGACCGTGGACCGGCTGCGCGGCTACCTCGACGGTGTCGACCCGGCCCGGCCCGAATTCCACGCGTTGGCACTGGCCGCCGCCGACCCGGCCAACCCGTACGGGGCGGCACTGAGCTGGCCGGCGCATCCCGGCACCGCCCGGCCGGGCCGCAAGGCCGGGGCGCTGGTAGTGCTGGTCGACGGCGAACTGGTGTGGTTCGTCGAGCGGGGTGGCCGGTCACTGCTGAACTTCGCCACCGGCGCCGACGCCGCCGAGGCCCAGCGCGCCGCCGCGGGTGCGCTGGCCGGGCTGATCGCCGACCGCCGGGTCGACGGGATTCTCGTCGAGCGGGTGGACGGCGCCCCGGTGCTGGAGCACCGCGACTCGCCGACGGTGGCCGCCTTGACCGAGGCCGGGTTCTCCCGCACCCCACGGGGATTGCGGCTGCGCTGATGCCCGAAGGTGACACCGTCTATCACACCGCCGTCGTGCTCGACGATGCCTTGACCGGAAAGACGTTGACCCGCTGTGATATCCGAGTGCCACGCTACGCAACCGTCGACCTCACCGGGCAGCGGGTGGACGAAGTGGTCAGCCGCGGAAAGCATCTGTTCATCCGCATCGGCGTGGCCAGCCTTCACTCGCATCTGAAGATGGACGGCAGCTGGCGGGTGGACCGCACCGGACGCCACGCCGTCGACCATAGGGCGCGAATCATCTTGGAGGCCGGTACCGTTCGCGCCGTCGGTAACGACCTGGGGATGCTGGAGGTGCTGGACCGCGACCGTGACGGCGAGGCCGTCGCGCACCTGGGTCCGGATCTGCTCGGCGCCGACTGGGACCCGGACACCGCCGTCGCCAGCCTGGTGGCCGATCCGCAACGCCCGCTGGCGGCGGCCTTGCTGGATCAAACCGTGCTGGCCGGCATCGGCAACGTCTACTGCAACGAATTGTGCTTCGTCGCCGGTCGGCTGCCGACGACCCCGGTTGCCGCACTGGCGGATCCGGCCCGCGTGGTGGCGCGGGCCCGCGACATGCTCTGGGCCAACCGGCTGCGGTGGGCCCGCTGCACCACCGGAGACACTCGGCCGGGACGGCAGTTGTGGGTGTACGGCAGGGCCGGGAAAGCCTGCCGGCGTTGCGGCACCCGCGTGCAATCAGACCGCAGCGGTGAGCGGATCAGTTTCTGGTGCGCTTCGTGTCAGCGATGAGTGCGGAATCGTCGCCACCGGATTGACGCCGGGGTTTCGGCTTGATCTGAACTACCCCATTGCACTTACCGTAATCAGTGTCTACTTTCAGCTAAGTTAACGCCTGTATCAGCGTCGCTCCACCTTGTCGGGGGGTTCACGATCATGCGCACAGCTGTTCGTCCATATCGCAGCATCGGCGTCATGCTCGTCGGCGCCGGGCTGGTTCTGGCACCCACCGCACTCCCGGTCGCACCCCCGCACGATGCGGCCGGCTCGGCTCGCGCGGTGCGACTGGCGAGCGTCGACGCCGACTCCCCCTTGGGTGCAGGTCCCGCCTACGTCATCGGCGGCAGCACCATCGCGATCCCGCCGCCGGGCTACGTGGACGCCGTCAACCAGCTGTACCTGCAGCCGCACGGCTACACCGGCACCCCGCAGGGCCTGTTCACCCCCGAAGGCCTGTACCCGCTGACCGGGCCCAAGAGCCTGACGCTGGACCAGTCGCTGGCCCAGGGCCAGGAGATCCTGCGCGAGACGATCGAACGCCAGATCGCCAGCGGCAACGTCGACGCCGCCAACCCCGTCACCGTGTTCGGCTGGTCGCAGAGCGCCACCATCTCCTCGCTGCTGATGCCACAGCTGGCCGCCGACGGCGTCCCCGGCGACGACGTGCATTTCATCCTGGTCGGCGACCCCAGCAATCCCAACGGCGGAATGCTGGAACGCTTCCACGTCCCGATCGACGGCGAGAGCCCGTCGGCGCCGGCGCTGGGCATCACGTTCAGCGGGGCGACCCCGTCGGACCTGTACCCCACCGATATCTACACCGCCGAGTACGACGGCTTCGCCGACTTCCCGCGCTACCCGCTCAACTTCCTGGCCGACCTCAACGCCTACCTGGGCATCCTCACCGAACACACCGGCTACCCGGTCTTCTCGGCCGACCAGATCGCCAACGCCGTCGAGCTGCCGACATCAGCAGCCGACAGCCTGACCCACTACTACATGATTCCGGCCGACAGCCTGCCACTGCTGGTGCCGCTGCAGATCATCCCGTTCATCGGCCAGCCGCTGTATGACCTGCTGGAGCCGGACATGCGGATCCTGGTCAACCTGGGCTACGGCAGCATCGACCACGGCTGGGACCCGGGACCCGCGGACGTGCCCACGCCGTTCGGACTGTTCCCGACCGATCTGAACTGGGGCGACGTCTTCACCGCACTGGCCAACGGCGTCACCACCGGCATCCAGAACGCCATCGCCGACCTGTCGAACCCGGACAACTACGACCTGTCGAACATCCTGACCAACCCGTGGCTGAACAGCATGGTTGAGCTGACCAACCTGTTGGGCTTCACCGACGCGACCAGCGTGGGCGACCTGGACCTGCCCGGGCTGCTGGAGCTGGCGCGCAACGGACTGAGCGTGGCCACCGGCTTCCCGACCCCCGACGTGTCACTGTTCTCGTCGTCGCCCACCGAGATCCTCAACATGATCACCGGGACGCTGTCGGCCGACTACTCGGCGCTGCTGCCGATCGGCGACACCATCAACACGCTGCTGACCACGGTGCCGTCCCTGTTGGCCGGCTTCGTCAGCGAGCAGCTCTCCCAGGGCAACATCCTCGGCGCGATCGGCGAGCCGCTCGCCGCGATTACGGGCTTGGTGCCGTTCGCCACCATCTTCGGGGCGGGTGTGCCGATCGTCGAGGCACTCGGCGGCACCCTGGTCAACCTGGCCGATCTGTTCGGCCTGGGTGGCGACTTAACGCCTTAGCGACCCAACCCCTGACGTCCTAGTGCCGCTGGCCGATCACGGCCAGCCGCCGCAGCCCACACCGGGGACACAGCCGCCGCCGCCACCGGGACCACCCCAGCCGCTCGGGCCGCCCGGAATCTGGCCGCCGCCACCGCCGGGCCCGCCACCACCGGTGGGTCCGCCCGGAATCTGACCGCCACCGCCACCGGGCCCCCCACCACCGGTGGGTCCGCCCGGAATCTGACCGCCACCGCCACCGGGGCCACCGCCACCGGTCGGGCCGCCGGGGGCTCCGGGCTCGCCGGGGTACTCCCCGCCAGGCGCACCGGGTGCCGGCTCCATCGGCGTCATCTCCGTCGTGGTGGTCGTGGTCGTGGTGGTGGTGGTGGTCGTGCTGGTCGGGGCTTCTTCTTTGGTTCCGCTACAACCCGCTGCCACCAGTGCCGCCGTACTGCCGAGCACCGCGATCGCCATCCTGCCGTGCGTCTTCATCAGAATCAGGCTCCCCTCTGCTCTGTCGTCGCCTTCCTGTACCCGGGACGGTCACAACTGAAACGCGCGCCGGCTGACAAAGCTGCGCTGCCGGCCGGTCAACGGGTCCTCGAACTCGAGCCGGTACGCCAGCAGCTGCAGCGGGGTGGAGAAGTCATCGGGCGCGACCTCGACGACCTGCGGATACAGCGAATCACCGTCGATCGGCAGGCCGAGCGATGCCAGATGCACCCGCAACTGGTGGGTGCGCCCGGTACGCGGGGTCAACCGGTAGTTGCCCTCACCCAACGCCTCGACCAGTGTCTCGGCGTTGGGTTCGCCGGGTTCCTCACGCGCCTGCAGGCAGCCGCGCCGCTTGACGATCCGGCTGCGCACCAGCCGCGGAAACTCTCCCACCGGCTGCGCGGACGAGCGGGCCAGGTACTGCTTGCGCACGGCCCCGCGGGCGAACAGCGTCTGATAGGGGCCGCGCAACTCGCGGCGGGTGGTGAACAGCAAGACCCCGGCGGTGAGCCGGTCCAGTCGGTGCGCCGGGCTCAACTCGGGAAGCCCCAGTTCACGGCGCAGCCGCACCAGCGCCGTCTGGGCCACATGGCGCCCCCGGGGCATGGTCGACAGAAAGTGCGGCTTGTCGACCACCACCAGATCCTCGTCGTGGTGCAGCACCGGGATGCCGAACGGCACCGTGACCTCGTCGGGCAGCTCCCGGTACCAGAAGACGTGCGCTCCGGCCGGCAGCACCGTCGTCTCGTCGACCACCGCCCCGTCGGCGGTCACCACCTCGGCGGCGGCCACCTTCGCCGCAGCAGCCGCGCCGAAGCGGGCGTGCAACTCGGCGGCCACCGGCCCGCCGTGCAGCCGTAGCCGCGCCGGGCCCAGGCCGTCACGTACCGGCAGCGGGGCGGGACGTCGGCGGGTCATCGCAGGCCTTCTCGGGGTTTCGTCACTTCCGGACGAGTGTATCCCCCACGACTCGTTGTTCACTGTAATCACTTGCGTCACTGTGGCTTTGGTCCGGTTTCTTGTCGGTGGGCTTCGTTACTATTAGCACATGTGTTCGAATGACCGCGAAGAGGTGCTCGGGGCGTTCGACGCCCTGGCCGCCGGGCTCGATCGGGCGCTGGACTTGTCGTTCGACGCGCTGACCACACCGGAGCGTTTGGCGCTGCTGGAACGTTGCGAGCGGCTGCGGCGCCGCCTGCCGGCCCTCGAACACCCGTTGATCAACCAGGTCGCCGAGCAGGCCGACTCCGAGGAGTTGGGCGGCAAGCTCCCCTGGGCGCTAGCCGACCGGCTGCGCATCACCCGCGCGGAGGCGCGCCGGCGTATCGCCGCCGCCGCCGATCTCGGCGAGCGCCGAAACGTGGTCGGCGAGTCACTGCCGCCGGTGCTGCCCGAGACCGCGGCAGCCCAGCGCGACGGGCAGATGGGCGGCACCGCCGTCGAGGTCATCCGTGGTTTCTGGCACCGGCTGCCGACTGACGTCGACGTCGAAACCCGGGCGCGCGCCGAAAAGCACCTGGCCGGCCTCGGGCGGGAACATCGCCCCGACGAGCTGGCCAAACTCGCCGACCGGCTCACCGACTGCCTCAACCCCGACGGGGTCTTCTCCGACGTCGACCGCGCCCATCGGCGTGGTCTGGTGATCGGCAAGCAGGACGCCGACGGGATGAGTCCCATCACCGGCTGGCTGGACCCGCTGACCCGCGCCGGCTTGGACGCGGTGCTGGCCCGCTGGGCCGCGCCGGGGATGTGTAACCCCGACGACGACAGTCCGTGCCGTTCCGGCACCCCCTCACAGGACGCGATCGACAACGACCGGCGCTCGGCCGGACAGCGCAATCACGACGCGCTGGCCGCCATGTGCGCCAACCTGCTGGCGTCCGGTGAGTTGGGCAGCCATCACGGGCTGCCGGCCACCCTCGTCGTCTCGTTCAGCCTGGGTGAGCTCGAAGCCGCCGCGGGCAAGGCGACCACCGCCGGCGGTACCTGGCTGCCGCTACGCGACGTGATCCGGCTGGCCTCCGGGGCGCATCACTACCTACGGATCTACGACGGCGCCAAAGAAATCGCGTTGTATCACGGCAAGCGGCTGGCCAACGCCGGTCAACGGTTGGTGCTCTACGCGAAGGAGCGCGGGTGCAGCCATCCGGGCTGCCCGGTGCCCGCCCTGCTCACCGAGGTGCACCACAACAGCGACTATGCGCGGAGCCACCGCACCGATATCGACGACCTCACGCTGCGCTGCGGGCCGCACCATCGGCTGCTGTCCGGCGGCTGGCGCACCCGCAAACGCTGCGACGGGGTGATCGAAACCCTGCCCCCGCCGCACCTCGATGGGGGCCAACCCCGCACCAACGGCTACCACCATCCGGAGAAGCTGCTGCGCGACAGCGCCGACGAGGACGATCCCGAGGATCCGTAGCGGTGGCCGCGTGCGCTCATGCCCCTACGCACGAAAGCCACATCGGCCACAACCGTCGAGGGTTGCGGCCGATGTGGCTTATCGGTACGGACTGACTCAGCTGATACCAAGCATGTCGAAGATGCCCAGGTCACCCAGGAAGGTGGTCAGGTCGGTGGCGCCGTCTACCGGGGTGGCGCCCGTGCCCAGCAGGCTGGTCAGCAAGGCGCCCAGCGACTCGTCGCCCAGCACTCCGGTGCCGGTCGGGTCCATGATCGTGCCGCCGACGGGGAGGCCGTCAACGAACTGGTCCCAGCCGGCGCTGAGCTGATCCGGGCTGATTCCCAGCAGGCTCGCGACGGTGGCGTCGCCGAAGCCGTTATCAGCCAGCAGGCTGTTGATGGAGGTGTTGGCGTCGATCCCCAGCATGTTGTTGAGCAGGTCGGCAACCGACGTGGTCGGCGACAAGTCGATGCCGAGGAACGACAAGTTCAGCAGCCCGACGTACGGGCCGAAGCCGAACTGGGTCAGCAGGGCCCCGATGCTGGTGTTGATGCCGTCGGCACCTCCGATGAAGCCGCCGAGCAGCGAATCGATCGGCACATCACCCAGGGGGGCGCCGCCAATCTGGATGCCGGACAGCACTGCAGTGAGGTCCTGGCCGAGCAGGCCGCCGCTGATCTCGTTCAGCGAGACGCTGGTGCCATCCGCGCCAACCGGGTTCAGGGCGGCCAGCAGGACGCTCAGGTCGGAACTGGTGCCGATTGGGTTGCCGTCGGGGCCGTCGCCGAACAGGGCGAGCACCTGGCCGATGTTCCCGACACCGACAGTGTCCAGCAGGTTCTGCAGGCTGGCGACGAAGTCGGTGACCATGGGAGCGGGGTCGGCGGTCAGCACGAAGTCGCGCTGTACCGACGCGGCGATGCCGGCGGTGACCGTCGGAGCAACGACCGCGCCGCCGAACACAGCCGCACCAGCTAAGGCAGTACCGGCCGCGAATGCGCCGGCTTTAGCCACGAAGCCGCGCGAATGCATCGGCGCTGCAAGGGAAAGAGTTGACATGTAACAGGGCCCCCCTTCAGGGATCGAAACAAAAATAATGTGCGATTTCTACAACGCACATTAACTTATTATGCACTCAGCCTCATGTCAACTACTTCACCGTTTTCTTTCGCGTGCGTCAGCAACCGCTGTTCGCAGGAATTTACCAGCTCATAAGCAACATCAGCGAACTGTCGCAACAGCGATGCCAGGAGTAACGCCAGGAGCCGACCATGCGTGAGATAACAGATCACTCAGCATTTTATAGGTTTTTCAGTCCTGCAGAACGGCTGCAGTCGGGCGCAATACCGCATCGGCGTTAACATCCGGCTATAGCCATCAAATAGTATGAAATTTACGGCCTAGGAATACCGGTCAATTCCGTCCCTGGAGCAAAATACGCACAACTGCGGGAGCGGTCTACAGCAAAGCTGAAATGAATACAAAACCGCACCCGGCCAGCTGGCCGGGTGCGGCAGGTCTGACGCGCGCCTGGTTGCTACCAGTTCAGCAGACCGAAGGCCTCCAGGATGTCGGTGATCGGCGTGGCGCCGTCGATCGTCAGGGTGCTGTCGGCGGGCAGGAGACTGCTCAAGAACGTGCCCAGCGTCTGCTCGCCCAGGAATTCGCCGGAGGGGTCCAGCAGCGTGCCGCCGAACGGCAGGCCGTCGAGGTACTGATCCCACGGCTGGCTGGGAGTCAGGTGGAACAGGTCGGCCAGAGTGGCCTGGTCCAGCGGGGTCGTGCCGGCGGTGAGGGTGTGCAGGTACTCGCCGAGGGTGTAGGCGCTGTTCGGCACGACCGACGTAGTGGGGAAGAGAATTCCTACCGTTTGGGTGACGTCGGTGGTGGGCACTTTCAGTATCCCGCTCAGCCAGTCGTTCAGCGAGCTGCCGACGCTCAAGTCGGGATGGGTGTCGATTGAAGCGACACCGCCGCACGACAGGGTGCAGCTGATGAAGTTCATGTTGTCCAGCCCCAGCGCGCCGATCAGGCTCCCGTACTGGCTGAGCATCGAGCCCAGGCCCACCGCGTCGGCCAGGTCGGTCAGGGAGTGCTCGCCGGCGCCGGCACCGAGAACCACGTCGATGACGTTGCTGAGGTCCATGTTGCCGATTGGCACGCCGCCGACCACGAACAGGCCGCCGGCGCCCAGCAGGGAGTCGCCGGTGGTGCTGTAGAGCGGCTCGGTCAGCGATACCCCGAACATGGTGCCGACACCGCCCAGGGTGATGCCGTCCGGGTTGAGCGCGGCCAGCAGGGCCGACACGTCCGCGCTGACACTGAGCGGCGTCGTGGTGCCGGGGATGTCACCGAACCCTCCCAGCACCGCGTTGAGGTCGCCCACCCCCATGGTGTCGAGCAGGGTCTGCAGGCTCTGCGCGAACGTCGGGAAGTCGACCAGCGCCACGTTGTGGTGCACAGAAGACACGGAGAACGGCGCACCGGGAAGCTCCGGCCCGGCCGTCGCGACACCCATCAGACCGGCGCCCGCGAGAACGGTGGCGGCGGCCAGCGAGCCGCCCTTCCTCGCCAGGACACGCGGGCGCGCCCCCCCGAAAAGATCCGCCATGGACCACACCTTCCCCGGTACCCGGATCCCCCATGTGACCCAGCTGATGGAGAGGAAAGTAATGCCCCCTGAAACAACTGTCAAACATATGTTAATGCTTATTACAGACTAAATGCACGGTTTTTTAAGCGGAGTCGCCCCCGGAGTAATGAAACCGAGTTCATGGAAGCGGAATGGGCTCCAGGATCTCGGTCCTGGCTTCGGGTGCCCCGGCCCGCAACGCGTCCGCCGAGGCGTCATCGGGCTGTTCCTGCGACAGGATCTCGGCCTCCACCCGGGCGGTGTAGTTAGCCACTTCCGCGTCGACGGCGTCGTCGTCCCAGCCCAGCACCGAGGCCATCACCTCGGCGACTTCGCGGGCGCAGTTCACCCCGCGGTGGGCGTACTCGATGGAGATCCGCGTCCGGCGGGCCAGCACGTCCTCCAGGTGCAGGGCGCCCTCGGCGGCGGCGGCGTAAGCCACCTCCACCTTCAGATAGGTGGGCGCCTCGGCGATCGGGTCCAGCAGGTCCGGCTGCCCGTCGGCCAGTGCCAGCACGTCGTGGATCAGCGAGCCGTAGCGGTCCAGCAGGTGGCGCACCCGGTAGGGGTGCAGATCCTGTTGCGCACCGACGTGCTCGGCCTGATTGACCAGCGCGAAATAGCCGTCGGCTCCCAACAGCGGCACCTTGTCGGTGATCGTCGGCGCCACCCGCGTCGGGATGAACTCGGCGGCCGCGTCGATCGCGTCGGCGGCCATCACCCGGTAGGTGGTGTATTTGCCGCCGGCGATGGCCACCAGGCCCGGCGCGGGCACCGCCACCGCGTGCTCGCGGGACAACTTGGAGGTGTCGTCGTTCTCCCCGGCCAACAGCGGCCGCAGTCCGGCGTAGACACCCTCGATGTCGGCATGCGAGAGCGGGGTGGCCAGCGCGGTGTTGACGGTGGTCAGCAGGTAGTCGATGTCGGCCTTGGTGGCCGCCGGGTGGGCCAGGTCCAGGTTCCAGTCGGTGTCAGTGGTGCCGATGATCCAGTGGGTGCCCCACGGGATGACGAACAGCACCGACTTCTCGGTGCGCAGGATGATCGCCGCCTCGCTGACGATCCGGTCCCGCGGCACCACGATGTGCACGCCCTTGGAGGCCCGGACGTGGAACCGGCCGCGCTGACGCGACAGCGCCTGGATCTCGTCGGTCCACACCCCGGTGGCGTTGACCACGACATGCCCGCGCACCTCGGTGGTCGCACCGTCCTCAGAATCGCGCACGGTCACCCCGGTCACCCGGTCGCCTTCGCGCAGTAGCGCCACCACCTGGGTGGAGGTGCGGATGACCGCCCCGTAGTGCGCCGCGGTGCGCCCGACGGTCATGGTGTGCCGGGCGTCGTCGACGACGGTGTCGTAGTAGCGGATGCCGCCGATCAGCGCGCTGCGTTTGAGCCCCGGGCACAGCCGCAGCGCCCCGGCGCGGGTCAGGTGACGTTGCGCGGGAACGGATTTGGCCCCGCCCAGCTGGTCGTAGAGGAAGATTCCGGCAGCCACGTAGGGCCGCTCCCACCACCTGTTGGTCAGCGGGTACAGAAACGGCAGGGGTTTGACCAGATGCGGTGCCAGCGTGGTCAGCGACAGCTCACGCTCGTGCAGTGCCTCGCGCACCAGACCGAACTCCAGCTGCTCGAGGTAGCGCAGCCCGCCGTGGAACATCTTCGAGCTCCGGCTCGACGTCCCGGCGGCGAAGTCGCGCGCCTCGACCAGCGCGACCTTCAGACCGCGGGTGGCGGCGTCCAGCGCGCAGCCGGTACCGACCACGCCCCCGCCGATCACCACCACGTCGAACTGTTCGCTGCCGAGTCGTTCCCAGGCTTGTGCTCGTTGGTCAGGTCCCAGCGTGCTCACGGTTGCCAGGCTACGTGGCCACCCGGCCGGGACGGGTGTGACACCGGCCTCACGGGCGGCGGCGCGCCTCAGTCCAGGTCGTCGTGCGTCATCAACCGGCGGGCGGCCTCGGTGAGCGAACCCGACAGCGACGGATACACCGCCAGCGTCTGCGCCAGATCCGACACGGTGATCCGGTTCTGTACCGCCAGCGCGATCGGCAGGATCAGCTCGGAGGCGATCGGCGCCACCACCACCCCGCCGATCACCGTTCCGGTGGCCGGCCGGCAGAACAACTTGAGGAAGCCGTGCCGCATCCGGCTCATCTTGGCCCGGGCATTGGTCTGCAACGGCAGCATGACGGTGCGGGCGGGCACGGTGCCGTCGTCGATCTGGGACTGCGGCACCCCGACCGCGGCGATCTCGGGCCGGGTGAACACCGCCGCGGCCACCGTGCGCAGCCGGATCGGAGCCACCGCGTCACCCAACGCGTGATACATCGCGATCCGGCCCTGCATTGCCGCGACCGACGCCAGCGGCAGCAGCCCGGTGCAGTCCCCGGCCGCGTAGATCCCGGGGACCGACGTCCGCGACACCCGGTCCGCCTCCAGATAGTTGCCGGGGCCGAGCTCTATGCCGACCCGGTCCAGGCCCAGCCCCGAGGTGTTGGGCACCGACCCGACCGTCATCAGCGCGTGGCTGCCGGCCACGGTGCGGCCGTCGGTCATCGTCACCAGCACCCCGTCTTGCGTGCGGGTGACCGATTGAGCCCGGGCGTTCTTGACCAGGGTGACGCCGCGTTCGGCGAACGAGCGCTCCAGCACCCGGGCGGCGTCGGGGTCCTCGTGCGGCAGCACCCGGTCGCGGCTGGCCACCACCGTCACGTGCACGCCGAGTTCGGTGTAGGCGTTGACGAACTCCGCGCCGGTCACCCCGGAGCCGACGATCACCAGGTGTTCGGGCAGCGTGCGCAGGTCGTAGAGCTGGCGCCAGGTCAGGATCCGCTCGCCGTCCGGTTCGGCGTTGGCCAAGATGCGCGGACTGGCGCCGGTGGCGATCAGCACCACGTCGGCATCGAGCACGCGCTGCGCGCCGCCGGGTTGATGCGGCGCTGAACCGCCGTGCTCGGTCACCCGGATCCGGTGGTGCGCCAGGCCTGGCTCGGAGTCGATCAGCTCCCCGCGGCCGGCGATGACGTCGACGCCGGAGTTCAGCAGTTGAGTCCGGATGTCGTCGGATTGCGCCGCGGCCAGCGACTTGACCCGCTCGTGGATCTGGTTCAGTTCGATCTCGGCGTCGGTGAAGTGGATGTCGAAACCCAGGTGCGGGGCCCGCCGCAGCTCGGTGCGCACCCCCGACGAGGCGATGAAGGTCTTGGACGGCACGCAGTCCCACAACACGCAGGCTCCGCCGATGCCATCGGCGTCGACCACGGTGACCGTCACCGCGTCCGGGCCCTTGGCCGCCGCCACCAGCGCGGCCTCGTAACCGGCCGGGCCGCCGCCGAGGATCACGATGCGGGTCGAGGCAGATGTCACAGCGACTAACCTATCGGGGGCTCGACGTTTAAGCTTTCTGCCGTGCCGCTCTACGCCGCCTACGGGTCAAACATGCATCCCGAGCAGATGCTGCAGCGCGCACCGCACTCCCCGATGACCGGGACCGGCTGGTTGCACGGCTGGCGGCTGACGTTCGCCGGCGAGGACATCGGCTGGGAGGGCGCCCTGGCGACCGTGGTCGAGGACCCGGACTCGAATGTTTTCGTCGTCCTGTACGACGTGACCCCCGAAGACGAGAAGAACATGGACAGCTGGGAGGGATCGGACTTCGGCATCCACAAGAAGATCCGCTGCCGGGTGGATCGGGTGGACGGGATCACATCGGGCCCCGGGGACAGTAAGCCCGAGCCGGTGCTGGCCTGGCTGTACGTGGTGGACGCCTGGGAGGGCGGGCTGCCGTCGGCGCGCTATCTGGGCGTGGTGGCCGAGGCCGCCCAGATCGCCGGTGCGCCAGACGAATACGTGCGCAATCTGCAGACGCGCCCGGCCAGCAACATCGGCCCCGGGTCTTAGCTCGCTCCGTATCTTTGCCGCGAGCGTGCGTGTTTGCGCAAGTTCAGGGCAGCCCGGCTTGATCCACGACGCCGGCCATCACCTTCACCCCGATCGCCAGCGCCCGCTCGTCGAGATCGAACGTCGGCTGATGCAGATCCAGTTGCGGCCCGGCGCCCGGCCACACCCCGAGGCGGGCCATCGCGCCGGGCACCTGCTCCAGGTACCAGGAGAAGTCCTCGCCGCCCCCGGACTGCCGAGTGTCGGCCAGCACGTCCGGCCCGACGGCCTCGATCGCGTGGGTGAGCATCCGCGTCGACACCGCTTCGTTGACCACCGGCGGCACCCCGCGGTGGTAGTACAGCGTGTGCTCGATGTTCAGCGGCGCCAATAACGCAGCCACCGCTTCCTCGACGATGCCCTGCATCGCCACCCAGGTGTCGCGGCTCGCGGTGCGCACGGTGCCGGCCAACCGCCCGGCCTGCGGGATCGCGTTGGCAGCCGCCCCGGAGTTGACCGCTCCCCACACCATCACCGTGCTGTTACGCGGGTCGATGCGCCGAGACAGCACCCCGGGCAGCCCGGTGATCAACGTGCCCAGCCCGTAGACCAGATCGGCCGTCAGATGCGGCCGCGAGGTGTGCCCGCCGGGGCCGCCGACGGTGATCTCGATGGTGTCGGCCGCCGAGGTGATCGGACCCGGGATGGTGGCCACCCGGCCGACCTGCAGCCGCGGGTCGCAGTGCAGCGCGAAGATCCGGCTGACCCCGGTCAGCACACCGGCGGCGATCGCGTCGATCGCTCCGCCGGGCATCAGCTCCTCGGCGGCCTGGAACACCAGCCGCACCCCGACCGGCAGCTCCGGCGCCGCGGCCAGCGCCAGTGCGGCGCCCAGCAGGATCGCGGTGTGGGCGTCGTGGCCGCAGGCGTGCGTCACCCCCGGCACCATCGAGGAGTACGGCGCCCCGGTCTGCTCGGTCATCGGCAGTGCGTCGATGTCGGCCCGTAACGCGATTCGCGGCCCGTCTTCCGGGCCGAAGTCGCAGATCAAGCCGGTCCCGCTGGGCAGCACCTTGGGGTTGAGGCCGGCGCCGGCAAGGCGTTCGGCGATGAACTGGGTGGTGGCGAACTCCTGGCGGCTCAGCTCCGGATGGCGGTGCAGATGCCGCCGCCAGGCCACCAGCTCGTCGGCGTTGACGGCCAACCACGCCTCGGCGGCCTGCGACGCGGACGCTGGAAACATTCACGCAGTATCCCACCGCTGCACGCGACTAAGCTCATTGGCTGTGACGGTTGCGCTCCCGACCCAGGCGGCGGCCGTCGTCGCCCGACGCACCGGCGTCGACACCCACGACGTGGCGATCGTGCTCGGTTCGGGGTGGGCGCCCGCGGTGGCGGAGCTGGGCACCCCGACCGCGGCGATGCCGATGGCGGAGCTGCCCGGGTTCAGCGCACCGACCGCGGCGGGTCACCTGGGCGAACTGGTGTCGATACCGATCGGCAGCCACCAGGTCCTGGTGCTGGTCGGCCGGATCCACGCCTACGAGGGCCACCCGCTCTCCGATGTCGTCCGCCCGGTTCGCACCGCGGTCGCGGCCGGCGCGAACACCGTGGTGCTGACCAACGCGGCCGGCGGCCTGCGCGAGCACTTCGATGTCGGCCAGCCGGTGCTGATCAGCGACCACCTGAACATGACCGGACGCTCGCCGCTGGAAGGCGCGCATTTCGTCGACATGGTCGACGCCTACACCCCGGCGCTGCGCGCACTGGCCCGCCAGGTCGACCCGACGCTGGTCGAGGGCGTCTACGCCGGGATGTCCGGCCCGCAGTACGAAACCCCGGCGGAGATCCGGATGCTGCGCACCCTGGGTGCCGACCTGGTGGGGATGTCGACCGTGCACGAGGCGATCGCCGCCCGGGCGGCCGGCGCGCAGGTGCTGGGACTGTCGTTGGTGACCAACCTGGCGGCCGGGCTCACCGGCGAGCCGCTCAGCCATGCCGAGGTGCTGGCCGCGGGCCGGGAGTCGGCGGCCCGAATGGGTGCGCTGCTCGCCGACGTCGTGATCCGGTTGTGACGCCTGAAGAGTGGATCGCTCACGACCCGGACCCGGTGACCGCCGCGGAGGTGGCCGGCTGGGACGCCGACGACGCCTCCGCCCGGTTCGCGGCACCGCTGAAGTTCGGCACCGCGGGCCTGCGCGGACCGGTTCGGGGCGGGCCGGACGCGATGAACCTCGCCGTGGTGCTGCGCGCCAGTTGGGCGGTGGCGACGGTGCTGAAGGCGCACCGGCACGCCGGCTCGACGGTGGTGGTCGGCCGCGACGCGCGGCACGGCTCGGAGGATTTCGCGGCTGCCACCGCGGAAGTGCTTGCCGCGGAGGGCTTCTCGGTTGCCCTCCTGCCCGATCCGTTGCCGACGCCGGTAGTGGCGTTCGCAGTGCGCCAGATCGGGGCGGCGGCCGGCATCCAGATCACCGCCTCGCATAATCCGGCAGAAGACAACGGTTACAAGGTGTACTTCGACGGCGGCGTGCAGATCGTGGCACCCGTGGACGCCGAGATCGAGGCCGCTATGGCGACCGCTCCCCCGGCAGACGAAATCGCCCGGCGTCCGGTCCGGCCGGCCGGCGGCGATCTGGTGGAACGCTACATCGGGCGGGCCGCCACCGTCCGACGCCACCGCGGGCGGGCCCGGGTGGCACTGACCCCGCTGCACGGGGTGGGTGGTGCGCTCGCCGTCCAGGTGCTGCACGCCGCGGGATTCAGCGATATCCATACCGTGGCAAGCCAATTCGACCCCGACCCGGACTTCCCCACGGTGGCGTTCCCCAATCCGGAAGAGCCCGGTGCCGCTGACGAGCTGCTGGAACTGGCCGCCGGCGTCGACGCCGACATCGCGATCGCGCTGGATCCCGACGCCGACCGGTGCGCGGTCGGTTTCGCCGGCCCGGACGGCTGGCGGATGCTGACCGGCAACGAAACCGGTTGGCTACTAGGTGATTACCTGCTTTCGCGGCTGCCGGCGGACCGGACAGCCGGTGCGGTGGTGGCCAGCACCGTGGTGTCCTCGCGGATGCTGGTCCGCATCGCGGAACGCTACGGGGCCCGCCACGTCGAGACGCTGACCGGGTTCAAGTGGCTGGCCAGGGCTGATGCGCCGCCTATCGGGCGGCAGGGCACAGTTCTGGTCTATGCCTACGAGGAGGCGATCGGCTACTGCGTCGACCCGGATGCGGTGCGCGACAAGGACGGCATCACCGCCGCGGTGCTGGCCTGCGACCTGGTGTCGGCGCTGCGCGATCGGGGCGCCTCGGTCACCGGCGCGCTGGACGAGCTGGCCCGGCGGCACGGCGTGCACGTCACCGACGCGGTGTCGCGCCGGGTCGCCGACGTCACCGAGGCGATCGCGGTGATGGACCGACTGCGTGCCGACCCGCCGGGTCTGCTGGCCGGATTCGTGGTGACCGCAGCTGATCTGCTGCACCGTCGCGGGCCGGTCACCGACGCCCTGGAGTTCACCGGGCAGCGCGACGGCAGCTCGGTGCGGGTGGTGGTGCGACCGTCGGGCACCGAGCCGAAGCTCAAGTGCTACCTCGAAGTGACCCGGGTCCCTTCCGATGACCCGGCCGCGGACCGCGCGGAGGCCTCGCGGGTGTGCGCGGCCGTCGCCGACGAGGTGCGGGCCTGGTAGCCGGATTCAGCGCGGCCCGAACTGACGGTCGCCGGCATCCCCCAGCCCCGGAACGATATAGGCGTTCTCGTCGAGTCCGTCGTCGATGACGGCGGTGAACAACCGCACCCCGGGATGAGAATTCTCCAGCGCTGCAATACCTTCCGGCGCAGCCACCACGCACAACACGGTGATGTCGTCGGCCCCCCGCTCGCGCAGCACCGCCACCGCGTGCGTCATCGACCCGCCGGTGGCCAGCATCGGGTCGAGCACCAGCACCGGTCGCGCACTCAGGTCCTCGGGTAACGCGGCGAGGTAGGGCACCGGGGTGAAGCTCTGCTCGTCGCGCACCACCCCGACGAATCCCACCGCGGCCTCCGGCAGCAGGGCCTGCGCCGCGTCGACCATGCCCAGCCCGGCCCGCAGCACCGGCACCAGCAGCGGCGGGCAGGCCAGTCGCGCGCCGGCCGCGTCGCCCCGCGGCGTGCGCACCGCCACCGGATCGCAGGCCGCGTCACGGGTGGCCTCGTAGATCAGCATCAGCGTCAGATCGCGCAGCGCCGCCCGGAATCCCGCACTGTCGGTGCGCTCGTCGCGCAGCGAACTCAACCGGACCGCGGCCAGCGGGTGATCGACGATGCGGACATCCACGGGCTCAAACCCTACGGGTCATGCGCCGAGGAAGTTGAGGATCTCAAAGACCACCGCGCCCATGTCTAGCAGCGGCCCCAGCGAGATCAGTGGTTCCCCGTTGAAGACGGCGTCCGGGCCGAGCCAGTCGACCACATCCAGGGAGACCGCCAGCTCATGCCACGCGCCCAGCAGATAGGCGTCCACCTCGTTGGTGAAGCGGTAGCCGGCCAGCAGCGCCTCGACGAACGGATCCGGCAGCCGATCGTGCCCGGCGAAGCCGAGCAGGTCGTTGACCGGGTCGACGAAGCTGCGCACCGAGGCGTACTGCAGACCCGCCAGCATCTGCAGCGGATCCATCCGCAGTAGGAAGCCGGCGACGCCGGAGCCCTCGGCCAGCTGACCGCTCGCGGTGACCGCCCAAGGCCCGATGGCGTCGGTCCCGTTGACGCCGACGGAGGGGTCACCCGGGTTGCCGTACCCCCAGTCGATGCCCAGCTTGAGTCCCGGCGCCAGGGCGTCGCCGATGACCTTGCCGAAGTCGCCGAGCGCGTAGATCGGCCACAGGATCGGCAGCTGCTGAGGAATGGAGTAGAAGTCGGTGTCACCGATGGTGCCCAGATCGACGGTGTCGGAGAGGTTGTCGAACTCCAGGTAGGAGAAATGCACCGTCGCCGTCCCGATCAGCGCGTTGACCACGGCCAGCAGGTTGGAAGGGTCTTGGGGGAAGTTCGCCAGGCCGTCGTACTCACCGGTGTAGATGTCGGTGTCGAATCCGCTGGTTGGTGTGGGCCCGATGCTCAACGGGATGCCCAGAAACGGCAGGTGCACCGGTTGGTCGCTCAACAGCGGGTATGCCGGGAAGCGGGTCAGGATTCCGCCGAGCGGGTTGTTGGGGTTGCCGATCAGCACGAAGTGCAGGGCGTCCAGGTTATCGGCGCCGGGCCCGGCAGCGAGCAGGTTGACCATCTCCTGGGTGGAGATGGTGGCGCTCTGCGAGTAGCCGAACACCGTGACGTCATCGCCGGCCTGCAGTTGTGGCGCCATCGCGTCGTGCAGGATGTCGACGCCGCGGGCCACCGACTCGGCGAAGGTCAGGTAGGGGTTCGGTGGGGGCAGGCACACCAGCGGGCAGAACTGCTCGGGGGTGACCAGAGGTTCGAACCGGTAGCCGGGAAACGTCGGCTGCCCGGGGAACCACGGCGCGGCGGGCTGCAGGAAGCGGTCCAGCACCGCGTCCAGGTAGCCGCCGACCCCTGGGTCGGGGATGCTGGTCGGCCCCATGATCCAGCCCTCATCGGCGCGCAGCGCGACGTCCGGCCGGTGTTGCGGGCCGGCGCCGACCATGCCCGCCACGCCCGGCCCGCAGGTGGCCGCCAACAGCGACGCCGCCGTCAGCAGCACCGCCCCCAGCCGACGGCCAGGCATCGGGGTCAGGCGTCGAGGTAGTTGAAGATGCTGAAGCCCACCCCGAGCAGGTCCAGCAGCGGCTGCGCGGAGATCAGCGGGGCACCGTTGAAGATGGCGTCCGGCCCCAGCACGTCGAGCAGATTCCACTCGGTGGCCAGGTCTTGCCACCCGTTGAGCAGCAGCTGATCCAGCTCGACGGTGAAGTTGTAGCCGCCCAGCAGCGAGTCGACCACCGATTGCGACAGCGGATCCTGTCCGGCGAAGTCCAGCAGGTTGTTGATGGTGTTGGTCAGGCTCTGCACCCCGGCGTACTGCATGCCGGCCAGCATCTGCAGCGGGTCCATCCGCAGCAGGAACCCGGCGACACCGGTGTCCTCCGACAGGTGGCCGGTCGCGGTGACCGCCCAGGCGCCGGCCGCGCCGATCGGGTCGACACCGTTCACGGCGATGCCGGCGTCCGGGGCGCCCGGGTTGCCGTAGGACCAGTCGATGGCCACCTTGAGCACCGGCGACAGCGCATCGCCGACCAACTTGCCGAAGTCGCCGAGCCCGTAGAGGGGCCCCAGGATCGGGAGCTGCTCGGGCAGCATGTAGAAGTTCGCGTTGCCGATCGAGCCGAGGTCGATGGCGTTGGCGAGGTTGTCGTTGAAGTAGGAGCCGTGCACCGCCGGGATTCCCATCAGCGCGTTGATGACGGCCAGCAGGTTGGTGGGGTCCTGCGGAAAGGCGGACCAGCCGTCGTATTCGGTGCTGTAGATGTCGGTCGCGAACGGCCCGGTCGGGGTCGGGTCGATGCCCACCGGGATGTTCAGGAACGGAATGTGCTGCATGCCACCGTCGAAGCCGTCCGGGAAGTGCAGGCGGGTCAGAATGCCGCCGATCGGGCTGTTCGGGTCACCGATCAGCACGAAGTGCAGGTTGGCCGGGTCGTAATCGCCGCCCGGCGCAGTGGCGATCAGGTTGTGCATCGCCAGGGTGGACACGACGGCGCTCTGCGAGTAACCGAACACCGTGACTTCGTCACCGGCCTCCAGTTGCCCCCGGATGGCGCCCTCCAGGTTGGCGGCGCCCTGCGCCAGCGAGTCCGCGAAGTTCAGCTGCGGGACCGGCAGCGGCTGGCAGACGATCGGGCAGAACTGCTCCGGAGTGATCAGGCCGTTCAACGCGTAGCCGGGGTAGGTTGCCTGCCCGAGGAACCACGGTGTCGCCGGCTGCAGGTAGAAGTCCCGCACCACGTCCATGTAGCTGCCGATCGTCGGGTCGGCCTGGCCGGTGCCCGTCATGATCCAGGCTTCGCTGCCCAGCAGCACCAGCTCTTGGACGTCGGTGATCAACTTCTCCAGCCGGGACGCCAGCGCCGGCGTCAGCAGCGACGACACACCCAGGAGGACGGCGCACAGCACCGCCAGCAGCGTCGAGCCCAGCGGGTGCAGTCGTTTAGCGGTCATCGCGGACCTTCCGGGTCGTTCCACTCGCTCTTTGGTTCCACCCGACGACTTCACATGGATCTATAAGGCGGAATTCAGCGTTGAGCCTATTAAGAAAACGGGTGTTGTCAAATCCACAATGTGAGGCCAGTCGTCCACCGCAGGTGGACGGGCGTCCCCGACGCCGTTCTCGGCGTGTCGCGCGCTTACGCCCCGAAGGAATTGAAGATGTCGAAGCCCGCGCCGACCAGACCCAGCAGCCCGTCACCGGGAATGCCGACTCCGCTCAGCACCGCGTCGGGGCCCAGCACATCGCCCAGGTCCATCGAGTTCGCCAGGTCACTCCACCCGTTGAGGATGAACTGGTCGACCTGGTTGACCAGGTCGTAGCCGGTGATGACCTGCAGGAAGTCGGTGATGCCGGTGATGGTGCTGATGTCCGAAGCCGACAGGGTGCCACCGCTGGCGGCGGCCGCGACGTCCGCCCACGGGCCGACCATGCTCTGGATCAGTGCGTTCTGGGTGCCGGCCAGCATCTGCAGCGGGTCCATCTTCTCGAACAGGCCCATCACGCTGGAGCCGTCGTAGAGCTCGCCGGTGGGCGTCATCGCCCACGGTCCCCCGGCCACCCCGAACGCCTGCTGGTAGGCACTGCCGTTGATGAACTCGCCGGCCGGGATCTGGTACATCCCGTTGACGTCCGGGTCTCCGGCGTTGCCATAGCCCCAGTTGATGGCCAGCCGCGCCCAGGGCGAGAAGAAGTCGCCGAAGAACTGCCCGGCTGTCCCGCCGTTGAACATGAACTGCAGGATCGGCAGGTTCTGCGGGATCATGTACAGGTTGGACTCGCCGATGGTGCCGACGTTGATGGCGGCGGCCAACTGGTCGGCGGTGTAGGCCGGGTAGTACGGGTGCACCGTCTGGATGCCGATCAGGGCATTGATGACGGCCAGGATGTTGGTCGGATCCTGCGGGAAGTTGGCCCAGCCGTCGTATTCACCGGTGTAGATGTCGGTCGAGATGTGCTCGGTTGTTGTGGCGTCCACGCTCAGCGGGATGTTGACGAACGGCAGGTGCTGGTCGTCGGGGAACTGGAAGCGGTCCAGGATGCCGCCGATCGGGTTGTTCGGGTCGCCGATCAGCACGAAGTGAAGGTTGCCCAGCTGGTCCAGGGTCGGGTAGCCGGTGGTCCCCGCGTTGGCGATCAGGTCGTGCATCTCGATGGTGCTGACGGTGGCGCTCTGGGAGTAGCCGAACACCGTGACGTTGTCGCCGGCCAGCAGTTGCGGAAGGATCGACTGGTGCAGCGCGGCGACGCCCTGATCCAGGGACTGGCCGAAGTTGAGCGCCGGCTGGCCGGGGATGCAGACGAACGGACAGAACTGTTCCGGGGTGGTCAGGCCCTGGAAGTTGTAGCCGTCAAAGGTCGGCTGGCCGTCGAAATGCGGCGACGACGGCTGCAGGTAGCCGGCCAGGATCTGGCTGATGTAGGAGCCGACGGTCGGGTCGGGAACCCCGGTGCCGCTCATGATCCAGCCTTCGTCGGCCAGTAGCCGCAGTCGGGCGATGAGCTGGTCCATCCCGTAGGCCGGCGACGGCATCGATGCCACGCTCAGCACGGCGGCGCACAGCACCGCCAACACCATCGCCCCCAGCGGGCGCAACCGCATAGTCGTCATCACGACCTCCCCGACTCCAGGTGTTTGCGTTGTCCCGTGCACATCCCTGGCGATGTGAACCTAACCAAAAGATGAGTGCGACGCCATTGTTAACACAAGAAATTCAGGATTCTTTATTCGGCATCGCACGGCGGTGACTGGGTGCCGCGAATCCCGGCATCAATCCCGCCGCCGATCCCCGTGCCAATCGCGGTGCTAATGCCGGCGCTAATCCCGCCGCCAATCCCGGTGCTAATCCCGGTTTGGGGGGCCTGAGGGCGCCTCGTTACTCTGTGCGCCATGGCAGCTGACCTCGTACCGATCCGCCTCGCGGTGACCGCTGGTGACCGTTACACCCTGTGGGCGCCGCGCTGGCGCGACTCCGGTGACGAGTGGGAAGCGTTTCTCGGCAAGGACGAAGACCTGTACGGCTTCGCCACCGCGGCCGACCTGGTGGCGTTCGTGCGGACCAATACCGACAACGACCTGGCGGATCATCCGGCCTGGCGGCAGCTGGCCGAGGCCAACGCGCACCGGCTCAACCCGAGCCGCAGCCGCCAGTACGACCTGATCGCGGTCGAGGAGCTGCTGGCCGAGAAGCCGACCAAGAAATCTGTGCGATCGGTGGCCGACGCGTTGGAGATCATCTCCTCGATCGGGTCGGTCTGCGACTTGACTGCGGTGACGAAGTTCTTCAACGGCAACCCCAGCCTGGGCACGCTGGCCGGCGGCGTGGACAACTTCACCGGCCGGGCCGGCCGCAAGCGCTGGAACGCGATCGCCGAGATCATCGGCCGCAGCTGGGGCAACGTGCTGGCCGCGGTCGAAGAAGTCATCAGCACCCCCGACGTCGACGCCGCCGCGGCCTCCCGCGCGGCCGACGAGCTGGCCGAAGAACCCCCCGTCGAGTTGGAGGAGTCCGCCGCAGAAGACGCGGACGACACAACAGACACCGAAGAGCCCGTGGCGGCCGCCGCGACGCCCGAGCATGCCGCCGGTGACCGGCTGGTTCTCGGCGGTGACGCGAACTTCTGGACCAAGGTGGGCATCGACCCGGTCCGGATCATGACCGACAACGGAACGTTTTTCACGCTGCGCTGCTACCTCGGCGACAAGCCGGTGTTCCTCGGCCGCAACGGCCGGATCAGCGTGTTCGGCTCCGAGCGCGCCCTAGCCCGGTATCTGGCCGATGAGCACGATCACGACCTGTCGGATCTGAGCACCTACGACGACATCCGTACCGCTGCCACCGACGGTTCGCTGGCGATCGACATCACCGACGACAACGTCTACGTGCTGTCCGGCATGGTCGACGACCTGACCGACGGGCCCGACGCCGTGGACCGCGAGCAACTCGAGCTGGCCATTGAGTTTCTGCAGGATGTGGGCAGCTACGCCGAGGACGGAGTGGTCACCGAGACCCTCAAACCGGACCGCGCGCTGGGCCGGATGGTGGGTTATGTGCTCGACCCGGAATCGGTGGCCGAACCACAGCGTCCGTTCGCTCCGGCGGTCAAGGAATGGGAGCAACTCGAGCAGTTCGTGCAGTCGCGGCTGCGGCGCGAGTAGCTCGCGAACTCTTGGCTTTCCCGCCCTGCCCGGCTGTCCGCCAGGCAGCGCCCATGATCGGGACCGTGCAGGTACGCGCGCCGGGTATCTCAGAATTCATCGATAATTGCGGTATTCATTTGCCCGATTTCATTGCCGAGTGGTCGTATCCCCGATAACATCCGGACCGATAACCTCTGGCCGGGCCGTGTGGTTTTGCGGGGCCCTTCCAAATTCGAAAGGACTACACATGCGCAAGGCAACGCAACGAGCCGCAGCTGTATCCGCCGCAGTTTTGGGGATCGCACTGATCGGCACGGGTTGCAGCAACACCAAGGAAAAGACCAGCGAAGCCTTGAGTTCGGCCAGCTCGGTTGCGTCCTCGGCCAGCTCGGTGATCTCGTCCGCGGTCACCACCCCCGCCGAGGAGAGCGACGCCGCCAGCTCCACCGAGATGACCGGTGCGGACGGCAAGGAATACAGCGTCGCCGGCCCAATCCTGGCCAAGCTGGACTCCCTGGACGCCGCCGCCAAGCAGAGCCTGGGTGAGCCCACCGCCGCCGAGCAGAAGAACCCCGACGGCGGCGTCTACCAGCAGTTCGACGGCGGCGTGATCGTTCACACCACCCGTTCCTACGTGGTGTGGGGCAAGATCCGCGACAAGTGGAACGAGCTGGGCGGTTCGCAGGGCAAGCTCGGTTACCCGACCAGCGACGAGACCACCAACGCTGACGGCACCAAGCAGACCACCTTCGAGCACGGCGTCGTCACCTGGAAAGAAGGCGACACCGAGGCCACTGTCACCGAGCACTGATCTGACCGGAGAAGGCCGGGCGGTCGCAATCGCGATTGCCCGGCTTTCGCCGTTCTGCCTCGCCACCGTTTTGCCGCCGCCGTTTTGCCGGCGCCGCTTTAACGGGCGCCTTTTCGCCGGCCGACCGATTCAGCCCACCAGCACCGCGAATCGCGGCTTGATCACTTCCTCGATGATCCCCACCCGCTGGTCGAACGGGATGAACGCCGACTTCATCGCATTCACCGTGAACCGCTGCAGATCGGTCCAGCCGTAGCCGAACGTGTCGGCCAGCACCAGCATCTCCTTGCTCATGGTGGTGTCGCTCATCAGCCGGTTGTCGGTGTTCACCGTCACCCGCAGCCGGGCGCGGGCCAGCAGGTCGAACGGGTGCTCGGCGATGCTGCCGACCGCACCGGTCTGCACATTGGAACTCGGGCACAATTCCAGCGGGATCCGCTTGTCCCGCAGGATCGCCGCCAGCCGTCCCAAGTGCACGCCACCATCCTCGTCGACGGTGATGTCGTCGGTGATCCGCACCCCGTGCCCGAGCCGGTCGGCGCCGCAGAACGCAATCGCCTCGTGGATGGAGGGCAGTCCGAACGCCTCGCCGGCGTGAATGGTGAAGCGGGCGTTGTGGTCTCGCATGTACTCGAACGCGTCCAGGTGCCGGCTCGGCGGGTAGCCGGCCTCGGCGCCGGCGATGTCGAAACCGACCACGCCCTTGTCACGGAACCGAATGGCCAGCTCGGCGATCTCCCGGGACAGCGCGGCGTGGCGCATCGCGGTGACCAGGCAGCGCACCGTGATCTCCCGGCCGGCGGCCGCCGCCCGGCGTTCCCCGTCGGCGAAGCCGGCCAGCACCGCGTCCGTCACCGCGTCGAACGACAGCCCACCCTCGATGTGCAGTTCGGGGGCGAACCGCACCTCGGCGTAGACCACCGCGTCGGCGGCCAGATCCTCGACGCATTCGGCGGCGACCCGGTGCAGCGCGTCGGGGGTCTGCATCACCGCCACGGTGTGGCTGAACGGCTCCAGATAGCGCTCCAGCGAACCGCTGTGCGAGCGGGTGCGAAACCAGGTCGCCAGCTCGTCGGGATCGGTGGTGGGCAACCCGTCGTAGCCGACCTGCCCGGCGATGTCGACGACGGTAGCCGGGCGCAGTCCGCCGTCCAGGTGGTCGTGCAGCAGCGCTTTGGGCGCGTGCCGGATCATCTCCAGGCTCAGCGGTGTGGTCATGGGGTCGCTCCGATGATCAGTGGCCGCGGGCCTGGGACGTCATCGCCGCTCAGGATGCGGTAGCCGCCGTCGAGTTCAGCGCCTGCCGGCCCGAACCGTTGCGGGGTGTCGGTGTAGAGCGTGAACAGCGGCTCACCGGCGCTGACGGACTCACCCGGCCGACGGTGAATCCGCACCCCGGCCCCGGCCTGCACACGTTCACCCGGGCGGGAGCGACCCGCTCCCAGCCGCCATGCCGTCATACCCACCGCCATCGCGTCGATTTCCCCCATTGTGCCGCCCCGGGGTGCGGTGATGGTCTCCGAACATGCCGCGACCGGTAACGGGACACTCAGATCACCGCCCTGGGCGGCGACCATCGCGACGAAGGCGTCCATCGCGGTGCCGTCGGACAGCGTGGCCGCGGGGTCGCGGTCGGTGATCCCGGCCAGGTCGAGCATCTCGGCGGCCAGCGTCACCGTCAGCGCCACCACGTCGTCGGGCCCGCCGCCGGCCAGCACGTCGAGGGCCTCGGCGACCTCGAGGGAGTTGCCGACGGTGGCCCCCAGCGGGCTGTTCATGTCGGTGAGCAGGGCTCGGGTCGGCACGCCGTGCGCCGCACCGAGTCCGACCATCAGCTCGGCCAGCTCCCGGGCCTGATCGGCGGATTTCATGAACGCGCCCGACCCGACCTTGACGTCGAGGACCAGCGCCTGCGCCCCTTCGGCCAGTTTCTTGCTCATCACCGAGCTGGCGATCAGCGGCAGCGACTCCACGGTGGCGGTGATGTCCCGCAATGCGTAGAGCTTGGCATCGGCGGGCGCGCACGCACCCGCGGCGAAGATAGCCGCTCCGACATCGACGAGTTGTTCCCGCAGCCGCTCCGTGGACAGCGCCGGGTCGAAGCCCGCGATCGACTCCAGCTTGTCCAGGGTGCCGCCGGTGTGGCCCAGGCCGCGCCCGGAGGCCTGTGGCACCGCCGCACCGCAGGCGGCGACCACCGCGACCAGCGGCAGGGTGATCTTGTCGCCCACCCCGCCGGTCGAGTGCTTATCAACAGTGATCAGCCGGTGGCCCTTACGCCGCAGATCTGAAAAGTCCATCCGCTCCCCCGAGGCGATCATCGCCGCGGTCCAGCGCGCCGTCTCTTGCGCGTCCATGCCGCGCAGGAAGATCGCCATCAACAGCGCCGACATCTGCTCTTCGGCGAGCACGCCGCGGGTGTAGGAGTCGATCAGCCAGTCGATCGCGGCGTCGCTCAGGCGATGACCGTCGCGCTTGGTGGCGATCAGCGTCGGGGCGTCGAAGGATCCGGTCACCCCCATGCGTCGGGTCCGAAGGCGTCCGGCAACAGTTCGGCCAGCCGCCGCGCACCGGCCGGGTGGTCGACGAGCAGCTCGGGTCCGCCGTGTTCAAGCAACACCTGACGGCACCGGCCGCACGGCATCAGTAGGTTGCCGGCGGCGTCGGTGCACGACAGCGCCACCAGCCGTCCGCCCCCGGCGGCGCACAGCCCACAGACCACCGCGCACTCGGCACACAGGCCCAGACCATATGAGACATTCTCCACATTGCAGCCGGTGAACACCCGTCCGTCGACGGTCAACCCCGCCGCACCGACCGGCAGCCCCGAATACGGCGCATAGGCGTTCGCAGCTACCGAAATCGCGTTGCGCCGCAACAGCTCCCAGTCAACTACCTCAGGCACCTCAGCTGCGTCCATATCGTTGTGAGTACATCGCGCCACCCCGTCCGTCCGCTGCCGTTTGTCGAATGTCACCCTAACTTCGGCCATTCGTACCCGTCGGTAACTTCAACATGGTCGTTTCGACCCTGTGGATGGGTTTAGAGTCCAAGCCGAGGTTTATTGACAGCGATGGCGTTGCGTAGCTGCCGCAAGCCTGGCGAAGCGGGCGGCTACAGATATTTGGAGGCGCTGATGACGGCGACATCCGCCGATGCGGCGATGACCGGGACACAGGCTGGCGCCCGGCGTTCCCGGCGGCAGAGTCTTTACAAGGGCGACCCCGGAATGTGGGCATTCGCCCTGCACCGGATCACCGGTGCGACCATCTTCTTCTTCCTGTTCGTCCACGTGATCGACACCGCCCTGGTGCGGGTCAGCCCACAGGCCTACACCGAGGTGATCGCGACCTACAAGACGCCGATCGTCGGCCTGATGGAGCTGGGCCTGGTGGCCGCGGTGCTGTACCACGGCCTCAACGGGGTCCGGCTGATCCTGATCGACTTCTGGTGGCAGGGCTGCCGCTGGCAGCGCCAGATGCTGGTGGCGGTCTGCGCCATCTGGCTGGTGGTGATGGTCCCGGTGGTGGTCCGGATCGGCATGCACATGGCGGAGCGATTCTTATGAGCACACCAGACCTGCAGCTCGGTCGCGGCGCGGTGGCCCCGGTCCGCGGCCCGGATCGCGACCGGCCGGCCAGCCTGGGCGACCCCCGGTCTCCGCAGCGGCACTCCGGCATGCCCAACTTCGAGAAGTACACCTGGCTGTTCATGCGGTTCTCCGGCGCCGTACTGATCTTCCTGGTGCTCGGGCACCTGTTCATCATGCTGATGTGGCAGGACGGCGTGTACCGGATCGACTTCAACTACGTGGCGGAGCGCTGGCACTCGCCGTACTGGCAGATCTGGGACCTGAGCCTGCTCTGGCTGGCCGAACTGCACGGCGGCAACGGCCTGCGCACGATCATCGGCGACTACACCCGCACCGCCCGCAGCCGTTTCTGGCTGATGACGCTGCTGGCGTTTTCGATGATCTTCACGCTGGCACTGGGCAGCTACGTGCTGCTCAGCTTCGACCCGAACATTTCTTGACGGCAGATCTCCTACGAACGGGTGATATCGCGGTGATTCAGGAACATCGATACGACGTGGTGATCGTCGGCGCCGGCGGCGCCGGGATGCGCGCGGCAGTGGAAGCCGCGCCCCGCGCTCGTACTGCAGTACTGACCAAGCTGTACCCCACGCGCAGCCACACCGGCGCCGCCCAGGGCGGCATGTGTGCCGCGCTGGCCAATGTCGAAGACGACAACTGGGAGTGGCACGCCTTCGACACCGTCAAGGGCGGCGACTATCTGGCCGACCAGGACGCCGTCGAGATCATGGCCAAGGAGGCCATCGACGCGGTGCTGGACCTGGAGAACATGGGCATGCCGTTCTCCCGCACCCCCGAGGGCCGCATCGATCAGCGCCGGTTCGGCGGGCACACCCGCGACCACGGCAAGGCCCCGGTGCGCCGCTCGTGCTACGCCGCGGACCGCACCGGCCACATGATCCTGCAGACCCTGTACCAGAACTGCGTCAAGCACGACGTGGAGTTCTTCAACGAGTTCTACGTGCTGGACCTGGTGCTCACCGAGACCCCGTCGGGTCCGGTGGCCACCGGGGTGGTGGCCTACGAGCTGGCCACCGGCGCCGTCCACGTCTTCCACGCCAAGGCGATCGTGCTGGCCACCGGAGGCTCGGGCCGGATGTACAAGACCACCTCCAACGCCCACACCCTGACCGGTGACGGCATGGGCGTCGTCTTCCGCAAGGGACTCCCGCTGGAGGACATGGAGTTTCACCAGTTCCACCCGACAGGATTGGCCGGGCTCGGCATTCTCATCTCGGAGGCCGTGCGCGGTGAGGGCGGCCGGCTGCTCAACGCCGACGGTGAACGGTTCATGGAGCGTTACGCCCCGACGATCGTCGACCTGGCCCCCCGCGACATCGTGGCCCGCTCGATGGTGCTCGAGGTGCTGGAGGGCCGCGGCGCCGGGCCGAACAAGGACTACGTCTACATCGACGTGCGCCACCTCGGCGAAGAGGTGCTGAACGAGAAGCTGCCCGACATCACCGAGTTCGCTCGCACCTACCTGGGTGTGGACCCGGTCAAAGAGCTGGTGCCGGTCTACCCGACGTGCCACTACGTGATGGGCGGCATCCCGACCACGGTGACCGGGCAGGTGCTGCGCGACAACACCGCCACCGTGCCGGGCCTGTATGCCGCCGGCGAGTGCGCCTGCGTGTCGGTGCACGGCGCCAACCGGCTGGGCACCAACTCGCTGTTGGACATCAACGTGTTCGGCCGCCGCGCCGGTATCGCCGCGGCCGAATACGCCGGATCCCACGACTTCGTCGAGATGCCGGAGAACCCGGCTGACATGGTGATCAACTGGGTCTCCGACATCCTCTCCGAGCACGGCAACGAGCGTGTCGCCGACATCCGCGGCGCCCTGCAGCAGTCGATGGACAACAACGCCGCGGTGTTCCGCACCGAGAAGACGCTCAAGCAGGCGCTGAGCGACGTCCACGCGCTCAAGGAGCGTTACTCCCGAATCACCGTGCACGACAAGGGCAAACGCTTCAACTCCGATCTGCTGGAGGCGATCGAGCTGGGCTTCCTGCTGGAGCTGGCCGAGGTCACCGTGGTGGGTGCCTTGAACCGCCAGGAAACCCGCGGCGGGCATGCCCGCGAGGACTACCCCAATCGCGACGACGTCAACTACATGCGCCACACCATGGCCTACAAGCAGGGTTCCGACCTGATCTCCGACATCAGGTTGGACTACAAGCCGGTGGTGCAGACCCGCTACGAACCGAAGGAACGGAAGTACTGATGGCCTCGGCAACTGGCTCGGCAACTGGCTCCGAAACTGGCTCGGAAACTGGCTCCGGGTGCTGCGGATCCGAGGGCGGCTGCTGCTCGCCGGGGCCGTCGAGCGCGGCACCGGAGGCACTGGTCGACGGTCCCCCGGCCGGTGACCCGCCGCTGCCCCCGGTCCCCGAGGGCGCGCAGATGGTCACGCTCAAGATCGCCCGCTACAACCCGGACAACCCGGACCAGTACGCCGCCACCGACGGCTGGCAGAGCTTCCGGGTGCCGGCACTGCCCACCGACCGGCTGCTGAACCTGCTGATCTACGTCAAGAGCTACCTGGACGGCACGCTGACCTTCCGCCGGTCTTGCGCGCACGGGGTGTGCGGCTCGGACGGCGTGCGGGTCAACGGGAACAACAAACTGGCCTGCAAGATGCTGATGCGCGACATCCTGCCGAAGAAGGCCGGCGGCAAGGAACTGACTCTGACCATCGAGCCGATGCGCGGGCTTCCGGTGGAAAAAGACCTCGTGGTCAACATGGAACCGTTCATGGACGCCTACAAGGCGATCAAGCCGTACTTGATCACCACCGGCAATCCGCCCACCCGGGAACGGATCCAGAGCCAGCACGACCGGCTCCGCTATGACGACACCACCAAGTGCATCCTGTGCGGCATCTGCACCACCAGCTGCCCGGTGTACTGGAGCGAGGGTTCGTATTTCGGCCCGGCCGCGATCGTCAACGCCCATCGGTTCATCTTCGATTCGCGCGACGAGGGTGCCGCCGAGCGCCTGGACATCCTCAACGAGGTGGACGGGGTGTGGCGCTGCCGCACCACGTTCAACTGCACCGATGCCTGCCCGCGCGGCATCGAGATCACCAAGGCGATCCAGGAGGTCAAGCGGGCGCTGATGTTCGCCCGCTGACCCCTCCCCTTCTCGGCGAGCGTGCGTGTCCCCGGTCGACATGCCGCGGAAGATCCCGGGTTTGCGCACGCTCGCGCAGTGCCGATCCACCGCCGTGATAAACCACTGGGATGCACTGGTACACCGGTAACACCGTCTACGACACCGTCCTGACCTTCGCGTTCGGCTTCGCCGTGTTCGTGATCGTCGGCAGCTTCTTCGGCCAGAGCTCCTACGGCCGGTTCTCCTCGGCCAAGCTCGGCTTCAACCTGAACCCGAAGTTCGGCTGGTGGCTGATGGAGATCCCGGCGACAGTGGTGTTCTTGGCCGCCTACTTGAGTGGGCCGGCCCGGTTGGAGCCGACTTCACTGGTGCTGGCCGGGATCTGGGCGCTGCACTACGCCAACCGCGGCTGGTACTTCCCACTGGCGATCCGGCAGGTGCCCGGCAAGCGAAGCACCTTCAACGTCTCGGTGGTGGCGATGGGCATGCTCGTCACCACCATGCACGGCTACCTGAACGGGGCGCTGTTCAGCCATGACTACTTCGGCCGGTACGGCACGTCGTGGTTGACCGACCCCCGGTTTCTGGTGGGCCTGGTGATCTACCTGTGCGGGTTCGCGCTGATCGTCAATTCCGAGTCGATCGTGCGGAACCTTCGCGACAAGAACGGTTCAGGCGTTGCCGAATACCGGATTCCGTTCGGCGGCGGCTACCGGTTCGTCACCAGCCCCGCCTACCTGGGCGAGATGATCGCCTGGACGGGTTTCGCCGTGCTGACCTGGGGGCTGCCCGGCGTCGTCATCCTGTTGATCACCGCCGGCAACCTGATCCCCCGGGCCCTGGACACCCACCGGTGGTATCGGGAGAAGTTCGCCGACTACCCCACCGACCGCAAGGCACTGGTGCCGTTTCTGCTCTGAGGCATCTGCTCGTCACATTTTCGCGGGGCGTCTCGTCTAACGGGTATGACCACTCAACCGCGTATCGAACCGCTGCCCCCCAAGAAGACCGGCGCGCTGGTGCGGGCCATGTACCGCTACACCAAACGCCGCTTCGGTGAGGTCCCCGAGCCGTTCACCGTCATCGCCCACCACCCGCGACTGCTGGTCGCCAGTGCCGTGCACGAAGGCCTACTGCAGTCCGCGTCACGCAAGCTGCCGGCCGGGGTACGAGATCTGGCGGTGTTCTGGACCGCCCGCACCATCGGCTGCTCGTGGTGCGTCGACTTCGGTGCCATGCTGACCCGGCTGGAGGGCCTGGACGTCGAGCGGCTCAAACACATCGACGACTACGCGACCTCGCCGCGTTTCACCGACGACGAACGGGCCGCGATCGCCTACGCCGACGCGGTCACCACCGACCCGCACAGCGTCACCGACGAACAGATCGCTGATCTGCGAGGGCGGTTCGGCGACGACGGCGTCATCGAGCTGACGTATCAGATCGGGGTGGAGAACATGCGGGCCCGGATGTACTCGGCGCTGGGCATCACCGAGCAGGGGTTCAGCTCCGGCGACGCCTGCCGGGTCCCGTGGGCTACCGCGGATCAGAACGCAGCGGAGAACCGGTGAACTTGTCCGGGTTGGCGATATCCCAGACGGCGTAGACCAATCCGTCGCGCACCGTCATCGCGGTCACCCGCGGCAACAGCTCGGCGAACCCGTCGGCGCCGGGCGCGCCGGGCGTATAGGTGCCGAGTTCGCCGTTGACCAGCGCCAGCTGGTTCGCGCTCACCAGCGTCGGCCCGTAGCGGCGTGCCAGGCCGAACAGGAACCGGGCCACCTTCTCCGGGCCGCGGACGACCCGCACCGCCGTCGGCGCCCGACGATTCGCGTCGCCGGTGAACCTCACGTCCGGATGCAGCAGCGACACCACCGCGTCCAGGTCACCGGCGGCCATCGCGGCCATCAGCGACCCGACCACCTCGGCGTGCCGCGGATCCGGTTGCGGCGGCGGATCGGCGGCAACGGCGCGCCGGGCACGCGACGCCAGCTGCCGGGCGGCGGCCTCGGTGGTGTGCAGCACCTCGGCCACCTCACCGAACGGCACCGCGAACCCGTCGTGCAGCACGAACGCCACCCGCTGATCCGGGTTCAGCCGCTCCAGCACCACCATCGCGGCGAACCGGGCGTCCTCACCGGCCACCACCGCCGACAACGGATCATCGTCGGCGCGGGCCACCACCGGCTCCGGAAGCCACTCGCCCACATAGGATTCGCGGCGCCGCGGCGCGGAGCGCAACCGGTCCAGCCCGAGCCGGCTCACCACCGTCGTCAGCCAGGCCCGCAGGTCGGCGATCTCGTCGCGTTCGGTGGCGTCGAAACGCAACCAGGCGTCCTGCACGATGTCCTCGGCGTCGGCGAACATGCCGGTGAGCCGGTAGGCCACCGCCAAAAGATGGGGCCGCAACGCCTCGAAGTCCTCGACCGCCGCCGTCATCGCTCCAGCCTAAGCGCGAATCGGATTCTCCCCGGTTAGGCCCGTGCACAACCCGCTCCGCGACACAATGCAGCAATGGCCAAGCCGCGCATCTCCCCCGTCCGCTGGCGACCCCCGCCGTCGCGGCCACTGCCGCAGCCCGACCCGACGCCGAAGCTGACCGTCGTCGAGATCCCCGGCACCGCCCCCGAAGACGTCGTCGTCGACGCCGACGGCACCATCTGGACCGGCGTCGAGGACGGGCGCATCATCGCGGTCGACCCCGCTGACGACAAACCGCGGGTGATGACCGACACCGGCGGGCGCCCACTGGGGCTGGCCTTCACCCACGATCACCGGCTGCTGATCTGCGACAGCCACCGCGGGCTGCTGCGCTTCGACCCGAAAACGGCCCAGCTGGAGACGCTGGTCAGCCATGTGGCCGGCCGGCCACTGACGTTCTGCTCGAACGCGGTCGAAGCGGCCGACGGCACCATCTATTTCACCGAGTCCACCGACCGGTTCCGCTACGAGCACTACAAGGCCTCGGTGATCGAGGCGCGCGCCAGCGGTTCACTGCTGCGACGCACCCCCGACGGCACGACGACGGTGCTGGCCTCGGGGCTGCACTTCGCCAACGGCGTCACGCTGACCGCCGACGAATCGGCGGTGGTGTTCGCCGAGAGCACCGGATGCCGGTTGTCCAAGTACTGGCTGACCGGACCGCGGGCCGGTTCGATCACCTCCCTGGTGAACGAGCTGCCCGGCCATCCGGACAACATCTCCACCGGGCGCGACGGCCGGATCTGGGTGGCGATGGTGTCGGAGCGCAACGCGCTGTCGGAGTGGCTGTCGCCGCGGGCGCCGGTGCTGCGCACGCTGATGTGGCGGCTGCTGCCCTACCGCTGGCTGCCGGACCCGGCGTCGGTGGTGTGGGTGGTCGGGTTCGACGCCGACGACGGCCGGGTACTGGCCCAGTTCCGCAGCACCGATCCGGGATACGGCCTGGTCACCGGCGTGGTCGAGACCGACGGTCGGCTGTGGCTGGGCCGCATCGCCGGGTCGGGCCTGGCGCATTTCCAGCTGTAGCCTCCGTAACTTGCGCACCATCAGTCACAGCGTGGCTCCCCTGGTTTGCGGCGCGATTCGCCTACCCTGCACACACGATGACTTTTGTGCGCTCGGTATCAGCCCTGGTGACGGCGGGTTTTCTCGCCGCCGCCGCACCCCTGGCAGCGGCCGACCCCACCCCGGGACTCAACGCGGGGACCGTCGGTTGCCCGTACCAGGTCAGCACCCCGCCCGCGGTGGACGCCTCGGAAGTGCCGCAGGCAGGTGATCCGCCGGTGCCACTGCCGGTGCCGGCCACCCCGGTGGGCGGGGAGGCCCTGGCCGGCTGCGGGGTCGTCGCCGCGCCCGGCACCCCACCGGTGCCCGGTGACATCTCCGCCGAGGCGTGGCTGGTGGCCGACCTGGACAGCGGCGCGGTGCTCGCGGCCCGCGACCCGCACGGCCGGCACCGGCCGGCCAGCGTGATCAAGGTGCTGACCGCGATGGCATCGCTGAACGAGCTGGATCTGAACAAGGTCGTCCCCGGCACCCAGGACGACGCCAACGCCGAAGGCACCCGGGTCGGTGTCGGCCCCGGCGGCAACTTCACCGTCAACCAGTTGCTGCACGGGCTGTTGATGGGATCGGGCAACGACGCCGCCCACGCGCTGTCCTCCCAGCTCGGCGGCATGGATGTGGCGCTGCACAAGATCAACACCCTGGCCGCCAAACTGGGTGGCCGCGACACCCGCGCCGCCACCCCGTCCGGGCTGGACGGGCCGGGCATGAGCACGTCGGCCTACGACATGGGGCTGTTCTACCGCTACGCCTGGAACAACCCGGCGTTCGCCAACATCGTCGCAACCCGGTCCTTCGACTTCCCCGGCTACGGCGAGGTGCCCGGCTACACCCTGGAGAATGACAACCAACTGCTCTACAACTACCCGGGCGCGCTCGGCGGCAAGACCGGCTACACCGACGACGCCGGACAGACGTTCGTCGGCGCGGCCAGCCGGGACGGCCGCCGGCTGGTGACGGTGCTGCTGCACGGCACCCGGCAGCCGATCCCGCCCTGGCAGCAGGCCGCGCACCTGCTCGACTACGGCTTCGCCACCCCGCCCGGCACCCGGGTCGGAACCCTGATCGAGCCCGACCCGGCACTGGTGGCACCTCGTGCCCCCGCCGACGGCCCCAACCCCCAGGCCATGGCGCTGGCGCCGGCTGACGACACGGTGCCGGTGCGGGTCGGGGTCAGTATCTTCGGCACCATCGTCGTGTTCGCACTCATCATGGGTGCCCGGGCGGTGAACCGCCGCCCCGGAAGGGGAACGGCATGGTGAAGGCGCTGCGGGTGTTCGGCTGGCTCGCCGGGTTCCTGCTGATCGGGCTCGGGTTGAGCCGGATGGCGCTGTCGCTGGATTCCATCCCCGACGGCCAGGACGTCAACGCGACCGTGGACAGTGAGAGTCGGGCGGCCGGGGCGCTGTTGGTCGGATTCGGCATCGGCTATATAGAGGCGTTCCGGCGACCGCAGATCCCGGCCGGGGCGGTACAGCTGCTGGCGCTGACCATGGCCCTGCTGGGGGTGTCCCGGCTGATCTCGATGGCCGACGTCGGCATGCCCCACCCGTCTTTCACCGCGGCCTGTGTCGTCGAGTTCGTAGCGGCCGGACTGACGTACTGGTATGCGACCCTGGCCGACCGACACGACGCGCGCACCCGGTAACCCAGCCCATCCCTTACGGTGAGCCAGATGGGCCGAATCGGGGAACTGCGCCGATCCTCGCCGCTGGCACTGCTGGTCGGCGTGGCCGCTGCCAGCGTCGGCATCATCTACGGCTACGACCTGTCCAACATCGCCGGCGCCCTGCTGTTCATCGAGAACGACTTCGGGCTGACCGCCGCCCAGCAGGAGATGGTGACCACCGCGACGGTGGTCGGCGAGATCGGCGGCGCCCTGGCCGCCGGCTGGCTGGCCAACGCGATCGGGCGCAAGAAATCGATGGTCTCGGTGGCGATGGGCTACGCGGCTTTCGCGTTGCTGGGGGCGGCGTCGACGTCGGTGCCGATGCTGACCGTGGCCCGGCTGCTGCTCGGCGTCACCATCGGGGTGTCGGTGGTGGTGGTCCCGGTGTTCGTGGCCGAGTCGGCGCCGGCCGCGGCCCGCGGCGCGCTGCTGGTCGCCTACGGGGTGGCCACCGTGATCGGGATCATCGCCGGCTACCTGATCGCCTACCTGCTGGCCGGCACCGGCAACTGGCGGGCGATGTTGGGTCTGGCCGCGATCCCCGCCGTGCTGGTGATGTGGGTATTGACCCGCATCCCCGACACCGCCCGTTGGTATCTGCTCAAGGGCCGCGTCGACGACGCGCACCGCACCCTGCGGCGCATCGAACCGAACATCGAGGCCGCGCAACACGAACTCGCCGAGATCAGCCGGACACTGGCCGAGGAACGCCAGGGTGGGGTCGGCGTGCTGCGCGAGATGCTGCGGCCGCCGTACCTGCGGGCGACGCTGTTCGTGGTGACGTTGGGCTTCTTCATCCAGATCACCGGGATCAACGCGATCGTCTATTACAGTCCCCGACTGTTCGAGATGATGGGCTTCGAAGGCGATTTCGCGTTGTTGGTCCTGCCGGCGCTGGTGCAGGTCGCCGCGCTGGCGGCGATGTTCGTCTCGCTGGCGTTGATCGACCGGGTGGGCCGCCGTCCCATCCTGCTGTCCGGGATCACCGCGATGGTCGCCGCCAACGCACTGCTGATCGCGGTGTTCGCCGCCGGTTCGAAATTCGGTGATGCACTGGCGGCGGTCAAGTTCGGCGGGGTGCTGCTGTTCACCGTCGGCTACACGTTCGGGTTCGGTTCGCTGGTGTGGGTGTACGCCGGGGAGGCCCTGCCGGCCCGGCTGCGCTCGATGGGCGCGTCGGCGATGCTGACCTCGGATCTGGTGGCCAACGCGATCGTCGCCGGGGTGTTCCTGACCATGCTCACCGCACTGGGCGGTGCCGGAACCTTTGCGGTGTTCGGGGTGCTGGCACTGCTGAGCCTGGCCTTCGTGTACCGCTACGCCCCGGAGACCAAAGGCCGGCAACTGGAAGACATCCGGCACTTCTGGGAGAACGGCGGCCGCTGGCCCGCCGAAGAAGCGACTGCCCCCGAGATCGGCGCGTCGGCGTGTCCGTGATCTCCGCCGGCGCCGTCGTGATCGACGGCCGGGTCTGTCGGCCCGGCTGGCTTTCGGTGGACGACGGGCGGATCGGCGACTGCGGGACCGGGCCGGTTAGCGCCGACACCGATTTCGCCGATTGCGTTGTGGTGCCCGGGTTCATCGACATGCATCGCCACGGCGGCGGCGGCGCCTCCTACCCGGATGCCCCGGACCGTGCCGCGGCACTACACGCCGCGCACGGCACCACCGGCGGGCTGGCCAGTCTGGTGACCGCCGCCCCGGAGGTGCTGCTGACCCAGGTGCGCACCCTGGCCGACGCGACCCGGCGCGGCGTGGTCGACGGCATCCACCTGGAGGGGCCGTGGCTGAGCGGGCACCATTGCGGTGCACACGATCCCGCGTGGCTGCGTGACCCCGACGACGCTGAGATCGATGCGCTGCTGGCCGCCGGCGACGGTGCGATCCGGATGGTCACCCTGGCACCCGAGCTGCCCGGCGCGCTGACCGCGATCCGGCGCCTGGTGGACGCGGGAGTGGTTGTGGCCGTGGGCCATACCGACGCCGCATATGACCAGACGCGGGCGGCGATCGACGCGGGCGCGACCGTCGGGACCCACCTGTTCAATGCGATGCGGTCGTTGCATCACCGCGAGCCGGGACCGGTGCCGGCGCTGCTGGCCGACCCCCGGGTCACCGTCGAGCTGATCGCCGACGGCGTGCACCTGCACCCGGCGGTGATCCGGCATGTCGTGGCCACCGCCGGCCCCGAGCGGGTCGCCCTGGTCACCGATGCGATGGCCGCCGCCGGAGTCGGCGACGGCGCATTCACCCTGGGTGGGCTCGACGTCGAGGTGGCCGACGGGGTGGCCAGGTTGCGCGGCACCGCGACGATCGCCGGCAGCACCGCCACCATGGACCGGCTGTTCGCGACGGCGGTGAACCTGCTCGGCGGAGACGATGCGGCGCTGACCGCCGCGGTGCGCATGACCGCGGCCACTCCGGCCCGCGCACTCGGCCTCGACGCCGGGGTTTTGCGAGCCGGCTCCGCGGCTAATCTGGTCGTGATGAACCCCGACCTGCAGGTGGTGCGGGTAATGAGCCGCGGAGTGTGGCTGAGGTGAAGGAGAACCATGAGTGAGCCGACGATCACCAATGTCCCCGAGCAGCACCGCTACGAGATCAGCGTCGACGGGAAGCAGGCCGGGCTGGCCGCCTACCGCGACAGCGGCGACCAGCGGGATTTCCACCACACCGAGATCGACAAGGCGTTCGGCGGCCAGGGACTGGCCAGCAAGCTGATCGCCTTCGCGCTGGCCGATACCCAGGCGGCGGGTAAGCGGATCGTGCCGAGTTGCTCGTTCGTGGAGGCCTACGTCGCCAAGCACCCGGAGTACGCCGGCTGAGGTGAATTGACGCTGTTCACAGCGGTGATAGCGTTGACCGGCACCGAGGTGAGGGGTCAGATATGTTCGTCGACCGGGGCAAGTTGCGGTACGGGGCCGCCGATTCCGGTGCGGCCGGTGAGCATGCCCAGGCCGGTGGCGAACATCTGGCGGGCGCGTCGCCGGCGGCCGGGATGTTCGGGGATTTCCCGGACGCGCACGGGCTTCACGAGACGCTCAGCGAGGCCCATGACCACCACAGCACGGCGCTGGACCGTCACCGCGAGATTCTCGAGGGTGTCGCCGCCAAGGCGAACTATGCCGAGAAGCGGTTCGGGGCCATGGATGACCACAACGCGCAGGTGTTGCGCGCGGTGCGGCCCGATTAGTCGGTGCGCAGGTTGTCCGCCGACGTCGCCGCCCAGGCGGTGGCGAACAGGATCAGCCGCACGGTGACGTAGGCGAACACCAGCAGCCCCAGCACCGGACCGAACACCGCGCCGGCGGGGCCGTTGATCACCGACTGCAGATAGACCGAGCCGGCCTGCTTGAACAGTTCGTAGCCGACCGCGGCGATCAGGCCGGCCCGCGCCGCACTGGCGAGGCTGACCGACTCGCGGGGCAGCCGGGCGATCATCCAGGTGAACAACAGCCACGACACCGCGACCGCCATCCCCACCGAGGCGACCCGCAACAACGCTCCCAGCAGATCGAAGTCGGGAACACCGAGCCAGCGCAGGATCTTGCGCATCAGTTTCGGGTTGGCCAGGGCGGTCAGCGCGACCGTGACGCCCATGGCACCGAACGCCCACAACATCGCAACCAGGTCCGACAGCTTCGCCGAGACGAAACCCGGCTTCTCCGAACGTATTTCCCACATCTCCGAGAGCGCCTCGCGCAGGTTTGCCATCCAGGTCAGGCCAACCCAGGCGGCCGTCGCCAGGCCGATCAAACCCACCGAGGCGCGTGAGGAGATCGCGGTGTCCATCAAGGTGACCAGCTCGTCGCCGAACTCACCGGGAATCAAATGCCTGATCCGGCGCGTGATCTCGTCGAGCACCTCGGGCCGCCGCGACAGCAGGAAGCCGCTGACGGAGAACCCGACCATCGCCAGCGGGAACAACGCGAAGATGGTGTAGTAACTCATCCCGGCGGCGAAGAAATTGCCCTGGCAGTCGTCGTAACGTTCCTGCGCCCGCATCACGTGGTCGAACCAGCCGTAGCGCGCCCGCAGCCGGTCGAGGATGCCCGGCTTGCCCGGCTCAGCCGGGTCGGTCTGGTCGGTCACGGCTTTACTCATGCCGGCGGCGGAAGGAATCCCACCCGGTCGTACACCCGCGCGATGGTGCGGGCGGCCACTTCCCTGGCGCGCTCGGCGCCGGCCGCCAGCACGGCCTGCAGCTCGCCCGGGTCGGCCAGCAGTTCGTCGACCCGAGCCTTGATCGGCGTGACGAACTCGGCGACGGCCTCGGCGGTCTCCTTCTTCAGATCGCCATAACCCCGGCCGGCGTAGCCGTCCACCAGTTTCTCGACGCTGACCCCGGTGATCGCCGACTGGATGGTCAGCAGGTTCGACACGCCGGCCTTGGCGTCCGGGTCGTAGCGAATCTCGCGTTCGGAGTCGGTCACCGCCGAGCGGATCTTCTTGGCACTGCGCGCCGGATCGTCGAGCAGGCTGATGAGCCCCGCGTCGGTGGCCGCGGACTTGCTCATCTTGGAGGTCGGGTCGGCCAGGTCGTAGATCTTGGCGGTGGCCTTGGGGATCATCGGCTCGGGGACCACGAAGGTGCCGGGGAACCGGGCGTTGAACCGCTGCGCGACGTCACGGGCCAGTTCCAGATGCTGGCGCTGGTCCTCGCCGACGGGCACCACGTCGGTGTCGTAGAGCAGCACATCGGCGGCCATCAGCACCGGATAGGTGAACAGGCCCACGGTGGTGGAGTCCGAACCCTGCCTGGCCGACTTGTCCTTGAACTGCGTCATCCGGGAGGCCTGCCCGAATCCGGTGAAACAACCCAGCACCCACGCCAGTTCGGCGTGCGCCGGAACGTGGCTCTGCACGAAGATCGCACTGCGGGCCGGGTCGATACCCAGCGCCAGGTACTGCGCGGCCGTCACCAGGGTGCTGCGGCGCAGCGTCTCCGGGTCCCATCCCGGGACCGTGATCGCGTGCATGTCGACGACGCAGAACAGCGCGTCGTGGTCGTCCTGGAGTTCGGCCCAGTGGGTGATCGCGCCGAGGGCGTTCCCGAGGTGAAGCGAGGCCGAGGTGGGTTGGACGCCGGAGAAGACGACGGGACGAGATGGGCTAGTGCTCATGATCGCTCGATCCTGTCACGCCGCGGCGGCGGCGCCCGAACGTGGTGACGAAGCGATTGCTCTGAAATGATCCACTGCGTGGACCTGACGTATGACGACAAGATCGCCGTGCTGGATCTCGGCGACGACGAAAACCGGTTTTCTCCCGAGTTCCTTGACGAGATCGATCGTGTGCTCGACGAAGTAGTGGCTTCCGACGCGGCGGGACTGGTCACCACCGCCGGCGGCAAGTTCTACACCAACGGACTGGACCTGGACTGGCTGATGGCCAACGGCGACCGCACCGACTGGTATGTCGGGCGGGTGCACGCGCTGCTGGCGCGGGTGCTGACGCTGCCGATCCCGACGGCTGCGGCGGTGGTCGGCCATGCGTTCGGCGCCGGTGCGATGCTGGCGATCGCCCACGACTTCCGGGTGATGCGCGCCGACCGCGGCTTCTTCTGCTTCCCCGAGGTCGACATCCGGATTCCGTTCACCCCCGGAATGGCAGCGCTGATCCAGGCCAAGCTCGCCCCGCAGGCTCAGTTGGCGTCGATGACGACCGGTCGCCGGTTCGGCGGGGTGGACGCCGCGACGTTCGGGATCGTGGACGCCACCGCGAGCGAGGGCCTGGTCGACGGCGCCGCACTGGACATGTTGCGGCCGCTGGCCGGCAAGGACACCGCCACACTGGGCGCGATCAAGAACACCATGTTCGGACCCGCGGTGGCGGCGCTGACGACGGGCTGAACAACACCGGCCCCACCCGTCACCGGCGGGCAGGCATAGGGCTGTTGCCCGCCTCACTCGAAAATTCAAGGTGACCAAAGACTGGTGAGCGGTCTCGGTGCTGGTGTTAGGCGGCGTCAGTG